>JBKECE010000226.1:0-58287 GCA_047974325.1 Dysgonomonas sp. | reverse complement strand
GAAACATCAGTACCATTAGCGCCAGCGTTAGGTGATCCAGCCGTAAACTTATCGAAGTTTTCAGAAAAAACTGTCACTTCAGCTGTTCCGACTTTTTTATATACATTTAATATATAGCTACCGGCACCAGATACAGCATTCCAATTTGCTGTAAAGCTACTCTGTTGTATATCAGTCGCAGCTGTAGCAACAGGTGTACCTAATATAGTTTCACCACTCAGATTTATCTCAATAGAGGTTGCACTAGCACTGCTTATTGTCAATTTACCGGTATGTGTAGCAGGACTAGCGGAAGGTGTATAAGTTACAGTTACAGTTTGATTTACTGTTCCGGAAGTCGGAGTATAAGGAGAAGCCGGAGAGATAGTGAATGCAGGATTGTCTGAAATCAAAGAAACATTTCCTGTAAGATTTGAACCTGTCAACGTAAATGTTTTAGTTGGAGCTGTAGATCCAACTACAGCAGTACCGAAATTTAGTACTGATTCTGATGCTATTAATGTGGGAGTAGTTGTACTATATGCAGTCCATACAATATCATCAATTTTTATTTGAGCTCCACTTGTTTTGATTTGTAAAAGAATGTTACCTTCAATATTTATATCCTGATTGAATTCAACAACAGTATTTGAACTTGTAGATACTATTATGTCTGATCCTATTTGAGTTCCATTAACAAAGACTTGGATAGTTCTTGCACCTGTACCTGTAAACCCTCTCACATAATTAAATTTCAAATTACCCATTCCTCCGGTATATGTTGGAGAGGTTATACTTCCAACTGAGTTTAGACAAATAGCTTTTCCGGTTAAAGTTTGATCAGTTCTTGCATTTGTAGCAGACCAAGTCACGCCATCAGTCCCACTCCAGCTTCTTGGGTTATAGCCAGATGAAAGATCTGTTGGTATATTAGAAAAATTTTCACTGCCTTGCGCATTCATGACATTGCTGAAACCTAAAAAGAGTAAACATAGACTGAAAATAAGCGTAAAATTCTTTTTCATAAGCTTAATATTTTTATGGGTTAGTATTAAATTTGCGATAGTTAAGAGATATGTAGTTTATTATAAAACAAATCTCATTCAAATTTAGTTTTATTTAAAATGTAATCATATCTTAATTGTTATAAACCAAAATTTAAGTTTCGGTATATATTCTGCTTTAAGAAGCTTCTTTATTTTATTATTTACCAAGCAAACAAAGGATAGTCTTTCATGATACCATTGACTTTTTCACGAACTGATCGAACAACATTCTCACTTTCAGGGTTAGACAGTACGGTATCTATCATTTCAACAATCTCACCCATCAACGGTTCTTTGGCTCCACGTGTTGTTATTGCCGGAGAACCGAAGCGGAGTCCCGATGTTTGGAATGGACTACGACTGTCGAACGGAACCATATTTTTATTTGTCGTGATATCAGCTTCAACAAGAGCTTTCTCGGCAACTTTACCTGTCAATTCAGGGAATTTTTTTCGTAAATCGACCAAGATAAGATGATTATCAGTACCCCCTGACACAACCTTATAGCCTTTGTCTATAAATGCCTGAGCCATGACTGCTGCATTTTTCTTAACTTGCATCTGATACTCTTTATATGATGGCTCCAGAACTTCTGCAAATGAAACAGCTTTAGCCGCAATTACATGTTCCAACGGCCCACCTTGTATACCAGGAAAAACAGCCGAATCCAACAAAGCCGACATCATCTTGATTTCGCCTTTGGGAGTTGCCTTACCCCAAGGATTAGGAAAGTCTTCTCCTATAAGAATTGCTCCACCACGAGGACCTCGAAGAGTTTTATGTGTTGTTGTAGTCACAATATGTGCATATTCAAGCGGATTTTTTAATAACCCAGCAGCTATCAAACCAGCAGGATGTGCCATATCGACCATAAAGATGGCTCCGATTGAATCGGCAATCTGACGAATGCGTGCATAATCCCATTCACGGGAATAAGCCGATGCTCCTGCTATGATCAATTTGGGTTTTTCACGTTGAGCGATCAACTCCATTTGCTCATAATCCACTTGTTCTGTGATTTCCTGAACATTATATTCCAATGCATGATACAAGAGGCCTGACGAATTGACAGGCGAACCGTGTGAGAGATGCCCGCCATGCGATAGATTCAAACCTAGAAATTTATCTCCCGCATCCAAACAAGCCAGAAATACTGCTGCATTTGCTTGTGCTCCGGAGTGAGGTTGCACATTAGCCCATTCGGCTCTAAAAATTTGCTTCAAACGGTCTATAGCTAATTGTTCGCTAAGATCTACGATTTCGCATCCGCCATAATAACGCTTCCCTGGATAACCTTCGGCATACTTATTTGTGAGGCATGAACCCATAGCTTCCATTACCTGTTTGCTTACAAAATTTTCTGAAGCGATGAGTTCTATACCCTTCAATTGCCGCTGATACTCTTTGTCTATAATATCAAAAATGGCTGTGTCTCTTTTCATTTTTCAGGTTTGTTTTTGAATTTTGAAAACTTAGAATACAAATATAATAAAACAGTGATTAGTTTTATAACAAAAATTTAACGAAATGTCATTTTGCGATCGTTTTTTTCACATTTTGGGCGGTTCTCAATTTTTCAATTGTGAATCATCAAACAAAAAAACAGAATTGAATCTCTGCCCAATTCTGTTTATTAAAATATCTGAATGATTATTGCAAGACTTATTATATTTCCTCTTCTATTTTGTAATTATTCCGTTCAGTTGAATTTCGCGAAATCAATTCACCAAGAAATCCGGCCAAGAATAATTGCGTCCCCAACAGCATCATCGTCAGAGAAATGTAGAAATAAGGAGAATCCGTCACCAGACGATAGTCCATTCCGGTTTTCATTGCATATATTTTAGATATGCCGACAGTGATGACAGCTATCAAACCAAACAAAAACATGAGACTGCCCAATAGTCCGAAAAATTGCATTGGTTTTCTTCCAAATTTGGACAAAAACCAAAGAGTCAGCAAATCAAGATAGCCATTAAAGAAGCGGCTCAATCCCATAAACTTGCTTTCGCCATATTTGCGAGCCTGATGATGAACTTCTTTTTCACCAATTTTTTTGAATCCCGCAATTTTTGCCAGATAAGGTATATAGCGATGCATATCGTTATAAACCTCTATATTTTTCACTACAGCCTTGCGATAGGCCTTGAGGCCACAATTAAAATCGTGCAGTTCTATACTGGATACTTTTCGGACAGTAGCATTGAACAATTTGGTCGGAATAGTTTTTGATATAGGATCATACCGTTTTCTCTTCCAGCCCGATACCAAATCGTATTTATCTGTCATTATCATGCGATAGAGTTCCGGAATCTCGTCCGGACTATCCTGCAAATCTGCATCCATAGTGATAATCACATCACCGTCTGCTTTTGCAAAGCCACAATGCAATGCCGGAGATTTTCCATAATTGCGACGAAATTTAATTGCCTTTATTTCTGCGTGATCTTTTTGTAAATCAGATATTACTTGCCACGAATTGTCGGTGCTTCCATCATCGATAAACACAACTTCATAACTGAAGTTATTCGCTTTCATAACCCTGTCTATCCAAGAATATAGTTCGGGAAGAGATTCGTCCTCATTGTATAATGGAATAACTACTGATATATCCATTCTAATTAGTTTTATTTAGGTGCTTTACGTTTGACAAATATACCATAAAATAATGATAATAGGAATCCATAAAGGGCACTTACGTATATATTGTTGATGATATATTCAGCATTACTTGCCAGTTTCAATGGCTTAGCAACATTTATAGATTGCGTGGGATTGCTAAAGATGCGTATCAGCTCCTCGATAATCACAATACCGAAACGCCCTTGTTTTGATAAGAAATTGGGATTGATGATCGCTATATGCACATAGATTATAATAGATTCGATTAGTGAAGCAAAGAAAAACAGTAATGTGGAAAATATAAAGCATTGTACATAACTGATATATCCTCCGAGCGCACGATCTCGATATCTGTTAATAAGAATGTAATATATAAGTAACGTCCCAATATTTAAGGTATTGTAGACATTCCAGAAGTGATCGAACAGATCAAATGCGATAAAAAATATATATTTTAAAAACCAAAATACACCTAATATAAATCCATACTGCATGGAATATAATAATAAAGTTCCAATAGATGATTTCAGTTTCTTTGTATCGACCATTATCAAAAATTTGCACAAAAGTACTAAAAAAAACAATCATCAAAACAAATGGAAACAAATAACGGAAGACTCATCTCCCATTGCTGGTATATTAAATTGAATTCACGTCTGAATTTCACTTTTACATCCGACGAAAACCAAATAAATATATATTATTGGATAGTTTACCTCACAAGCAGAATCGTCTTTGAAATCAGTTACTATCGTTGATTCGATTTAGAAACAATCATCTTATTTAAGTAATTGACCGTATAATCTACTGTTGGCTGAAACCACGGATCAAATAACCAAAAAGTGTGTGGTGAATCGGATAAAGTATGAACTTCAGAATATATATTATATCTATTCAATTTTTCGATAGTTTCATCCATGCCATCGTGAAACCGGACAACAGAACTATTTATAAAACAGATGGGCGCTGAATTTTCTGTTACATGGAACACTGGTGATGCTGCAATCCAAAGATCTTTTTTTACATTAATTGCACCTCCAAACCATTTAACAGATGCAGGTAGTTTGTTCTTTTTTATAGCTTCGTCAACATATTGGAGTGCTGTCTCTACTGTAAAATCTGTGCATCCGTCGATATTAACCACGGCATTTACAATGCTCGAATAATCTTTGCATTCCCTTTTTTCTTCATAACTCTCCTGCGCATTAGTTGTTCCAACCAATGCTGCCAACTGCCCGCCTGCCGAACATCCTGATATTGCAATGAAAGCAGTGTCAATACCATATTTTTCAGAATTGGCTCGAACCCATCGAACTGCTGCTTTAATATCATAGACCGCTGCCGGATATTTGGATTCAGGAGAAAGACGATATTCTATCGGAATGGTTACATATCCTTTTAAAGCTATTTGTTCTGCCATTGGTATTTGAAGAGAAAGAGTTCCCGAACTCCATCCGCCACCGTGTACCATCAAGAGTGCCGGATACAATATTCCATCATCCGGACGATAGATATTTAAGAGTAATTCTCTCCCTTCATTCGGTTTTGAATATACAATATTCTCATAAGCCTTTACTCCGGCTGGTAGCACAGGTGTTATTTCCTTAATAAATGGATAAAAACGCTTTTGCTTAATAAAAGCATCATGCAGATTGTATGTCGTATCTCTTGGAATACCTTTGATCACGACTTCTTGTGATAGTAAAGAAGTTCCATATAATAAAATAATGGCCAACAAACTAAAATATTTCATAAAGTAAACTTTAATCTATAATTATTTTGATATTCTGAACCAATCAATATCAACCCTTCCGCCATCGTTTCCTGCCACGGGACGGGTGCAAAATGTTCCAATCTTAGCACCGATCCATAGACCTTCTTTAGCATTAAACATCTTGCCCAGATTTGTATATTTTTTATTATCGAGACTATAACTGAATATACATGTATCATCAGATTTCACTTGCACTCGCAGATAAACAGTGTTTTCTTTAATCATTATAGACTCATTTACATTTTCCTGAACTCCTGTTTTTGCTTTCAAACATTCGTTCTGAGAAAGAACAAATCCTTCTTTTGTGTTTTCGAAAGATAATAGTGCATAATCAAGCCCCATAATCAATAGCCCCGTACGCTCACCATAAAATCGGGAATCAGGATTCAACGTCAATTTCACTGTCGCAGTAAAAGCCGGAGCCGTCATTTTTTGCAGTAAGAGATTAGGAATATTCCACAGATTCTGATAGTTTTCAGGAGTAGGAACAGAATAAAGGCTCAAACAGCCTTTCTCTTTATTAGCAAAATACCACCACGACATAGGGTTTGCATGCCATTGCCATTGCAATCCTAATTTATTAGAGGAAAACTCATCACTTTCTGCAGGCGTAGTAATAGGATACGTTTTGCCCACATTCGGTTTTTTGTACACTAACAAAGGATTTCCACAACCATCATCATCTTTATCTTCTCCAATTATTGGCCAGTCATTTTTCCATATCATGGGTTGTAAATGAGTAACACGTCCCTTAGTGCCAACATCCTGAAAATGCAGAAACCAATTTTCTCCACTATTCGTATCTACCCATGCACCCTGATGTGGTCCGTTAACAATAGTTTTGCCCTGTTCCATAACAATCTTTCGCTCGTATGGTCCAAAAATATCTTTTGCTCTCATAGCTATTTGCCATCCGCGAGTAACCCCACCCGCCGGAGCAAATATGTAATAATATCCATTTCTTTTATAAAACTTGGGGCCTTCTATTGTCGGGTCTATATCGTGACCATCGTATATAATGCGCGATTCACCTATTGTTTTTTCACCATTGGGTGTGAGGCGTGTTACAGCCAACAAGCTTTTTATTCCGGCGCGACTACCTGCATAAGCATGAACTAAATATACCTGTCCATCATCATCGAATATAGGGCATGGATCTATTAAACCCTTACCTTCTTTTACCAACACAACAGGATCCCAGATTCCGGTAGGATCTGTAGTTTTTGTCATAAATATGCCAAGATCAGGATCTCCATAATAAATATAAAATGTCCCTTTATGAAAACGTATTGCAGGAGCCCAAACGTTTCCTCCATGATTAACCCCTTGTCCGAAAAGAGCATTATCAGGCAATTTATCTATTGCATATCCAACCAATGACCAATTTACCAGATCATTAGAGTGCAATATTGGCAAACCGGGAACACAATTAAAACTCGAAGCTGTCATATAATAATCATCCCCTACCCTGCACGCATCAGGATCAGAATAATCTGTGTACAATATTGGATTTTTATATGTACCATTGCCTAAATCCGCAACCCATATTTCTGAGACATATTTTTCCTGAGCATCCACATCAACGAATAGTATCATAAATGTGAATAATAGAATTAGATAGGTTTTTATTTTCATAGTTTCATCATAATCAGGTTAATCTCAAAGGCTTCATCTATATTATGAAACAAGTATTTTGAACTCAATAAATATATACATATTCCATAACTTTTGTGACCGCAGTAAACGAGTTATTTTCGAGAATCAATAAAATTGCCTTTACGCATCTCTCCCTATTATTTAGGAATATCAACGGATTGTCAATTACATTTCGAATCCTCAAAAGATTTCAATTGATAACATCGCCCATATAAACCACTTAATCACATTTGGAAAATGGTTTTCAAATAAACTGCCAGTTTTGCATGTTCCAATACTTGGTCAATTCATTGTCTTTTCTTTTTCCTTGATGCTCAAATCTTGCGGATGTTTCACTTTTTCTTTCAAAAGAGCTATTTCAAGAACTTCGCTAATATCTGAAACAAAGTGAAATTTGAGTCCTTTCAGATAAAGTTCTTTAATCTCGTCGATATCTTTTTTATTTTCCTTAGAAAGTATTATCTCTTTGATTCCCGCACGCTTGGCTGCAAGTATTTTTTCACGAATACCACCTACAGGCAATACTTTGCCACGAAGCGTAATTTCACCGGTCATAGCCAGATTGGCTTTCACTTTTCGTTGGGTGAAAGCAGATGCAAGCGATGTCACCATGGTGATTCCGGCAGACGGACCATCTTTCGGAATAGCTCCTTCAGGCACATGAATATGTACATTCCAATTGTCCAGCACGTCTTCCGATATTCCAATCTTATCATTATGGGAATGGATATATTCCAATGCCAACATAGCAGACTCTTTCATCACATTACCCAGATTACCTGTCAGGGTGAGTTTTCCACCTTTCCCCTTACTCAAAGACGTTTCTATGAATAAGATTTCACCACCAACAGCTGTCCAGGCAAGCCCTGTGACCACCCCTGCATATTCATTGCCCTGATATTCATCGCGAGAAAAAATTGGAGCGCCCAGATATTCGGTCAAATCTGAGATCTGCAATGTTTTTGGATAATCAGCCTTAGTAGCCACTTTCAGAGCCACTTTACGCATAATCTGCGCCATTTTCTTATCCAATGCACGCACTCCCGACTCACGGGTATAGTTATCTATTATTTTTTCTATTGTATTCTTGGGAATATCAAGATCTTCCTTCTTTAACCCATGATTTTCCAATTGTTTCGGGATCAGATATTTTCGGGCTATTTCTATTTTTTCTTCTATTATGTAGCCACTTACATCAATCAGTTCCATACGGTCAAGCAAAGGTTGCGACACATTAGATATATTATTAGCTGTGGCTATGAATAGCACTTTAGACAAATCGTAATCTATATTCAGATAGTTATCATGAAAAGCAAAGTTTTGTTCAGGATCGAGCACTTCGAGCAAAGCAGAAGAAGGATCACCTCTGAAATCATTACCTATTTTGTCTATTTCGTCCAAAACAAAGACTGGATTTGATGAACCGGCTTTCTGAATGTTCTGAATAATGCGTCCCGGCATTGCACCAATGTATGTGCGACGATGACCTCTGATTTCCGATTCATCATGCAATCCGCCAAACGAAACACGTACATATTTTCTGTTGAGTGCTTCGGCTATAGATTTGCCAAGAGACGTTTTACCTACTCCGGGAGGGCCATAAAGGCAAATGATGGGTGATTTGAGATCACCTTTCAGTTTTAAGACTGCTAGATGCTCAACGATCCGTTCTTTCACTTTTTCGAGTCCAAAATGATCTCTGTCCAAAATCTTTTGAGCATTCTTCAAATTGAAATTATCTTTTGTATATTCATTCCAAGGTAAATCCAATACTGTTTGCAAGTATGAAAATTGAGTAGAATAATCGGGTGACTGAGGATGCAAGCGTTCCAATTTAGTTATTTCTTTTTCCACAGTTTCGGCAACTTCCTTGCTCCATTTCTTTTCTTGGAATTTTCTTCTGAATTCATCAATATCGCCCTGCTGAGGATTTCCTCCCAATTCGTCCTGAATGGTTTTTATCTGCTGTTGCAAGAAATATTCTTTTTGCTGCTGATTCAGTTCCTCACGCGTTTTCATTTGGATGTTCATTTTCATTTCCATCATCTGAACTTCGCGATTGAGGATGACCACCAGATGGAATGCCTTTTCACGTTCATCATCCATGTTGAGCAAGACCTGTTTTTCCGAACCAGAAACGGGTAGGTTCGTGCAACAAAAATTCACAAGAGCCGGAGTCAACGACATTGAATTGAATTTTTGGAGCAATTCTTTAGGTGGTTCGCCGTACATTCTCAATATCTGCAACGAAAGATCGCGTATCGATTCCAACAAAGCATTATATTCCTTATCGTTTGTTGGAGCCGGATGATTTTCCCTGATAGCATACCGGGCTCTTAAGAATGGACTTGTTTGTGTCGCTTCCTGAAGATCGAAACGTTTTTTTCCCTGAAATATGACAGTCACATTGTTGTCATCAGGAAATTCGATAACACGCAGAATTTCGCCAATTACGCCAATTTCGTACAGATCATTGATTTCCGGATCCTCAACTTCTGCGTCTTTTTGGCATACCAAACCTACATAACGTCCTTTTTTCTTGTTCAAGGCTTTTATCAATTTCAGTGATTTTGACCGTGCAACAGAAATCGGTTGACTGGTTCCCGGAAAAATGACAGTATTTCTGAGTGCGAGAATAGGTAGATCTTTCTCCAAATCCTTCTCTTCGATAAAACAATCGGCATCATTGATATCACCTGTAACAAAGGATATTACGGGATCTGAGCCCTCATCTATATTTAAAAAATCGAATTGATTATCTTTCTGCATAAAACATCTTCTACATTATAACTCTCATAAGAGAGCGTAAATTTAAATAATAAACATTATTTTTGAATCATTATTATTTACAAATTCTATGCCATTATTCAAAAACAGATATTGATAAAAGAGCATGAATTTTGGTTTCGGATTTTTTTTACAAACTTATACAATAAATACATTACAGTAATGGCAAGATTTTTCTTAACTTTTTGTTTAGTGGCAACATTTATGCCTGTTTTTTGCGAAAATAATAAACCTGCGTTTGTGGGAATATGGGCCGAACATTGGGCAGCAGACGAAGATGGAGCCAGCGTCACCGACATTGACACAATAAGAGTTTCAATGTCAGCTCAGAATCAAATTCAAATATCGTGTATCAACAAGGCGGACAATTTTATCTATACAGATATTGTATTGTCAGGAGATACACTTACTTTTACGATGCAAAGTGTCTTTGAATGGAACAAGGAGCCGTTTTATGTGTATTATACGCTTATTTTGGACAAAAACGGAGAAAATGCCAATGGCGAAATAATCAATAGTGATATCAATACAAATTTAATATTCTGGGAACGGCTCAAACCCAATTAATTGTTGTGAACAATGCCAAATCCATATTTCAAATTCAAACAATTTACGATTTATCATGACAAATGTGCCATGAAAGTTGGTACAGATGGTGTTTTGCTTGGAGCATGGACCAATGTTGGAGACAGCACATCTTTGCTCGACATTGGCTGTGGTTCGGGGTTGATTGCTCTGATGTTGGCTCAACGTTGCAATAGAGAATCCATTGTAGAAGCCATAGATATGGATGCGGATGCCGTGATGCAAGCTCAAATAAATGCGGAAAAATCCCCATTTAACAATGTTAATATACATCATTATTCTTTACAAGATTTTGTCGAGAAAACGACAAAACGATATGATTGCATTGTATCCAATCCTCCTTTTTTCATTTCCTCATTGAAATCGCCCATAGCCCAACGGTCATTAGCCCGCCACAACGATTCTCTGAGTGCCAAAGATTTGTTATTACTTTCAAAATCTCTTCTATCAGAACAAGGTAAATTATCTATAATATATCCACATCAGGAAAAAGAATATCTATTAAAGTTAGCTGAACTACATAATCTGAATCCAATCCGCATAACGAATGTTTATCCTACTCCAAAGTCTTTACCAAAACGTATTCTATTGGAATTATCAACCCAATATACAGTCGCACAGGAAACTGATATTGTGATTGAAAAAGAAAGACACATCTACACAAACGAGTTCAAAAGACTTACGGAGGACTTCTATCTCGAAAAACCATAAGCCATTATTAATTATTTGTTTTTTTATATTCCAAGATCAAACTCAATTAATAAGTTATTGTTACAAAAGGATTAATAGTATTAATACTACTTTCTGTGCTGTTTTTTATTCTATATTTTTACAGCATTAAACGATAGATACTAACCCTTAATAATAATTAATAAGTTTATGAAAAAAATTTATTCTATTCTTACACTATGCTTACTTCTTTTCGGAATAAGTACTGCAATTAACGCACAAGCAACTCTACCCGTAAACGCCACATTTTCAGGCGTTACAACTTCCGGGCCGGGAACAATGCCTACAGGATTTACTCAAAATGGATTAGGTGGATATAACGGAGCTCTCAAATTTGACACAGAGGGAGATTGGCTACAACTTAATTTTAATGGAGCTCCTGATCAACTTCAATTTGATTTAGGTGTAAATAATTCATTTCCCGGATCAATTCTCTCAACGATGACTTTCACTGTCGAAGAGTCTACTAATGGGACAACTTGGACTTCAGTGGCTTCATATACTAATGTAGCAGGTGGCACTAAAAAAATAACTTTGCTAAACAGCAGTAGATTTGTCCGTTGGACTTATACCACTAAGCCTAGTGGATCAAACATAGCATTAAAAAATATTTCTGTAACAGCTTCAACGGCTAGTGCTACCCCTACCATCACGACTAACTCAGAGTCGTTATCATTTAGTGGACAAGTAGGTAGCAGTATTGCAGCCCAAACAATCAATGTCACTGCAGCCAACCTAACAGCAAATATCACCGCCAGTATTTCTGGTACAAATGCCTCTTTATTTTCGGTTACGCCAGCATCTCTAACTACAACAGGAGGCTCTCTTTCTGTAACTTATACACCTACTGCTGCAGGCTCACACACTGCAACTTTAACATTAAAGAGTACAGGAGCAACCGACAAAACAATCGTTCTAACAGGAACAGCTACTGCTGCACCGGTATCCACCCCTACTGCAACACAGCCTACCGTAGAAAAAATCGATATGGATAAATTCATTGCTACATGGAACGCCATAAGTGGAGCCGACAGCTATATATTGAATGTATATACCAAATCAACAACAAGTGATCCTGTAGAAGAAACAGAAACAGAAGGTTTCGACGGTATTGTAGCCAATGGGAACTTGATTGGTTCTGCAACATATCTGAATGGCTGGGAAGTCAGCGTAACCGGTACCCGTCAGATATATACAACAACAGGTAACTTCGGAGCATCATCCCCATCAATCGCATTCTCAGAAACAGGTGCATATCTAAAAACAAGAGTTTATACCGGTAATATTAAATCTTTCAGTTTCTGGGCAAAACAACAAAGTGGAGCTACATCCAGCACCCTTATCGAAGGTTTTAACGGAACTGACTGGGTCTCTATCGCTAATGCATCAAATGCAGAGTTTGCAACTGCCGGCGTGGTGACTTATGATTTGGTAACTTTAGGATACTCAAACATCAGTCAAATACGAATGACTTATACAAAAGTTGCAGGTAATCTGGCAATTGATGATGTCACTGTTGTATATATCAACAGTTCTCCATCCAGAAGTGTAGCTGCGGAAGTGAAAGTTCCTGTTTCCGGATATCAAGACCTGAATGTTGGAAACGTCTTGAGTCAACAAGTGACTGGTCTGAGCGAAGCTACCCACTATTTCTACACCGTGAAAGCTGTACAGAATGGAGTAGAATCTGCCGAATCAAATGAAATAGAAGTTACGACAATTAGCACACCTCTTAGTATCATTGACAGCAAGACTATAGATAATAACGGTATAAAAGTTTACAAACAAGGTCAGAACATTATTGTGGAATCTGATCGCAATGCTTTAGTTTCTGTGTATTCAATTGCCGGAAAACTGATCGGTTCTAAGAGTTTGGTAGACGGCAAAACGACAATAACTGTTCCAAACGGAGTCTACATTGTTAGAGTTGGAAATAAAGCAACCAAGATAGTCTTGTAAAAACTAAAAATTTTTACAATAAAGAATAGTGATTCAAAAGATTAAGAGTAGTATCATATGATGCTACTCTTATCTCATTTTTTAATGATTCATATCTAAAGCGAAAATACAAAGTGCAATGCGTAAGATACTATTTATATGCAATTTGCAAACTACAGTTTACAGAATGATCTGCGAAGCGTATGAATATTATTTTTTTGATTTTATTGTATTATTTTTGAATTAAATATATTCGCATAAAAGATATTTTTTATATATTTTTGTGGCGTCTAAAAGAATAAAAACATATTATATAACATATTTATTTAACCAATAAAAATTATAAACAAAATGATTAAAGTAGGTATTAACGGTTTCGGACGTATCGGTCGTTTGGTTTTCCGTGCAGCACAAGGTAGAAAAGACATTCAGATTGTAGGTATTAATGACCTTATTGATGTAGAATATATGGCTTATATGTTGAAATATGATACAATCCATGGTCAATTCAACGGTACTATTGAAATCAAAGATGGCAAATTGGTTGTAAACGGAAACGCAATCCGTGTTACAGCTGAAAAAAACCCTGCCGACTTGAAATGGAGCGATGTAGGAGCTGAATATGTAGTAGAATCTACAGGTCTTTTCCTCGAAAAATCAAAAGCTCAAGGTCACATCGATGCAGGTGCTAAATATGTAGTTATGTCTGCTCCTTCAAAAGATGATACTCCAATGTTTGTTTGCGGTGTAAACTTAGACGCTTACAAAAAAGGAGACCAATTTGTATCTAATGCATCTTGTACAACAAACTGTTTGGCTCCTATCGCTAAAGTATTAAATGACAAATTCGGTATCACAGATGGTTTGATGACAACAGTACACGCAACAACAGCTACTCAGAAAACAGTAGACGGACCTTCTGCCAAAGACTGGAGAGGTGGACGTGCAGCTGCAGGAAACATCATCCCATCATCTACAGGTGCTGCAAAAGCAGTAGGTAAAGTGATCCCTACATTGAATGGTAAACTTACAGGTATGTCAATGCGTGTTCCTACCTTGGACGTATCAGTAGTTGATTTGACTGTAAATTTGGCAAAACCTGCTAAATATGACGAAATCTGTAAAGCAATGAAAGATGCTTCTGAAGGCGAATTGAAAGGTATTCTGGGATACACAGAAGATGCAGTTGTTTCTTCTGATTTCATCGGTGATGCACGTACTTCTATCTTCGATGCAAAAGCAGGTATAGCTTTGACAGATACATTCGTGAAAGTTGTTAGCTGGTATGACAATGAGTGGGGTTATTCAAGCAAAGTGCTTGACCTGATTGCTCACATGGCTAAAGTGAACGGTTAATTTAAACCAATCCTAAATACAGAAAAGTGGAAATCTGAGATTTCCACTTTTTTTATTTACATCTGCAAGTGAAACGCTTGTTATATCTGGTAAATTTAGTTCCTTTGTCCGAGAAATATTCAGACCTCAAAGCTTCTGCCTTGAATGTTCTGAATGACTCATACGGACAGAACATCCGCTACATTCTGAATTTTGATTAAAAACAATGGAATCCGTAAAAAACATATTTAAAATTGGCTATGGTCCTTCGAGTAGTCATACAATGGGACCACGCAATGCCGCTGCCATATTTAAAGAAAATAATCCGGCAGCTTCATTTTTTGAAGTGAAATTGTACGGAAGCCTTGCCGCCACCGGAAAAGGACACATGACAGATATAGCCATTGCTGCCGAACTGGCTCCGGTAGAAGTGGAATTTATCTGGAATCCCGGCATAGAATTACCATTCCATCCTAATGGAATGATATTTAATGCCCTGGATGAAAACAAAAACATCACTAATTCATGGACCATTTATAGCATCGGTGGAGGTAATTTAGCCAATGAGAATACTGATTCTCAAGCTTTGCAGGTGTATGACAAAACCAATATGAAAGACATTCTAGATTGGTGTCAACGCAACGGGAAAACATTTTGGGAATATGTGATCGACACCGAAGGAACTGAGGTGTTAGATTATTTTGAGGTTGTGTGGGAAGTGATGAAAGCCGCAATAAACCGTGGTTTGGAAACAGAAGGTATGCTTCCCGGAGGGTTAGGTCTGCAGAGAAAAGCATCAACCTATTTTGTAAAAGCAAAAGGATATCATGGTTCTATGCAAAGCCGTGCTTTATTATTTGCTTATGCTTTGTCAACATCGGAAGAAAATGCTGCCGGCGGAAAAATAGTGACTGCACCCACATGTGGGTCATCAGGTGTATTGCCCGCGGTGTTATATCATCTGCACACCGCTGCTCATCACGGATTCAGCAATCAAAGAATAATAAGAGCTTTGGCTACAGCCGGATTGATTGGAAATCTGGTAAAAACCAACGCTTCCATTTCAGGAGCTGAAGTGGGCTGCCAAGGCGAAGTTGGTGTGGCCTGTGCTATGGCTGCCGCAGCCGGCTGCCAACTTTTTGGAGGATCTATTTCTCAGATAGAATATGCCGCTGAAATGGGACTCGAACACCATTTGGGACTCACATGCGATCCTGTCTGCGGCCTAGTGCAAGTACCTTGCATTGAACGCAACGCTTTCGCTGCTGTCAGGGCTTTGGATTCATGCTCTTTTGCAATGATGTCGGACGGGAAACATCTGGTAAGTTTCGATAAGGTTGTGAAAACCATGCAGCAAACCGGACATGATCTTCCAAGTCTCTACAGAGAAACATCAAACGGAGGATTAGCTCTTTATATGAACCAAAAAGATTAAAAACGCAATCTTTTTTTGTGGGGACAAAATCAAAATATATTTTCTTCATTCTTGCCGGGTTCATAAACCTATGCAGTTGCACCGATATCAATAAAAGGGACATAAAACCAGATATCAATGATAAAACTGCTATCAGAAAGATTTATACTATTGCATTCTATAATGTAGAAAATCTGTTCGACACCGAGAAAGACAAATATTCGGATGACGAAGAATTCACTCCAGAAGGCTCTAAGAATTGGACTACGGACAAATACAAGAAAAAAATCAATAATGTCTCTTACGTAATCAGCCAGATTGAAAAAGAAAACAGTGCAAATAAACCTGCAATTATAGGTCTGGCAGAAGTCGAAAACAGAAAAGTCCTTGTTGATCTGACCAGTAATCGGAATATTTCCGGATCTGGCTATAAGATCATACATCACGATTCACCCGATCCTCGCGGAATAGATGTTGCACTATTATACAATCCTCAATTATTTAAAATAAGCTCTGAAAAAACAATAAAATACCAACATCCCAAATATCCGAACTTCAAGACCAGAGAGCTATTATTGGTCAATGGCATTTTAGCCAATGATTCCATATATATTATAGTGAATCATTGGGTCTCGAGAAAAGGAGAAAATAATGCGGAGCTCAGAGACTACAATGCCATGCTTTGCAAAAATGTCTGCGATTCGTTACTCAAGTCAAATCAAAATGCCAAAATAATAATTATGGGTGACCTCAATGACAATCCCAATGATCGCAGTTGCCGTGTAATATTAAATGCACGCAAAGAAAAAAAAGACGTAAAAGAAGGTGGTTTTTTCAACCCGATGTGGAAAATATATTCTTCGGGACAGGGAACAACCTGCTATCAGAATAATTGGGACTTATTTGACCAAATAATCATCTCTGAAAGTTTGCTAAATTCTCCGACAGGATTCAGATATTCCGATATCAAAATTTTCAATCCAGATTTTTTGATACAACAAAAAGGACGCTACAAAGGCTACCCGTTACGCACTTTTAGCGGAAACACATTTTTAAACGGATATAGTGACCATTTTCCTATCATTATGTACTTATATAAGCCACAATAAAGTGTATTTGGTCATAAAAAAGAATAAAGTTTCCGAAAAAATTATATTTATATCAAAAAATCTTATCATTTTTGTTTGTTATTTGCAAAACTAGATTACCTTTGCATGAAATAAGCATATTTTATTAATCATTTTATAAATTTAAGGAAATGAAAAAAATTTCAATGTTACTTGTTTTGGCTGCAGTATCTTTTGCTTTTGTAGCATGTGACGGTAAAAAAGGACCAGAAGCACCAGCTGTTGATTCTACTACAGTTGTAACTGAAACAGCTCCTGTTGTTGATACAGCTACTGTTAAAGTTGATTCTGCTGCTGTTAAAGCTGATTCTGCTGCTGTAAAAAAAGCTGAACCTAAAAAATAATTTTAGGTAAGCAGTAGGTTTTAAAAAGCTACTACAGAGAAAACAAAAAGTAACCATAACGGTTACTTTTTTTTGTTTTTATCAAGTCCCCTATTATACATCACATTATTGATCAGAGGAATACAATATTAAAAAGTTTTACGGACTGAAATACATAATTTTTTTATATTGCAGCTTTATTATCTTTGTATTCTAATAAAATTATAACAACAAAGCAGTGATTTATCCTGACAACTTTGAACACAAAATAGGTTTTGACAAAATCCGCCAACTGATAGCTGAAAAATGCTTAAGTACCCTTGGTGAAGAAAAAACCGACAAAATATCTTTCTCATCAGAATATGACCTGATAGTGCAACAGCTTTCCCAAACGGAAGAATTCACACGTATATTGCAAGAAGAGGACGACTTTCCGGTAAGTTATTTTTTCGATGTGCGTCCGGCACTCAAAAATATAAGAATAGAAGGTACATGGCTTGACGAAGCTGATGTCTTTGATTTGCGACGCTCCTTGCAGACAATAAAAGAAATAATCAGTTTCTTCACCAAAGAAGACAATGAAAACTCGCCTTATCCACATCTGCAAGCACTTGCAGGTGAAGTGATTGCTTTTCCACAACTGTTATCAAAAATAGACTCCATTCTTGACAAATTTGGCAAGATCAAAGACAATGCGTCCACAGAGTTGCACCGCATCAGAAAAGATATGACACAAATAACAAATAGCATATCTAAAAGTCTCAATGCAATCCTTCGTTCTGCTCAGGCAGAAGGATTAGTAGAGAAAGATGTTGCACCCACAATGCGCGACGGACGATTGGTGATACCTGTAGCCCCAGCATTCAAACGAAAATTGAAAGGTATTGTACATGACGAATCAGCTTCGGGCAAAACCGTATTTATTGAGCCAAGCGAGGTAGTCGAAGCCAACAACCGCATCAGGGAATTGGAAAGTGAAGAACGACGCGAGATCATTAAAATATTGATCGCATTTGCCGATATTGTACGTCCGCTTGTACCTGATATTGTGCAATCATACGAATTTTTGGCATGGATAGATTTTATCAGGGCTAAAGCTCGTTTTGCTATCGAGATTAATGCCATCAGGCCTGCAATAGAAAACAAGCAGCAGATTGGCTGGGACAAAGCCAAACATCCACTACTCTACCTGTCACACAAGAAACAAAATAAAAACATCGTACCTCTCGATATCTGGCTCGATGCGGAAAACAGGCTGTTGATCATTTCAGGGCCCAACGCCGGAGGGAAATCCGTTTGTCTCAAAACCGTCGGATTACTTCAATACATGGTGCAGTGCGGACTACTTATACCATTGTCTGAAAGTTCTAAAGTAGGGATATTTGACAATATATTCATCGACATTGGTGATGAACAATCAATAGAAAATGATTTGAGCACATACAGCTCTCACCTGACAAATATGAAATTTTTTGTCAGGAACTGCGATAGCAAAACCATTCTGCTGATCGATGAATTCGGTGGTGGCACAGAACCTCAAATAGGCGGAGCAATTGCCGAATCGTTGCTCAAGAGGTTCAATCAAAAACAATCTTTTGGTGTAATCACGACACACTATCAGAACCTGAAGCACTTTGCGAATGAAAACAAAGGAGTCATAAACGGAGCAATGCTATATGACAGGCATCAAATGCAACCTTTATTCACATTATCTATCGGCAATCCGGGAAGCTCGTTCGCCATCGAAATAGCCCGAAAAATTGGACTTCCCGAAGATGTGATCTCCGATGCATCGCAAATTGTTGGAAGCGATTATATAAATATGGATAAATATCTGCAAGATATAGTCCGGGACAAGCGTTATTGGGAGCAAAAAAGGCAAAATATCCGGCAGAAAGAAAAACGGCTAGAAGAAATCACTTCGACTTACGAAACAGATTTGTTGGATGTTGAGAAACAACGCAAAGAAATCATACGCAATGCCAAATCAGATGCCGAACGAATAGTCAACGAGGCTAATGCCAAGATAGAAAATACGATACGCGCTATCAAAGAATCGCAAGCAGAAAAAGAAAAGACGAAAGAAATTCGGAAAAGTTTGTCAGACTTCAAAAATCGTATCAACGAAACTGAAGATGCAGGAGAAGACAAAATATTACGAAAAATACAGAAACTAAAGGAAAAAGAGAACAACAAAAAAAATAAAGTAAAAACCGTAAAAGAAAACATTCCCACCACTATCGGGATTGGTGACAATGTGAAAATCAAAGGTCAGACAAGCATTGGTCAGGTTATGGAAATACAAGGCAAGAATGCGCAGATCGCTTTCGGTATGATTAAATCGACAGTGAAACTGGACACATTGGAGCGAGTGAGTAAAAATCAGGTAAAAAAAGAAACATTCCAAAAATCGACATTTGTCAGTTCACAAACTTACGACAATATCTATGAAAAGAAACTTAACTTCAAACAAGATATTGATGTGCGTGGAATGAGAGGTGACGAAGCCCTGCAAGCCGTTATGTATTTTGTCGATGATGCCATTCAGATAGGGGTTTCCCGCATACGGATTCTTCATGGAACCGGAACCGGAGCTCTGAGACAGTTGATCAGGGATTATCTGCGGACAGTGTCAGGCATACAGCATTTTCAGGACGAGCACGTCCAATTCGGAGGAGCAGGTATAACAGTTGTCGATCTGGAATAGTTTTATTACATTTGAAATCAATGTACAAATTTTTCTGCACATGAAAAAATATACCCTGCTTTGCATATTACTACAGCTCTCGATTGCAGCTCAATCGCAAGTTCATTATTGCAGATTGCCACAATACTTTCAGGAAGAAAACACCAGTATAGACACTTCTGGTTTTGATGTAAAAAAATATAAGCTCGAAATTGCGGCCAATCCGACCGCGTCCGATTTTTCGGGTAAAACAACGATTTATTTTACCTCTACGGCCAATCTGAATAATATTATTCTGGATGCAGGAAATACATTGACCATTCAGAGCGTTGAATTGAACGGACTTACATTGTCCGATTACAACCACTCCGTCAATAAACTGAAGATCAACCTACCATTATCTATTCTTGCCAACACTAGCAACGAAATAGCAATTTCCTATATAGGTTTGCCATCGTCCAATGGCGGATACATGATCAACCAACATAATGGTACGCCGATGGTTTATACTTTTTCAGAATCTTTTGCAGCACCATTGTGGTGGGTGTGCAAGGATGATCTGCAAGACAAAGCTGACGAAGTGGAATTATTCATCACTCATCCCCAAGAATATAAATCGGTGGCAAACGGGCTTCTCATTTCTTCGACTGACAACCAAGACGGAACTGTAACCGATCTCTGGCAACACAAATATGCAATACCAACTTACCTGATAGCCTTTGCCGTTACTAATTATGAAGTATACAGCAATTATGCATCTGTCAGCGGAATTCAAGTTCCGGTGATCAATTATGTTTACCCGGAGTCCCTAACAGATGACACCAAAACATCGTTAGACAAAGTACCTGGCTATATTGAGTTCCTAAGCAGAAAATATGGTGATTACCCGTACAAAAATGAAAAGTATGGACATGCACAATGGCAATGGAACGGAGGTATGGAACATGCTACTGTCAGTTTTGTGAAAAATTTTACAGAAGACCTTGTGATTCATGAACTCATGCATCAATGGTTCGGTGACAAAGTGACATGTGCCACTTGGCACGATATATGGCTCAATGAGGGTTTTGCTACATACGGTGTCGGCTTGCTCAAAGAATATATGTATGGCCAAGAGTCATTCAAAGCATGGAAATCCGGTTATGTAAAAACAATCACTCAATTGCCTGACGGCTCGGTCTACAATCCTGACGCCAGCAATGAAAACAGGATCTTTGACAATCGTTTAACTTATCTGAAAGGAGCTTTGGTTATCAACCAGATCCGGTTTAAACTTGGCGATAGTCTCTATTTCAAGGCAATGAATGAATATCTTGACAATCCTGCATTTGCATATGGCTCGGCAACAACCGAAGATTTCAAGCAAAGTCTGAAAAATTCGACAGGAACAGATTTCACCGAATTCTTCAATGACTGGATATATGGCGAAGGTTATCCTATTTTTAATATCAGCCTTAATCAAACCTCTGGAAAAACCTCTATGAAAGTCAGCCAGACTAGCTCACATAGTTCTGTCAGTTTCTTTGAAACACCTTTTGACATGATGTTTATCAGTCCGATAGGCGAAACCTATACCCGAAAATTTGATTTAACAGAAAACAATCAGGTTTTCGAATTTGATGATGTTCCATTCCTGATTAAGAATGCTGTTTTCAATCCCAATAGTGACATTATTGCAAAAACAAACAACATTATCCTGAGTATAGACAACGTCTCGTCAGAAAACATTATATATATATATCCGAATCCCGTTGATAATATTCTGAACATTTCAGCATCAAAGAAAATAAAGGATCTGCAAATATTTGATCTGACAGGAAAAAGAATAATCTATATGCCGCAGGTGAACGATGTAACTTACACGACTAATCTATCATCATTGCAGACAGGTTGTTATCTGTTGAGAACCATTATGGAAGATGGTGAGATTCTGAATGATAAGATTCTGAAAAATAAGTAGATTGAACCATTGAGCTTAGCTGATCCGGCTTTGTGATATTTCTTTTTTCACTTTTCCAGAAAATGCCATCAGGCCCAGAAATGTGAGCAATCCGTTAAATATCAGTATTTCATATCCGACTTTATAATCGAAAAAATATTTCAAGAGCATTTCCACTCCAAAACAAACGAAAGGAGATAATATACAAATATAAGGCACTACTCCGTCTTTTGTAGACCGTTTAGTAAATAGCCCAAAACAAAACATACCCAAAAGTGGACCATAGGTATATGAAGCGATTGTGTAGATAGCATCCAACACATTCGTCTTATTCAAAGCATTTATTATAAGAATCACTATGCCGAACAAAATACTCATCGCGATGTGCATTCGCTTTCTAATCTTCTGAGCTTCCGCACCATTTTTTTTCTGCACATCAAGCAAATCGACACAAACAGAAGTGGTCAATGCAGCCAAAGCGGAATCGGCACTGGCAAAAGCAGCAGCAATGATTCCGATGGTGAAAAAAATCAAAACAGGAAATCCTAAGTATTGTGTTGCCAACATGGGTAATATCTGATCT
Organism: Dysgonomonas sp.; assembly: GCA_047974325.1. Taxonomy (GTDB): domain Bacteria; phylum Bacteroidota; class Bacteroidia; order Bacteroidales; family Dysgonomonadaceae; genus QVMP01. Next base: position 35,764 of record JBKECE010000226.1, on the reverse strand, counting down.
GTCTTTTCGGGCAGGGTAATCCCTTTTTGTGTAGCAAAAGCCAGAAGCAATATGCCAAGGCATAGGAACAAAAAATTAATGGGAATAAATGCAAAACCATGCACTGCCATATTTTTCTGAGCATCTTTCAGATTCTTGCACGTCAGGTTTTTTTGCATCATACCCTGATCCAAACCAGTCATGACAATGGTTATAAAAATACCACTCAGAAATTGCTTAAAGAAATTTTGCTTACTGCCCCAATCGTCAAATACGAAGATACGGGCATGTTCACTATTCCTGACAACATCTATCGCCTGAAGAAAACCCAAATCCATCTTTGTCACCACTTGCCAGATTATCAAAACCAATGCCCCTATCATACAACTTGTCTGCAAAAGATCTGTCCAGAGAATCGTCTTAATTCCACTTCGGTGTGTATATACCCAGATGAGAAGGATTGTCCCTGCCACCGTGAGCCAAAACGGAATGTTCCAACGGGCAAACACAAGAGTTTGCAAAATCATTGTGGCAAGATATAATCGGACCGCTGCACCAATCAATTTCGATAAAATAAAAAATGATGCTCCTGTCTTGTATGACTTAAAGCCCAAACGCTGCTCCAGATAACCATAAATGGTAGTCAGATTTAATTTATAATATAATGGAAGCAGAATGAGAGCAACCACCAGATAGCCGAAGAAGAAACCTATCACCATCTGCATATAAGTCATGTCAAGGCTTCCAACTTGCCCGGGAACAGACACAAATGTAACGCCAGATATGGAAGACCCCACCATGGCAATAGCTACAACCCACCATGGAGATTTGCGATTGGCCAGAAAAAAGGCTTCATTGTCTGAATGCTTCCGGCTGACGAAAAAAGAAATAGCATATAATATTCCGAAATAGAGTATAATTATAATCAATATCGATTCAGCAACCATTCTTCTGTTTTGCTTATAGGTTCATATAATAGTCTGTCAGATCTTTAAAGCTATCAAATTTTAGAGCAAACTGATCTGTTGTACCAAATCCATAACTGACAAAGACATAAGGAATCTTCGCTATATCGCACTGCTTGCGATCCGAGTCTGTGTCACCTACATACACCGGATATTTCAAATCATATTTATCCATCAATGTATGAATATTGACATGCTTAGGCTCGTGATTTGCACCATGTTCAAAGTAATCGATAAATAAATCTTCGGTGTTCGTAAACTTCATAAAGTCGCCAATACTCCCTTTCTGACAATTACTCAACATGAAAAGCTTGTATTTTGTGGACAGTTGGTGCAATCCATCCAGAACATCCGGATATAAGATTCCGCCTTTTACGGGCAAATATGTGTCTACGGTTCTCACAACGACATCAAAAAGTTCATCGATCTTTTCATCGGGCAAATCAGGAAAAACCAATGTAAAAATCTTTTTCGCCTCAGTTCCCATATATTGGATAAGATCTTGCCCTGTAAATTCCTTGTCAAGCCCCACTTCTTTAAAAGCAATGTTCCAACAATAAGCATATGTGTCGACAGCATTCCACAAAGTTCCATCCATATCGAAAATTATACTGTCTGTTTTTTCTATTTCCATCTTTCTATATTTGTCCAAATCACATATTTACTAATTTTTACGGCACAGGATCATAACCACTCCCACCCCAAGGATGACAACGTGATATACGCTTAATTGCCAGCCATGTACCCTTGAATGGTCCATGTTTTTTTATCGCCTGAACTGCATATTCCGAACAGGTTGGAGAATACCTGCACGATGAAGGCGTGAGCGGTGATATGCAATATTTATAAAAATATATTGGCAATAGAAATATGTAAGAGATAATCTTTTTCACTTGTTTTCTACATTCACCTTATTGTTCAAAACATTGGCTGCTTTGGTCATAGCTGTCTCTATTTCCTCGTAATCAGCCAATTCATTTTTAAGATACAAGAATGCAATATCTATTGATCGTCCTGCATTGTGAGCCACGGTATGATATTCTGCTTTATTCTTACGATAAGACTCACGCATCAGTCGCTTGATGCGGTTTCTCTTCACAGCGCGTTTAAACTTTTTTTTCGACACACTGACCATCATTGTAACCTGTGGATTATCCGACTCGATCAACAAATAAACAACCCTGAATGGGTATACAACAAAAGATCTGCTTGAGGAAAATAGTGCACTGATGCGCTTTTCTCCGCTCAAACGTTCCGATTTGGGTAATGTATTACTTTCTTGTTGAATATTCACCTGTGAATCTTAAAAAAAAATTGAAACACAAAAATATTGATTTTACTGTCTGAACCAATTTTTTTTGTGCTCCAATCTATTCCGTTTATTTTTTGAAAGAAAAATTATTTCATTTTAGCAGCAATCCGGCAGCCACTTCATCTCGTTTCGTTTTTCCGGCAACAATCTCTACCAATGTCAAACCAAATTCGAGGCTCAAACCAGGACCTCGTCCCGTGATGATGTTTCCATCTACAACAACCGATTTATCGGTTTCCAATATGGCACCTGCCAGATAACCCTCAAACCCAGGATAAGCCGTCGCTTTTTTTCCGTTAAGCATTCCCAAACCTCCAAATACCATCGGAGCTGCACAAATAGCTGCAACATTATTTCCGTTATTGTAGAATGCCAATATTTGTTTCTTCAAACCCTCATGTTCATTGATTCGGACTGTTCCGCCGGGCAATACGAGCAACTCAGCATCTTCAAAATTCACTTCTTCAAATAGAAGATCAGCCTCAACTGGTATGGCATGGCTTCCTATCACTTTTTTTTCTGTTTCCAGAGACACTGTTCTTACACCTAAACCAGCTCTTCTCAAAATATCGACCACTGCAAGTGCTTCTATCTCTTCAAAGCCGGTTGTTAAGAATACATATATATATTTCATAATCAATTTGTTTTAAGATTAAAATGATATGTGATAGTTCCGCTTTGATTATTAGGAGAATTGATCGCATTAAATTTAGTCTGTTGTGCCGCTCTTGTTGCCGCATTGCGTAATGCTGAATTGGATGTATTCGTTCCCTTGCCACCAGCCAGAGCTGATATGACTGTTCCACTCGGATTCACTATTATATTCACAACTACGACACCACCTTCGTTGACATTAGGGTAAACTGGTTTTACGAGTCCACCCGAAGCAGGATTCCTTCCACTCAAAGTATATGATGTTCCTGTTCCTCCAATTCCGGACGATGCCCCGGTATTGCTATTCCCGGTCGAAACACCAGTGTTACCGGGTCCCGAACCTGTGCCTTTGTTCAGTCCTCCACCTGCGCCTTTTCCAATAGCTCCACCAACTATGTTGTTTACATTCTTTTTAGTTTCCGATTCAATTTGAGCTTTCCGGGCAGCTTCTCTTTCGGCTTTCTGCAAAGCCTCTGCATCAGCCCGTCTTTTTATCTCTGCACTTTTTTGGGCATCGGTCTGCACATCGACAGTTTTTGTGTGACTTTGTGTAACAGCTTTCGCTGGATTGGTTGCCGTAGAAACACTTGGTTTGGTGCTGCCCGCAACAGCATCGACAGGAGGTACAGGAGCAGATGCATCCACATCAGCTTCTGAAGTGCCATCACCTGTTCCTTTAGGATCATCATGTCCAAATGCATCAACAGCATTTCCCAACATCACAGGCACACCTTCCGATGCCATGCTTGGCCGTGCTGCCTGAAATGGTTTCATGTATGTGAAAATAAGCAACAAAACAAGCAGTAAATGCAATATACCTGCACCTACCAATCCTTTTATTCTCTCGATTGTCAATCCATCCATATCATTGTCGTATATCACAAATAATTAACCTCACACATTTGCCAAACATTGCTTATAGGCGTGAATTGTTTTTTCTAACCCTAAATAAAGAGCATCGCTGATCAGCGCATGTCCTATTGAAACTTCATCTAAAAACGGAATTTTGAGGTATAGATAATGTAAATTTTCGAGGCTTAAATCATGCCCTGCATTAATACCCAATCCTAGTTTGCGTGCCAAATTAGCTGCTTCTATAAAGGGCGAAACAGCAACATCTTTATCTTTAGAATAAAGTGTTGCATAAGGTTCCGTATAAAGTTCTATTCTGTCAGTTCCTGTTTTGGCTGCATATTCGACCTGTTCCAGATCAGCATCAATAAAAATTGAGGTTCTTATGCCGATCGAAGAAAACTCGTCAACCGTTTCTTTCAGAAAATCAAGATTTTTTTTTGCATCCCATCCGGCATTCGACGTTATGGCATCTATAGCATCCGGAACAAGTGTTACCTGTGCCGGTTTCACTTTCTTGACCATATCAATGAAAGCAGGAACAGGATTTCCCTCTATGTTGAATTCAGATTTGATCTTTGCCTTGATGTTGTATACATCTTCCACACGGATATGCCGCTCATCCGGACGAGGATGCACGGTAATTCCATCAGCACCAAAAGCTTCACAATCCAACGCAACCTTCACCACATCCGGAACATTTCCTCCTCTGGCATTACGGATAGTTGCCACTTTATTGATGTTTACACTCAATTTTGTCATAAGACCTTTTCAAAATAGATTATTCTAATAGATAAAAGTAACACAATGTTGATTATTCTACAAACTTTTTTCACAACTTTGCATTATAAATATATGCAAATTTAGCACGATTAGCGCAAAATATAGGACTGAACCAGTAAACTTTTTATATTTTTTCTATAATGTTCTATGTAACAGAACCATTATATATATTTTTTAATGATACACTGTAAATGAAGATAGCACTATTAGGAAGTAAATATCAAGAGAAAGGACAAATTGAACGAATTTTTAATATTCTGAAAGAACAGAATGTTGAAATCAGCATACAGAAAGAATTTAGTGATTATCTGGCATCTGATTTTGCGATCAGATATCCGAATGCCGAGACGTTTTCAGAGAATAATTTCACTGCCGATTTTGCATTCAGCATTGGTGGTGATGGAACTTTTTTGCGCACGGCTGAGATCATCGGCAAAAAAGATATTCCCATTTTGGGAATCAACACTGGTCATTTAGGATTTTTAGCCGACATCAATCAAGAAAACATGGAAATTGCTCTATCTGAGATATTTGAAGGGAAATATAGGGTTGAATGCCGCTCTCAGCTAGAATTGATCGATTCTGATTCAAATTTTTTCAACGGAAAAAATATTGCACTGAATGAAATTGCCATTCTGAAACAAGACACTGCCTCAATGATCACCGTGCATGCCTATATAGACGACGAATATCTGACCTCCTATCAGGCTGATGGACTCATTATTTCAACACCTACGGGATCGACTGCATATTCACTGAGCATCGGAGGCCCCATTATGACACCCAATGCTGCCAACTTTATCATTGCAGCAATTGCGCCACACAGCCTGAATACCAGACCATTAGTAATAGATGATAGCAGCACTGTGCAAATTGAGATAGAAAAAAGCCGCAACCGCAATTTTTTAATTTCATTAGATGGCAGGTCGCAAGTGATCACAGCCTGTTCAAAGCTGACAATAAGAAAGGCTGACACTTCCATAAAATTAATAAAACGATTGGGGCACACATTTTACGGCACTCTCAAAGAAAAACTGATGTGGGGCACTGATCCAAGATTAAAATAAAAACAGACAACGGTTTCATATATGGCAAAAAAGAATTTTTATGTTGTCTGGAAAGGGCAGAAACCCGGTGTATATGACTCTTGGGACGACTGCAAGGCTCAAGTATCCGGTTATGAAGGTGCTCTTTATAAATCGTTTGCATCAATAGATCTGGCTCAAAAAGCATTTGGAGACAACCCTTGGATACATCTGAACAAAACAAATACGGAAAAAAAATCAGCTCAGGAAAAAAGAATTCCTTCGTCACAAATCATTAAAAACAGCCTGGCTGTCGATGCTGCCTGCAGCGGAAATCCGGGGCTGATGGAATATCGAGGTGTTTTTGTTGGCAATGGTCAGGAAATTTTTCATCAAGGACCTTTTGAGCAGGGAACAAATAATATTGGCGAATTTCTGGCTCTCGTACATGGTTTGGCTATGCTTAAACAGCAAAAATCAGACATTCCTATCTACTCGGATAGTGTGAATGCCATCAAATGGGTCAAAGACAAAAAATGTAAAACAAAACTGGAACAGACAAACTTGAACGAACCCATTTTTGATTTGATAACACGTGCCGAAAAATGGTTGAAAGAAAACAATTACACAACTCAAATAAGAAAATGGGAAACCAATGATTGGGGTGAAATACCTGCCGACTTCGGGCGAAAATAGAAATATAAATACATAACCTTCAATAAAAACAAAGAGATGGCAACAAAAAAAATAGAATCGTTTAAAGGCTTTTCACCTGAAACAATCCAATTTTTCAACAATCTGAAAGAAAATAATTACAAGGAATGGTTCGATGAACATAAGAGCATCTACGAAACAGAAGTTCTTGCTCCATTGAAAGCCTTGGTTGTGTCTCTATCTCCGGTGATGCACAACATTGACCCAGCTTTTGAATTGAGACCGCAACGCGCCATATCCCGAATTTATCGAGACACACTCTTCTCTAAAAATAAAGAGCCATACAAAACTGCTATGTGGTTCACTTTTCATAGACCTGTATCAAGAGACGACTGGAAAGACTATCCGGGTTATTTTATGGAAATTGCGGGAGACAGCTATACATTAGGTATGGGACTTTTCATGCCAAAGAAGAAAGTGATGGATGCTTTTCGGGAAGAAGTTTCTTACGATGCCGCAGAATTTCAGAGAGTGACTCAACAAACCGTTTTTGAACGGGGATATCAGCTCGGAGGAGAAGAATATAAACGACCGTTGGCAAGTGATTTGCCCGAATATTTCCAACAATGGATACAACGAAAAGGTATCTATGTATACAAGACTAATCCCATAGGTGAAGAATTATTCTCTGCAAAATTTGTAGATCAGGTGAGCGATGATTTTCAGGCTCTCGAATGGTTATATAACTTTATGCAGGAAAGTACAGATTTATAAACAGAACTGATCGAAATCAAACTTCAAACAGATCAGTTATCTTTTCACCACCTGCCAGATGATAAGCATTCAGTCCGGCTTTGCGTGCAGCCGTAATATTTGCTTCGTTATCGTCTATGAAAAGTGTTTTTTCTGGATTTATACGCGCTGTAGTGATCACATATTGATAAATTTCGGAATCTGGTTTTCTCAAATGTATTTCGTCTGAATAGAAACTCTGGATAAAAAGGTCTTCGAGATTCTCGTCAAATTGCTTTCGGAACATTTCTCTGAATTTCACCCTATGCGGGAAATTTGTATTGCTCAACAGGTATAAATTGAAATATTCTTTCAATTGAGCAACCATTGCTATGCGATCCGGATCATACGGCTGAAGCAAGGCATTCCACGCATCCCAGATGAGTTTGTCCGATGCATTTGTCGCCGAAGGATATTCTCTGTATATCCTTGAAATAAATTCGTCCGGTGTAATATTACCAACTTCCAGATCGTATAAAAAACCTTTATGAGAAGATATTATATCGTCCGATTTCAGCCCTTCAATTTTGAGTTTGGCGAAAGCCGATATTGTTTTTGTAATATTTATATCCATTATCACACCCCCAAAATCGAAGATTATATTCTTCATATTTTGAGGAAGTTTCTCATTTAATTTCATAATTTGCAATAATTTCAGATTGCGAATATAGATATTATTTTTTTCATAAGATAATATCTCCAATAATAAAAACAACCTCTATTATTCATCTTTTTTATATATTTTTGATGTCCATTCAAACATCATAAACACATTGATTGTTAATCAAAGAAGAAACAAACAATAAAACGACTCATGAAAAAAAGCAAAACTGCCATCATAGGTTATGGCAATATAGGCAAATATGTTCTCGAAGCGATTAACACATCACCCGATTTTGAGGTAGCAGGAATTGTTCGCCGCGATGTGTCAATCATTCCGGACGAAATCAAACAATTTACTGTAGTAGACAGCATCTCGAAATTACAGGATGTGGATGTAGCCATCTTATGCACCCCTACTCGTAGCGTAGAACAATATGCTATAGAATGTCTGCAAAAAGGCATCAACACAGTAGACAGCTACGACATACATGGAGGAATTGTCAATCTGCGCAAACAATTGGACAAAGTTGCAAAAGAAAATAATAAAGTGTCTGTCATATCAGCTGGATGGGATCCCGGCACAGACTCCATGATACGCTCTTTGTTCGAATTTATGGCTCCTAAGGGTATCACATATACAAATTTCGGTCCCGGTATGAGTATGGGACACACCGTTGCTGTGAAAGCTATAGAAGGAGTGAAAGCCGCCTTGTCTATGACTATCCCTGTAGGCACAGGCATTCATCGGCGAATGGTTTATATTGAGGTGAAAGAAGGATATTATTTTGAGGAAGTGGCAGAAGCAATCAAGAATGACGATTATTTTTACCACGATGAAACACACGTCATCCAAGTCGACAATGTTGATGATTTCAAAGACATGGGACACGGTGTTAACATGATTCGCAAAGGAGTTTCAGGTGAAACACAGAACCAACTATTCGAGTTTAACATGAAAATAAATAATCCGGCGCTGACAGCACAAGTATTAGTGGCTTCCGCGCGTGCATCGCTCAAACAAGAGTCTGGAGCATACACCATGATTGAAATTCCGATCATTGATTACATCTTCGGAGACAAGGAAGTTTTGATAAAAAAATTAGTCTGAATTTTTTATTTAAATATCTTTTTTCACAATTCATCAAAAAATCAAAAGTATGAAAAAAACATTATTTCTAGCATTACTTACTGTTTTAGTTGTTTCATGTAAACAAGAGCCCGGATCTGTATCAGGAGTTGTCACGGTGCAGGAAGAAACCATCGGAAAAAAAGCGGATTTAGGAGCTAAGGTATATCTGACACAAGAAAACACAGACACCTTGCATCTGTACATTGAAGCATTGGATGTGCAGGAACAAGAAAAAATCATCACAACTTACAAAGGATTCATTGAAGAGTATCAAGGATTGGTAGATGAAGCAAATAAAGAAAAAATAAATGAGAGAATAGTCCTAATGAATAAACGGATAGATGTTGCGAATGAAACTATCGGAATTATTAATAAATACTCTAATGGAAAGGCTTCTGAACTAGTAAAAGATAGCGTTAGTTTCAGTAATATCGGAGAAAAAGCATATGCAAAATTCTTCAATCTACAGACAGATGAAAAGACTTTGAAAGCCGTAGTTGATGGAAGTGGAAATTATAAAATAGAAAATGTTGCACCCGGAAAATATTCGATCATTATAGTGTCGGCAAGAGTACAAAGAACCAATCTTATCGATTCATCTGGCAAAGTAACGATAAAACCAATCGAAGTGAAGTCAAAGGAAAATACAACCCTAAACATTGACCTTTCGTTATAATACGGATCTCCTTTTACAACTAAGATCATTAAAATATGGAAAACAATGAGGCTATAAAGAAACATAGCCTCATTTTATAGAAAAAGAGTGACAGAATGATTACATTCCCCAATGCAAAAATAAATCTCGGACTGAATATCGTGTCGAAACGAGATGACGGATACCACAATCTGGAAACTATATTTTATCCTATTGCCATAAAAGATGCCGTGGAAGTTATTATATCCGAAGATGGGAAGGACAGCTTGACAGAATCAGGCATCACTGTCGACACTTTACCAGAAAACAATCTGGTGATGAAAGCTGTACAGGCAATGCGCAAACATTACAACATTCCGCCTATATCTATCCATCTACTCAAAAAGATTCCTTTTGGGGCAGGCATTGGAGGCGGATCGGCTGATGCTTCGTTTATGTTGAAACTGCTCAACGAGAAGTTTAATCTCAGAGCTTCTAAACAAGAATTAGCAAGCATAGCCTGTCAATTGGGGGCCGATTGCCCGTTCTTTATTTACAATAAGCCATTGTTCGCATCGGGCATAGGGGAAATTTTTGAGAATGTAGATATTGATCTGAAAAAATATTACTTCGTGCTTGTAAAACCCAACATCCATGTATCAACAAAAGAGGCCTTTGCAATGGTCAAACCCCGACAGCCCCAATTGTCTCTAAAAGAAATTATCACAAAAGATTTAGATCAATGGAAACATTTGATGCACAATGATTTTGAAGATAGTATTTTTCCACAATATCCCGAGATTGAAAGCATAAAACACCAACTTTATAACTTGGGAGCCATTTATTCGTCCATGTCGGGTTCAGGTTCTTCTGTTTATGGTATATTTGAAAAAGAGGCTGATCTGGAAAATCAGTTTCCTACCGATTATTACATCTGGCAAGGAGAAGGAATGTAGTCATAATCTTTGAATCTCATCCGATTCATAAACTCTGAAACCCTTATTGTTTTGCTGTGCTGTCAGATTCATTGCTTTTGCCACTTGTATCGCTTTTATTGGTTTGAACTTACGAAACCTTCCTATAAGAAAAACGGAAAATATTTGGGCAAAGCACACACCAACTTTTTCTCCCAGCCTAAATTCACTTCTTTTTCCAACAAGTGCCGATGGACGGAACACAGAAACACTTTCAAATCCGATGTGTTGTATAGAATTTTCACACTGTCCTTTGGTTCGCAGATAAAAAGCGGACGATGTTGCATTAGCTCCTATGGAAGAAATCATCAGGAATTGATTTGTCCCATTCTGTTGGGCTAGTTTGGCAAAACGAATTGGATAGTCCATATCTACTTTTCTGAAATTGTCTTGCAATCCGGCTTTTCTAATCGTTGTGCCCAAACAACAAAATAGATCATCGCATCTAATCAGATCCTGATAGAAATCTATATTTTCAAAATCAATGATGTATTGTGTCAGCTTTTTGTTTTTCAACGGTAAGCTTTTTCGTAAAAAAACAATGACATTGTCATACGCAGAGTCACTTTTCAGCAACAAATTCAGCAACTCTGAACCGACCAAACCCGATGCTCCCAAAATGATTGCCGTTTTCATAATCTCATGACCAATTTGTTATATATAGCCCGATCAGCTTCCAAACTATTTTTCAGCTCTCTAATCAGGTTTTCTGTGTCGGCCGATCCTCTGATGGACTCAAATTCAGACTGCTTGTCAGTTTCACTTCCGTCAAGTCCGAAATTTAGCTTAAACACATCGGCAAATTCTTTTGATGCGTCTTTAATCATCAATTCACATAATTCTGTCGAGGCCTTTAACCAATTATCTAATATCTGTTTGTTATCTGTTTCACCGATATGAGCTTTTGCCCATTTCCATTCCAAACAGGAAGTCTGCTCCAGCAAATCGGCAAATGCTCCATTCAATTGTTCCAATCCGACGATATTCTCTAAAATGCCGTAAACACATTCTTGGGGAACGATCAATCCGCAGAGATCTATCCATTCGTCAGTGCTTCCTTTCTCAGGTTCATCTCTTTTCTCAAAATGGGAAATGAGCATATCGCCTAAATATTTATCGAGTATAAGTTGATATACCTTTTTGCCTCTTTGCAAAGCCTTTGATGTGATAACACATCCGTCATACCGACACACGCCATCCTCGTCCGGCTCTTTTTCGAGACGGTTCAGTAATTCGATGGCTACAGACACTTTTTGTCCGATATACGGATTCAACAAACTGAACGACAAACAATCCGTCTTGGATGTTTCCCGTCTATCTCTGGATGGCCATTTCTGAGCATCACGATAAGTTCCTATTGTAGCTGCATTTATGGCCGGAATCAGATATGTTTCTGCATTGTCTTCCACCAGATAAGAAAACGGAAATGCAGATACATCCCAATGCCCATAATGTTTGCCCATGACCAAAGAGAAAGCTCCTATTCTGGCCGGCCAAGCAATATATGAATCACTGGCAAGCTTCACTCCCCGCTCTCCTACTCCATAATGCATCGGTCCCAATTTATACATATGGTTACTTTGATTCGAACCCGAACCGGCATTCATAAATGAGAACAAAGCACCTATCAGTAATGTGGATTTATGATGGCTTACAGTATAAGGACCTGCAAACAAAGCACAAGCCTCTCCATTTTCCATGTGACAATTGGCAAAGAAAAACGAATCGGCAGCAGAAAAACCATTCCCTATGTGGCAAGCCTCGCCCACAAAACATCTGTTTATCTTAGCTCCGCCGACAACATGAGAATCAGATGAGAATATAAAGTCTTTTGCAATCACATCGTGACCAACATAGGCATTTCTACAAACAGTCCCATTTTCCAAGCGGACAGCAGAATCTATCTTGGAGTGTTCCTCTATGCGAACATTCTCGACAGACATCACATTGACAATGTTCGAATTACGTCCAACATATCCCCTATTTGATATTTTCTGTCTTACATATCCGTCAATCAACTCATCCAAACGGTTTATTATTGCAGGTTTATATTTCCAGAAGGCAGATATATAAGCCTGATGTGACGACAGTCTATCGTGAATGACAACCTCGCGTCCACCAGTCTCATCCAATACAGCCACTTTGACTCCATTGCCAAAGGAGGAACCTTTGGTTGTAGCCATTGTGCCCACATTGCGAATGCAGCAGTCATCTTCAATCTTATAATTGGCAATATGGTTGTGAATATCAGAAATCAGCACATTATCTTCCACTTCACAGTTGTGAAGCGTTGCACGATAAATGCCCGAATGTTTTGGCATGCCGCCTTCGAGGATAAATATCTTTTCAAAGACACCCAATCTGATTGTACCCGAAAAAAATGTGTTTCGTACATAATCAGCACAGAAACCGTCTTTCACTTCAATCAGGTTCCAATCAGCAGCAGAACATCCATTCTGCTGCAACTGATCAATTTCTATATTAGTAAGCTTTCTATGTGCCAGATTCATCCTCATCGTATTTTTGAAACAAGAAATCATTGTATGGATACCGCTCAATGTGTATTTCTTTCACACGCTCATATATCATCTGCTTGAGTTCCTCGACATTAGTTTTATTAATAGCCGAAATAAAGATACAATTATTCTTCATCTTTGCCATCCACGTATGCCTTAAATCGTTCAGTGATAGATTTTCGCGTTTGATTGGAGACAAATCATCTTCGTCTTTCCTGATATATTCAAATGCATCTATTTTATTAAATACGAGAATCGTAGGTTTTTCTTCACCGTCTATTTCCAGAAGCGTTTTTTCTACAACAGCAATCTGCTCTTCAAAGTTCGGATGGGAAATATCCACCACATGAATCAACAAATCGGCTTCACGAACTTCATCGAGTGTCGATTTGAAGGATTCTACCAAATGTGTCGGCAGTTTCCGGATGAATCCTACCGTGTCCGATAATAAGAACGGCAGATTATCTATTATCACCTTACGCACAGTGGTATCGAGCGTTGCAAAAAGTTTATTTTCTGCAAAAACCTCCGATTTGCTCAACATATTCATCATTGTCGATTTACCCACGTTTGTGTATCCGACTAATGCCACCCTGACCATTTTCCCTCTGTTTTTCCGTTGAACAACCATCTGCTTGTCAATGGACTTGAGCTGCTCCTTCAGGTCTGCAATTTTGTCCTGAACAATACGACGGTCACTCTCCAGCTGCGTTTCACCTACACCCCGCATCATGGCACCACCACCACGTTGGCGGTCGAGATGCGACCACATGCGCGTCAATCGGGGAAGAAGATACTGATATTGGGCAAGTTCTACCTGCGTCTTTGCATATGCCGTCTGTGCACGCATTGCAAAAATATCAAGTATAAGGCTTGTTCTGTCAAGAATCTTCACCTCAAGTTCTTTTTCTATATTTCGTATTTGCTTGGCAGACAATTCATCATCAAATATCACTAATCCGATTTCTTCATCTTCCATATACTGCTTGATCTCTTTGAGTTTACCCGTCCCTACAAAAGTAGAAGGATTGGGATATTCCATTTTCTGAGTAAACCGTTTCACCGGTTCTGCTCCTGCCGTATCGGCAAGAAAAGCCAATTCGTCCAGATATTCTTCTACCTGGTCTTCTGTCTGATTTTGTGTTATGATTCCGACCAGAATTGCTTTCTGGCTTTCGACGCTTGATATTATAAAATCTTTCATATATATCTTTTAAGGAGGTTAAAAAACTTCCACCTTACCCTATTTCTCTCCATACCGGATGAGATTTTTCTCTATTAATTGTCTTTCTGTGAAAGTATTTTGGGGAGATGGCTTTGTATATTTTGGAGTTCTCACGATATTGTTACCAGAGAACGTTTGTAGCCTGTCGAAAATGATCTTGTGAATGAGACCCAAGACAGAGCAAACAATTTTAAATAAAAATAAAACTATACATTGCCTAAATTATTTAAGTTAGTTAGAAAAGAGGCTACAAATATACAAAAAGAAATTGTATCTGAATATGTCTGCCAATTTCATTAAAAATATTATATTTGAACACAGACAAAATTTTCATTGCGATCAACATGAATGAGTCGCAAAATAGAGAATGAAATTTATTTTTTAATCAAAAATGAGGATGAAAAAGTTTTTTTTAGTAGCATCTGCTTGTTGCTTAATTCTTCTCTCTTGTGAGAAAGCTAAAAAAGAAAATGGAGGACAAACAATGAAACAGTCAAATGCAGTTGTAGAAACAATTATGAACCGCAGAAGCATCCGTTCATATAAACCAGAGCAAATCAAACCGGAACAGTTGGACTCCATCATACAATGCGCCATAAACGCACCTAGTGCTCTCAACAGGCAATCGTGGGAAGTGAGAGTGATACAAAATCCCGATTTGCTGAATCGAATCAACAAAAGTTTTGTCGAAAAATCGAAAGGTAAAACGCTTCAGGGAAGTGCTGCCCGTGCCCAAGAACCCGGGTTCAGCGTCTATCACGGAGCGCCCACTCTCATCATTGTAGGCAAAGATAAGAGTAATCCTTATAGTGCAGTAGATTGTGGATTATTGGCACAAAATATATTGATAAGTGCCGAATCTATGAACATCGGCACTTGTGTGATTGGCAATATGGCGAACATATTGAACGATCCCGATGCCAAACACTTCCTGAAAGAAATAAATCTACCGGACAGCCATGAAGTCGCATTTGGCATTGCCATCGGATACAAGAATGAACTACCCGAAGCAAAACCCAGAGATACAAGTAAAGTTCAGTACATAAAATAGACATTTGATCTGGACAAGCTTCAATACACAAGTCAGATAATTTCAATGCGGTACTTTTCATTGATAAAAACAGTGGTTATCTTACCAAAAGAGATAACCACTGTTGCGTATAAAACTCTATTATCTGCCAATTCTCCGGCATCAGAACATATAATATCTACGAAAAATATATAACGAGAAAATACATAGTTTTGCAAAACGAAAAGTTAGATCTCTTACAAAATTATAACCGCCGCATACAATACCACATCAGATAAGTTAATGTTTGTTTAGAAATGAGCTTCTCTTTTTTAACACTTTATTATATATCTTTGCTGCCACTTTACAAGACAAGATATTTTATACAAAAAATTGCTTGTATATTAACTATTTATTACACAAACTAAAAACAAACTGTTTATGAAAAAAATTCTACTGTTTACTACAGGACTGCTGTTCTCTGTTTTGACATCACATGCGCAAACAATTCTAGCAAAATGGACATTTGAAAATAATCTGAAATCTGAAAGTTCGATAGTCGCGAACAATAATCTTGATATGGACAGAAGCACTCTAAGCTTTTCGGGCAGACCAAGTTATGGCGGATATAACTCTGATGGCTACTTTGAGGGAAATTCATGGAAGTTTACAGGAGGTGCACCCAATGGTTACGTTGTTTTTCCGGGTATAAATACAGTGGGTAATTATGACAAAGTAACAGTGAAATTTGCATTCCAATTCACTGCTTTGTACATGTATCCTCCTAAAGAATATAGAGTAGATGCTAATATCGATGGATCTTCGACATGGACAAGCCTGAAAGTTTTTAGTCCTGAAAAGAACTCAAATTGGCAATATTTCGAACTTGAGATGACTAGTGAAGTCTTGAATAAAAGTGCTGTTTCGTTTAGAATTGCCGCTAACACCAATAAAGATTTTGACGATTTTGGAGGAGCGGACGGTTACATAGCCATTGATGAGGTCGAAATCATCGCTACAGAAAATACATCATCAATAAAAGAAAATCAATTAGATGGATTGTCTGTATATCCAAATCCAACAACTGATTATATCTCTGTATCCGGAGTTGAAAAAGTGGATGAATTGGAAGTTTACACAGCAACAGGCCAATTGGCGAAACAAGCAAAAGCAACCTCTTCTATTAATATCTCAAATCTTCCGGCAGGAATATATTCTCTGGTAATAAAATCTGGAGGAGTTACAACAACAAAAAAGATAATTAAACGATAAAAAACGTCTACGGTATTGAGATTCTGAGATAGCTCTCAGATGCAGATTTTAAGAAATGACTAGTCCCCAAATAAACATCAAAGTTTAATAAATGGACTAGTCATTTTAATTCCTGTTCAAACCTATATTACCCAAAAAGTATATTATATTTGCAACATTGATTTATAATATTGAATGATAGAACAGATAATTGTATTGGACAATGCCGATGCTATTGTATTTTTTGGAGTAAACAATAGCAACTTGCAACTGTTAAAAACCCTTTTTCCAAAATTGCGAATTATCGCTAGGGGAAATATAATCAAAGTAATTGGTGACGCAGAAGAAATTCCGTTCTTTGAAGAAAAAATCAGGGAATTGGAACTTTTTTGTGTAGATCACAATGTGCTTAGCGAAGAAAATATAATAGATATTGTGAAAGGAGATGTTCCGAATGTCGTGAAGCAGGACAATCTGATTATCTACGGGATGAATGGAAAGCCTATCTTTGCCCGTAACGAAAACCAACAACGATTAGTGAACGCTTACACAAAAAACGATTTGGTTTTCGCCCTCGGACCTGCCGGAACAGGAAAAACCTATGTTGCAATAGCTCTAGCGGTTAAATCACTAAAAAACAAAGAAATAAAAAGAATTATCCTAAGCCGTCCGGCAGTTGAAGCCGGAGAAAAGCTCGGATTCTTGCCCGGAGACATGAAAGATAAAGTGGATCCTTATCTACAACCTCTATACGATGCTCTCGAAGACATGATCACCCCTGCCCGATTGAAAGATTATATAGAAAATAAGGTTGTACAGATTGCACCTCTAGCCTTTATGCGTGGACGAACTCTGAGCGATGCTGTGATCATTCTTGATGAAGCTCAGAACACAACATCTCTGCAAATAAAAATGTTTATGACTCGCTTGGGAATGAATGCAAAAATGATCATCACCGGCGATATAAGCCAGATAGACCTGCCCCATGCACAAATGTCAGGATTGAAACATGCCCTGAAAGTGCTTCACGGTGTAGAAGGTGTGGGCAAAGTGGAATTTGGTAAAAAAGACATTGTTCGCCACAAACTTGTGCAACGCATTGTGGATGCTTACGAAAAAGACGATGACCGGAAACGACTTGAACGGGAAGTAGAAAAATCGGCTCATCAGGAATAGAGGAAGCCACAAGAGAAAGAGGGTTATTTTTCCGCGAGATACATCGAACAGATACCAAACGTATACGTCTTACATATAGCATTGCGGAAACCATTAGAGGTAAGAATATCCACCATTTCTTGCCCTTGCACAAAGGCTTCAATTGATTTAGGAAGATATCTATAAGCCGTTTTATCTTTCGAGATAAGACGTCCAACAATCGGAATAAGTAGTTTAGAATAGATCCAATAACCTTGCTTCATCGGAAAATGCTGCGGCGTGGAGAGTTCAAGAATCATAAGCTGCCCACCCGGTTTCAACACTCTGAGTATTTCTTTAAGTCCTTGATCCAAATTCTCAAAATTCCTGACGCCGAAAGCGACCATCGCTGCATCAAATATGTTATCTTCCATTTCCAGATGTAGACAGTCTTGCTTTTCGAAAGAAATTTTGTCCTTAAGTCCTAGTTTATCAACCTTTTCACGACCTACATCCATCATCCCTTCCGAAATATCTATACCGACAATTCTACTGGGTTGCAACAACGCATACGCCTGAATGGCAAGATCGCCGGTTCCGGTTGCAATATCTAAAATGGTTTGTGGATTTTTTCCTTTAAGTGAAAGAATGCCTTTTTTACGCCAACCTTTATCAATACCCATAGAAAGAGTATGATTAAGTGTATCGTAATTTTCGGCTATGGAGTCAAACATCCGTTCCACCTGCACGCCTTTAGATTCAGACGATTGATATGGAAGTATTTTTTCTGCTTTGTTTGTCATTCTAAGAATCAGACAATTAACTCAACAGCTTTTCAGACTCTATGCTATTATTGCTAAGCTTACGAGCTTTTACTTTTACAATTTTCCCGTTTTCCGAGAAGATAAGGTTGCCATCTTCTCTTTGTTTTTGTTCGATTAACCGAGTGTAAGATAAGTTAAGACCTACTAATAATTTATTTCGTAGAGCTACTTCTTTACGATTCATAAATTTTTGATTTGGTTAAATATTTCTTTATCATGTTCTTCTATAATCCGTTCTCTTTTTCCCTCTGCTATGATCTTAAATGGATTTTCAGAATTATTCACCACCATCCAATAGTCAGAAATAGGTGTATATAGAGCAAACAAATTTTGAATTCCCGATTTATATCTCCGCCGAATCACCTCTTTTGGGATATTATGCCCGCCCGATTTAACCCGATCCTCGACTCTTTTTATTGCCAATTCTGGAGAATTGAGCCAAAAGTATAACAAAGTTACGAAATAACCTAATTTCTGTGCTCTTTTAATAAATGATGCATAAGTTTTGGTTGCGAGCGTCGTCTCAATAGCAAAATCCTGCTCTTGTTTCAGCATCTCTTCCATCCTCAAAATCATTATGCGTCCGGCATCAATAGAGGCTTTCTCCGGTTGAAAAGGAGAAAGCCCTTTTGCTATTTCATCAGCATTGATAAACTCCTTACATTCCAACATTTCAGGCAAGATCGTATAGGATGCAGTGGTTTTTCCTGCTCCGTTACAACCTGCTATAATGTATAGATTGGGCATATATCAATTAGTTTAACATCAGAGAATCGAATAAACATTTATTTTATTTCGACAAGTAATTATTAACATTATTTTCGATTCGTATTTCCACACTACCGGATTCTGCTTTAACAAATTTTTCGCCTACTATTTTTTCATATAGCTCGATGTATCTTTCCGACACAGAATTACAATATAGTTCAGTCATTTCCGGAACTCTTTGTCCTTCTTTACCCTGAAAACCGTTTTCCATAAGCCACTTACGCACAAATTCTTTCGACAATTGCCTTTGTTCCAAACCTTTTTCAAACAACTCGGCATAAGTGTCGGCATAAAAATAACGTGATGAATCAGGAGTGTGAATTTCGTCTATCAAATAGATTTTACCATCTTTCTTTCCAAATTCGTATTTTGTATCTACCAGAATCAAACCCTTTTGAGCAGCGATTTCCGTACCACGTTGAAACAAAGCATACGTATATCTCTCCAGTTCCTCGTATTCTTCTTTATTGACCAATCCCTGAGCTATGATTTCTTCTTTCGATATATTTTCATCATGCCCTTCGTCGGCTTTGGTTGTAGGTGTTATGATCGGTGATGGAAATTTTTCATTTTCTTTCATACCGTCAGGTAAGGCAACACCACAAAGAGTGCGCGCACCAGCCTTATATTCACGCCATGCACTTCCTGTCAGATAGCCCCGTATCACCATCTCCACCTTATATGGTTCACAGCGCAAACCAACAGTCACCATCGGATCAGGTGTCGCAATTTTCCAATTGGGCAAAATATCTGCCGTTGCATCCAAAAACTTAGCTGCGATTTGATTCAAAACCTGCCCCTTATACGGAATTCCTTGTGGCAAAACCACATCGAACGCTGAAATGCGATCTGTCGCAATCATTACAAGAAGATCTTCTCCTATTGAATATACGTCCCTAACTTTTCCGTGATAGACATGAGTTTGGTCAGGAAATTGATAATTGGTAGTTACTAGAGTATTTTTCATTTCTGTAATACTTTTATTTATTTAATTTATTGTTTTTCCGCACACAAATGTAGCTACAAAATCTTATTATTTATTGTTCATCAACAATATTTCTATGCACGCATCTGACCAAATCTTGGCATTTGCAGATACATTTTATCTGAATATTCACAATTCTGCAATCGCCGCTAGAACAAGATTTACAATACACGAGAATCTACGGCTATTTATACAACCCTTTTTCTATAATATAAGCATAGACCGTTTCGGGAAGAAAAGCTTTGATATTTTTTCCTTTTTGCAAGCTTTCGCGAATGAAAGTAGAAGATATTTCTATAATTGGTGTGTCCAAAGCCTCAATGCATGAGCGAAATTTCGAAGGAATGGAAATATTGAAGTCGAGACGCGGATAGACATAAATCTTGAAATTGTCTAATATAATCTGATTGTCTTTCCACTTATCGAACACAGTCCAATTGTCTGCACCAATCAGCAGTGAAAAGTTATGCTCCGGATATTTTTCTTTCAGCAAAGTCAATGTATTGACCGTATATGAAGGTTTTGTCAACGTAAATTCAAAATCGCTTGCTTTCAGTTTAGGATAATCCGTCAATGCCAGCTCCACCATTTTCAGACGTTCTTTTTCATCTAGGGAATCCAACCCAGCCTTGAAAGGGCTCAGTGGTGTCACTAAAAACCAAACTTCATCTATGTCCGTGAATTCGGTTACGTAACTACCCAAAATGAGATGTCCGACATGTATCGGATTGAACGAACCTGAAAAAACTGCAACATTCATTGTTGATTCAAAAATTTAGATACAACTTCCAAAGCCTCGATCTTTGCTGTTTCAAGACAATCGTTATGAATAACAACATCGAAACGCGAAGCAAAGGTCAGTTCATATTCTGCCTTGGCAATGCGTGCATCAATGACTTCGTCCGAATCTGTTCCTCTGCTGACAAGACGTCGCCTCAATTCATCTATTGAAGGTGGCTCGATAAACACGGCGAGTGCTTTACTACCATAATATTCCTTAATATTACAACCACCAACCACATCAACATCAAAAATCACATTGCCGCCATCGGCTATAATACGCTCCACTTCACCTTTTAATGTTCCGTAGAAGCGGTCTGCATATACCTCTTCATATTCCAGAAATTCAGCATTTTCTATTTTCTTTCTGAATTCATCGGGAGTCAAAAAGTAATATTCTACTCCATTTTTTTCCGATCCTCGGGGCAATCGGCTCGTTGCCGAAATAGAAAACTGAAGATTGAGATTCCGATCTAACAAATAGTTCACAATCGTAGATTTACCCGAACCGGAAGGCGCCGAAAAAATAATCAGTTTGCCCATACACTCTATTTACAGGACATTCAATACCTGTTCTTTGATTTGTTCCAACTCGTCTTTCATCTGAACCACTACTTTTTGCATTTCAGAATGATTTGACTTAGATCCCATTGTATTTATTTCACGTCCCATTTCCTGAGATATGAAACCTAATTTCTTACCTTGTCCTTTGCCATCGGCCATGGTTTCTATAAAATATTTCAAATGATTTGCCAATCGGTTTTTTTCTTCATTAATATCCAATTTTTCAATATAGTAAATCATCTCCTGTTCGAAACGGTTTTTATCATAATCAAAATTTTCAATCTTTTCCAAAGCCTCCACAATGCGGGATTTCACTTTACCGATACGCTCCGCCTCATATGATTCGATTTCGGACATCAAGCGTGATATATTCCCAATTTTTTCAGTGAAGAGTTTGGCCAACATTTCTCCTTCTTGCTTTCTGAAAGCCACCATCTGACCTATCGCAGCATCAATCGTTGCCGCAACCACATTCCATTCCGCCTCATCCAATTCCTGAGATTCATATTTTAGCACATCGGGCAAACGGAGCAATACCTGAAACCAATCGTGCGGAACATCAACACCCAAACGGTCTGCGGCTTCTTTTATCTGAGTATAATATCCTTCAAGAACATTTTGGTTGATCTGTGATGTAGTCTCTTTTCCGATGCTTTCTATTTAGATAAGAAAATCGACATTTCCACGCTCAAAGCATTGTGACATTTGATTTCTGAACAACATTTCTTTTTCTTTATAGATATTTGGAATCCTGAGAGACAGATCAAACTGCTTACTATTCAGTGATTTTATCTCTACAGTAATTTTCTTCTGAGGCAGTTCGGCTGTAGCTTTCCCGAATCCCGTCATTGATTGTATCATATATTTCAATGTAAATTATTTTTCACAAAAGTACATTAAAAAGAAAATTAACATGCCTAAAGATTGGAAATAAATCGCCAAATGTACAATTATTCGTCTCTTAAATGTATTTTTGTGCGAGAAAAAAGAAAAGAATCCATGTCCTGTATTTTAAATATCGATACCTCAACTGAGATCTGTTCTGTGGCAATAGCCGACAATCAGAATATTTTATTCAACCAAGTGGAAACAAAAGGTCCTTCACATGCCAGCATTTTGGGTGTTTTTGTTGATGAAGCCGTCAAATATATACAAAACGAGGGCAAAAAATTGGATGCTGTTGCGATTAGTTGTGGTCCCGGTTCGTATACAGGCTTGCGAATAGGCGTATCAGAAGCAAAGGGTATTTGCTTCGGTCTGGACATTCCTCTGATAGCGATCCATACACCCCTCATCATGGCATCGGGTGTATTAAATTCGATTCAGCATGAAGAAAACGTTTTACTATGCCCGATGATCGATGCCCGCCGCATGGAAGTCTATGCTGCCATATACGACCAAAAATTAAACACCATCCGTAAAATCAGCGCTGACATCGTCTCCAACGAAACATACAGTGACATTTTGGCAAACAACAAAATTCTATTCTTTGGCAATGGTGCAAAAAAATGTATGCCCGAAATAAATAATGAGAATGCTATTTTTATAGATAACATCTCACCTCTTGCCACAGATATGGCCACATTGTCACAAAAAGCCTTCGATGAACATAGATTTGAAGATATTGCCTATTTTGAACCATTTTATCTAAAGGAATTTATCACTACAACTCAAAAAAACAAACTCTTTTAAAGTCAAAAGTTAAAACTTTTTAGTTTCTTATTTGTTTTATAACTGATCAATTAAAAAAAACAAACATCATGGAAACTAAAGATTCTTTATTGAAGATTAAAGTGATTCCTAATGCACCTCTATTGGTGGAAGGAACCGTAGAATTAACCCTGACTGACGGAACTACCGTTATAAAAGAAAATCCACATCTTTGCCGTTGCGGAGGTTCAAAAAACAAACCTTATTGCGATGGTACTCATGCTAAAATCGGGTTCAAAGGATAAAAACACTTTTTTCTTCTGAACGCATGGAAATGCAAAAAATATGAGATACAGAGAAATTTTATTACATAACTCTGTATCTCATATTTTTGTTTCTAATTGTAAAAAAACACGACACAGATATAAATAATATTAATCAACAGACTCAATCAAAACACAACTTTCATAGACAAAAAAATTAATTTATCTTTGAAAATTAGACAGCACTTACTTTTAACCCTGACTGATTTTCGATATACACAATCTCAGGTTTTTCTTTAAGCTGTAACATTACAATAAATTACATTTACTAAAATCTGAAGATCAAACTATAATGAAAAAATCTATCATATACGGAAGTTGTGTCATTGCCTTCGTTTGCCTCACGGGAATTGTTCTATTGTCAAACTACAACAGTGTAGAAAACACAGAGAAAGACAATCCACACATAGCATCCATGACAGTTTCGGTCGATGTGCCGGACGAAGTCACTTTTGCAGGCGAAACCATAAAACTCGACAGATATGACATGCATGAACGATATGACAGGGAAATAAACAGCTTTGCATATTTGCATTCAACCACCTTGCTGCAGATCAAAAGGGCAAACAGATATTTTCCTATCATAGAACCGATACTCAAAGCAAACAATATTCCGGACGATTTCAAATATTTGGCTGTGATAGAAAGTATGCTCGACCCCCGTGCTCAGTCTTCAGTTAAAGCAGTCGGGCTCTGGCAATTCATGCCGGCTACGGCAACTCAATTCGGCCTGGAGGTTTCAGGACAAGTGGACGAACGTTTCTCTGTCGAGCTATCCACAATTGCTGCATGTAAATATTTGAGGCAGGCCTATGAAAAATATGGCAATTGGGGCAGTGTGGCTATCTCATATAATGCAGGGATGGGCAGAATCAGTAACGAAATAGAGCAACAACAGGCTGAAGCGAGCACCGATTTGTGGCTATCGGAAGAAACATCGCGTTACTATTTCAGAATGTTGGCAATAAAAAGTATATTTGAAGATCCTCGAAAATATGGATTCATAATCAAAGCTGACCAACTATACAAACCTACCGAATTTAAAAAAGTAGAAGTGACCGAAAGTATCTCGGATTTAGCTACCTTTGCAAAGGATAACGGGATCACTTATGCTCAACTGAAAGATTTCAATTCATGGCTCCGAGACAGAAGTCTGACCATAAACCCCAAAAAACCGAGACAATATACCATTCTTATTCCCTCAGAAGAATCGTTATATTACAACAAGGGAAAAATAAAAGTACACGACAAAAATTGGGTTAGTAACTGAGTACGCAAGATAAAAAAATCCAAATGGATCAAAAAGTAGAAGAAACCGAGAAAATAGAAGTGTATGGAGCGCGCGTACACAATTTAAAGAATATTGATGTAGAAATTCCACGCAACTCACTGGTTGTCATCACCGGACTGAGCGGAAGCGGAAAATCGTCACTCGCCTTCGATACCATTTTTGCCGAAGGTCAACGCAGATACATAGAAACATTCTCTGCATACGCCCGCAACTTTCTGGGCAATATGGAACGTCCCGATGTTGACAATATCACCGGGCTAAGTCCTGTCATTTCAATTGAACAAAAAACGACTAACCGTAACCCACGCTCTACAGTGGGCACAACAACTGAGATTTACGACTTTCTGCGTTTGCTCTATGCCCGCGCCGGAGAGGCTTACTCCTATCTGACAGGCGAAAAGATGGTAAAATATACCGAGGAGCAGATCTTAGAGTTGATTATGTCGCGCTATATTGGCAAAAAAATATATATTCTGGCTCCCGTTGTCAAAAACAGGAAAGGACATTATAAAGAATTGTTTGAGCAAATCAGGAAAAAAGGATATATCAATGTCAGGATAGATGGTGAAATTCGCGAAATTCTTCCGGGAATGCGGGTCGATCGCTACAAAAACCATAGTATCGAAATTTTGATAGACAAACTTGTTGTCTCCAACAAATTTGAAGATAAGTTGAAAGCCAGTGTGCGTATAGCAATGAAACAAGGCGATGGGTTGATCTTGATTCAGGATGTGGACCTAAACGAAGTGCGACACTACAGCAGCCAATTGATGTGTCCAAGCACAGGTCTGTCCTATAGCGATCCTGCACCACACAACTTTTCATTTAATTCGCCTCACGGAGCTTGTCCCAAGTGCAAGGGTCTGGGAATTATCAATCAGATAGACATACAGAAGATAGTTCCTAATCCCAAACTGAGCATCTATGGAGGTGGAATCGCACCACTCGGAAAATATAAAAACTCTCTGTTTTTCTGGCAGATAGAAGCCATTTGCGAGAAACACGGCATAACGATAAAAACTCCACTAACGGATGTGCCCGAAGAGGCTCTCAATGAAATCATGTTCGGAACAGACGAACCATTGCAAATAAAAAATGAATCGCTCGGCACTACTAATTATACTGTTGCATTTGACGGTGTTGCCAAATACATCACCATGCAACAAGAAAGTGAAGCATCGGCATCAGCTCAGAAATGGGCCAACCAGTTCATCAAAACAGCCGTCTGCCCCGATTGCAATGGTCAACGATTAAACAAGGAAGCATTGCATTACAAAATTGACGATAAAAATATTGCTCAATTGTCAGAAATGGACATACAACAATTCTATGCTTGGATGTCAGACCTCAACAATCACATTACGGAAAAACAGAAACAAATAGCAACTGAAATCAAAAAAGAAATACTCTCCCGCACATCATTTCTTTTAGATGTAGGATTGAGTTATCTTTCACTGAATAGAGCTTCAAATACCTTATCGGGAGGGGAAAGTCAACGTATCCGTTTGGCGACACAAATAGGTTCACAACTCGTCAACGTACTCTACATTCTGGACGAACCAAGTATCGGACTACATCAACGAGACAATATCCGCCTCATCAACTCTCTGAAAAAGTTGCGCGACACCGGAAATTCCGTTATTGTTGTGGAACATGACAAAGATATGATGCTTGAGTCTGACTATATAATAGACATGGGGCCTTTAGCCGGTAGACGTGGTGGCAATGTCGTTTTTGCCGGCACGCCAAAGCAAATGCTGAAAGCTCATACCGTGACAACAGATTATATCACCGGAGCACGTAAAATAGAAATACCTGCAACTCGCAGAAAAGGCAATGGAAACAAAATAGTTCTGAAAGGAGCAACCGGTAACAATTTGAACGATGTAACAGTGCATATTCCGCTTGGGATATTAGTTGGTGTCACCGGAGTGTCGGGCAGCGGCAAATCGACACTCATAAACAGTACGCTACAACCTATACTCAGCCAGCATTTCTACCGCTCGCTCACCGATCCTCTTCCCTACAAATCTATTGAAGGAATAGACTATGTGGATAAAGTGATCAGCGTAGACCAATCGCCTATAGGGCGCACTCCCCGATCCAATCCGGCAACTTATACAGGAATTTTCTCCGACATACGAAATCTTTTTGTCAACCTACCTGAAGCTAAGATAAGAGGCTATAAACCGGGACGTTTTTCATTCAACGTGAAAGGAGGCCGTTGCGAGACCTGTGGAGGCAATGGATACAAAACAATTGAAATGAACTTTTTGCCCGATGTATATGTTCTATGTGAAGACTGCCACGGAAAAAGGTACAATCGCGAAACGCTAGAAGTGAGATTTAAAGGCAAATCAATCGCAGATGTTTTAGATATGACCATCAATATGGCAGTTGAGTTCTTTGAGAATATACCCTCATTACAAAATAAATTAAAAGTTTTGCAAGAGGTAGGATTGGGTTACATAAAGTTAGGACAATCATCAACTACGCTTTCGGGTGGAGAATCGCAACGCATCAAACTTGCAACAGAACTGTCACGCACAGACACAGGCAACACTCTGTATATTTTAGATGAACCAACAACAGGTTTACATTTCGAAGATATACGTGTTTTACTCGAAGTGCTGAACAAACTCGTAGAAAGAGGAAACACCGTGATTGTTATAGAACACAATTTGGATGTAATCAAAAGTGTCGATTACATAATTGATATGGGTCCCGAGGGAGGCAACGGTGGTGGAAATTTAATATTTGAAGGGACTCCTGAACAATTATGTAAAAACGATAAAGGATTCACCTGCAAGTATCTAAAAGAAGAATTAAAATAAAAGAAAAGGCTAACAATAAAGAAAAAAGAAAAAAACTTAAAAAATCTATTAAAATTAATAATTTAAATATATCTTTGTTCCACAGTTGAAAAACTGGG
Source organism: Dysgonomonas sp. (assembly GCA_047974325.1). Taxonomy (GTDB): domain Bacteria; phylum Bacteroidota; class Bacteroidia; order Bacteroidales; family Dysgonomonadaceae; genus QVMP01. The sequence continues at coordinate 8,156 of JBKECE010000226.1, read as the reverse complement.
TCACAAGGATTAACATCAAAAAGAAAGCTATGGCTAAAATTAGTTTTAAAGGTAGTGAGGTAAATACCGATGGTAATTTGCCAAACGTTGGAAAATCCGCTCCAGATTTCACACTTGTAAAAAGTGATCTTTCAGAAATTTCTCTTTCAAATTTAAAAGGTAAGTATACAATATTGAATATTTTTCCAAGTTTAGACACAAGTGTGTGTGCAGCCTCGGTCAGAAAATTTAATAAAGAAGTTACTCAACTGCCCAATACTGTAGTATTGGCGGTGTCAGCAGATTTGCCTTTTGCAGCAGGACGTTTTTGCACAACTGAAGGCATAGAGAACGTGATTCCTGCATCAGTGTTTAGAAATCCTGAGTTTGCTAAAGATTATGGTGTATTGCAAGTAGACGGTCCGCTCAAAGGTCTTTTGGCCAGAGCTGTAGTGGTGATCGATCCTCAAGGCAATGTAAAATATACGGAGTTGGTTCCTGATATTACGCAAGAGCCTATTTATCAGGCTACAATCGACTCCATTGTGTAGTTTTGTAAAGTTTGTGTTAAGAAAGAAAGTCTGCGATGTGATTTCGCGGGCTTTTTTGTTTTATACACATCACACACATATAATAGCTTGTTAATAATAAATAATACAATAACAGTCTAATATTTTAGTACATCAAAGCATATATATAGTTGGAATCTTAGAATTTTAAAGCCGATTAACACCGGCTCTTTTCGTATGTAATAGATAACAATAATAAAAAAAGCGACACCGAATTTCAGCTATTGATGTTTTCACAACGGAATAATCCTTATTGTGATTTGCTTTCATTATTGTATTTACAAATATATTAAAAATTCATATAATTATATCAATATTCTTAAAATATATTTATTTATCTTTAAGGGTTTGATAAAAAGGATATTATGAAAAAGATATTAGGATTAGATTTGGGTGTTGCATCCATCGGTTGGGCATTGGTCAATGAAGCAGAAAAAGACAATGAAATATCATCCATTGTTAAACTTGGTGTAAGAGTAAATCCTCTCACCGTTGATGAATCATCCAATTTTGAGAAAGGAAAGAGTATAACAACCAATGCTGATAGAACTCTTAAACGAAGTATGCGTAGAAATCTTCAACGTTACAAGCTACGACGGAAAAATCTGATTGAACTCTTAAAACAGCATGGTTTTATATCTGATGATAGTATCTTATCTGAACATGGAAATAACACTACATTTCAAACTTATCATTTTAGAGCTAAAGCAGCCACAGAACAAGTGACATTACATCAGTTTGCTCAAATATTGCTGATGATTAATAAAAAGCGAGGCTATAAAAGCAGTCGCAAGGCTAAATCTCAGGATGAAGGGCAATTAATAGATGGTATGGAAGTGGCAAGGCGGTTGTATGAAGAGAACCTCACACCCGGACAATTGACGTATATGCTGTTGAAAGAGGGTAAAAAATTTATTCCCGATTTTTATCGCTCCGATCTACAAGCTGAGCTTGACCGAATATGGGATTTTCAGAAACAGTTTTATCCCAATATACTCACAGAACAATTTAAGCAAAAGATAGAAGGAAAAACAAAAAAGGTAACATCCGATATTTTCAAGAATATTTATGAACTTTATACAGCCGAGAATAAAGATAAAGACAAACGTTTGCAAGCCTTTAAATGGCGTGTAGACGGATTGACGAAGCAACTGACAGCCGAAGAAGTAGCCTTTGTTATTAGTGAATTGGAGGGAGCAGTTAATAATTCGAGTGGCTATCTAGGAGCCATAAGTGATAGAAGTAAAGAATTGTTTTTTAATAAACAGACGGTAGGACAATTCTTGATGGAACAATTGGCTAAAAACCCACATACTCGATTGAAAAGTCAGGTATTTTATAGACAAGACTATTTGAATGAATTCGAAACCATCTGGGAAACACAAGCTAAATTTTATCCTATACTAACCCCTAAGTTAAAAAATGAAATAAGGGATGTGATTATTTTCTATCAACGAAAACTGAAAAGTCAAAAGGGTTTGATTAGTTTTTGCGAGTTTGAAAGTAAACAAATTGAAATAATCGAAGACGGAAAGAAGAATATTAAAATTAATGGGATGAGAGTATGTCCCAAATCTTCTCCCATATTTCAAGAGTTTAAAATATGGCAAGTACTCAATAATATTGAGATCACAGACAAGAATAATATTTTAGCAAAGCGTTTTTTGAATCAGGAAGAAAAAGAAACGTTATTTGAAGAACTAAGCCTAAAAAAAGAATTGAAGGGCACTGATGCTTTGAAGCTATTATATAAAACCCATAAAGAGTTAGAAATAAATATAGAGACTATAGAGGGTAACAGAACACAAGCAGCTTTATTTGAAGCATATCAAAAGATTATTGAACAGAGTGGTCATGGTAAATATGACTTTCAGAAGATGGAGCCAAAAGACGTTTTGGCGAAAGTGAAATCCGTTTTCGATGGATTAGGTTATAATACAGCTATTCTTACATTCGATTCTGCATTGGAAGGCGGTGCTTTTGAGAAACAGGCATTTTTTCAGCTATGGCATTTATTATATTCATTCGAAGGGGATCAATCAAATACCGGAAATGAGAAACTGGTTCAAAAATTATCAGACTTGTATGGTTTCGATAAAGAGTATGCCCATATCTTAGCTAATGTTTCATTTCAGGACGATTATGGAAGCCTTAGTACAAAAGCTATTCGGAAAATATTACCATATATGAAAGAAGGGTATAAATATGATAAGGCATGTGAAAAAGTATATGATAGACATTCTAGAGTGTACAAAGACAGATTGGAAATTCTGCCTAAAAATAGTTTGCGTAACCCTGTGGTAGAAAAAATACTGAACCAGATGGTAAACGTTATCAATTCTATTATAGACACATACGGAAAACCTGATGAAATTCGGATAGAACTAGCCAGAGAACTTAAGAAGAACGCTAAGCAACGTGAGAAAATGACTGCTGCCATGAATAAAGCCGCCACCAATCACGAAGAATATAGGAAAATAATTAGAACCAAATTCGGATTGCCGCGTGTCAGCCATAATGATATCATACGTTATAAGTTGTATGATGAGTTGAAGAATAACGGATATCATACCCTTTATTCCAATACATATATTTCGCCTGATAAACTTTTCTCTAAAGAATTTGATATAGAACATATTATTCCTCAAGCCCGATTATTTGACGATTCGTTTTCGAATAAGACATTAGAACTTAGCAGTATAAATAGGGAGAAAGGAAATGATACTGCTTATGATTATGTTTCGACAAAGTACGGTGCGGAAGGTTTGGATGAATATAAAAAGCGAATAGAAGCACTTTATCAACAGGATCTGATAGCTAAAGCAAAATACACCAAACTAATGATGGACAGCAGTAGTATTGGCGAAGGGTTCATCAATCGCGACTTAAATGATACACAATACATAGCTAAGAAGGCTAAAGAAATGTTAGAGGAATTGGTGAAAGATGTAGTTTCCACAACAGGTGCTATTACCGCCCGGTTACGCGAAGATTGGCAACTCATAGACGTGATGCAGGAACTTAACTGGGATAAGTACGATAAGCTTGGATTGACCGAGATCATCGAAAACAGAGAAGGGCATAAGATAAAACGCATTACAGACTGGACGAAGCGCAGCGACCATCGTCATCACGCCATGGATGCTCTTACAGTAGCCTTCACTAAAAGGAGTTTTATACAATATCTCAATAATCTGAATGCACGAAGTGACAAGACGAGTGACATCTATGGTATAGAAAGAAAAGAATTAGAGAGAGACAACAAGGGCAAGTTGAGATTTAAGGCACCAATAAAAATAAACGATTTCAGAGCCGAAGCAAAAAGACAGTTAGAAAATACTCTGGTCTCTATAAAAGCAAAGAACAAAGTAGTTACTATAAACGTAAATAAAACGAAAAAGTCGGGTGGAATAAATAAGAAGAAGAAACTTACGCCGCGTGGACAGTTACATAACGAAACTATCTATGGTAGTATTCAATGTCCTGTTGTAAAAGAGGAAAAAGTGGGTGGCGGATTCGATGAAATACAAATAGCTAAAGTCGCAAGCAAACGTTATCGTGAAGGTCTTTTAGTTCGATTAGCAGCATTCGGGAATGATCCCAAAAAGGCGTTCACAGGAAAAAATGCTTTAGCTAAGAATCCCATTTATTTGGATAAACTACAAACGGAGTGTATTCCTGAAAAAGTGAAGATTGTAGATATTGAAACGATCTATACAATTCGTAAAGAGATTAGCCCCGATCTCAAATTAGACAAAGTGATCGATTCGGGTATTCGCATTATTTTAGAAACTCGACTGAAAGAATATGATAACGATCCGAAGAAAGCATTTTCAAATTTGGACGAAAACCCTATTTGGTTGAATAAGGACAAAGGTATTTCTATCAAAAGAGTAACTATTCGGGGGATTAACAATGCTAACTCATTGCACGACAAAAAAGATAAAGACGGTAATTTGATATTAGATAAAAAAGGTAAAAAACAACCTGTGGATTTTATAAATACCGGAAACAACCATCATGTTGCTATTTATAAAGACAATGAAGGCAACCTGCAAGAAGTGGTTGTTTCGTTTTATGAAGCAACAATGAGAGCCAATCAAGAATTGCCAATTGTTGATAAGACTTATAAACAAAGTGAGGGTTGGAAGTTTTTGTTTACTATGAAACAAAATGAGTATTTTGTTTTTCCAAATCCTAAAACAGGATTCGATCCTCATGGCATTGATTTGAAAGATCCCGATAAATATGCTGAGATTAGTCCAAATTTATTTCGGGTGCAGAAATTTACTAACAAAGATTATTTCTTTAGGCATCATTTAGAAACTAATGTTGAAAATAATAATTCTCTGAAAGGAATTACGTGGTTGAGATTAGGGTTAAATGGAATTAATAATATTTTAAAAGTCAGAATAAACCATATTGGACAAATAGTGGATGTCGGAGAATGAATAACCAAACACCCCAAGCCATATAGGTTTGGGGTGTAAATAGCAATCTATTAAACAATAAAAGCAAATCACAACTGGACTTGATATTCAATAATATAAAATCCATTTCGAAATATAGATTGCCGTATATTCAATTCAAAGGTGGTACTCTCTAAATGAAGAGAATACCCAACATACATGAATGTTCCTTTTTTATTGTTATTTATAATTTTGAATAACAAAATACAAATATAATAAGATATTTTATATTATCAAGTCCATAAACAATAAATTGTATAGTTTTTCTTTAATTATTTGTTTAGTTGTGTTTTATGGTAATTAAATCTTTAATCTATGATAAAAAAGACACTTTATTTTGGAAATCCAGCATACCTCAGTATGCGAAATAATCAATTGGTAATAAAACTACCGGAAGTTGAGAAAAACGACACTTTACCCGAAAATTTCAAAAAAGCAAGTGAAACGATTTTTCCAATAGAAGATTTAGGAGTAGTTGTACTTGATCATAAACAAATAACTATAACGCATGGGCTTATAGAAAAACTGTTGGATAACAACACAGCTTTGTTAACTTGCGATAGTAGTCGAATGCCTGTGGGGCTGATGCTCCCATTATGTGGAAACAAAACACAAAGCGAAAGATTTAACTCACAAATCAATGCTTCTGATCCTCTAAAGAAAAACTTATGGCAGCAAACTATAAAAGCCAAAATAACAAATCAGGCTGAAGTATTGAAAAAATTTAGGTCTTGTAATGTCCGTAATATAATATATTGGGCTGGAGAAGTAAAAAGTGGTGATCCTGATAACTTTGAAGGACGTGCTGCCGCATATTATTGGAAAGAAGCTTTTCCTCAGATTGATAATTTCACAAGAGACAGAGAAGGGAATCCACCTAATAACCTGCTAAACTACGGATATGCTATTCTTCGTGCAGTTATTGCCCGCTCGTTAGTGGCAAGTGGTTTATTGCCAACATTAGGTATACATCACCATAATCGTTACAATGCTTACTGCCTGGCAGATGATATAATGGAACCATATCGTCCATTTGTCGACGAATTAGTTTTATCGATAGTGGATAGTGGTGAGGATTATACCGAATTAACAACTTCGTTAAAAAGCAAACTGCTACAAATACCAACAATAGATGTGATGATGGGAAAACAAAAAAGCCCCTTGATGATTGCCGCAGGTCAGACAACTGCATCCCTAAATCAATGTTTCGAAGGGAAGTTACGTAAAATTAAATATCCCGAATTATTCTAATCCCTAGGTTATATGGAGCAAGACCGATTAAATCAATACCGTATTATGTGGGTTTTAGTATTATTTGATTTACCTACCGAGACAAAGAAGGATAGAAAGGTATACGCTGATTTTAGAAAGAACTTACAGCGAGATGGATTTACCATGTTCCAATTTTCGACTTATTTGCGACACTGTATGAGTATTGAGAATGCTAATGTACATATCAAACGAGTGAAGAATTTTCTTCCGGCAAAAGGGCATGTCGGAATACTCTGTATTACAGATAAACAATTTGGAACGATGGAGTTATTTTATGGAAAAAGTCCCGAAATTAAACAAACAGGAGCTCAGCAACTTGAACTGTTTTAGAAAATAAAAATCCCGACTTTAATCGGGATTTTTATTTGAAATTCATCAATTTTATAAAAGCTAATACTGTTTTCAACACACTGAAATACATGTATTTATATAGTGGCATGATGTATTTCAATGAACTAAGATACAATTTTGAAAGCAAATCACAACTATACCTCTTATTCCTAAATAAGCTAATATGATGTATTTCAATGAACTAAGATACAATTTTGAAAGCAAATCACAACAATATCTTCCAACATCCAATTTTAAGCTACGATGTATTTCAATGAACTAAGATACAATTTTGAAAGCAAATCACAACACTTCGTCGGCATTGCCTTGAGCTGCCTCGGATGTATTTCAATGAACTAAGATACAATTTTGAAAGCAAATCACAACTCCTGACTTAATATTACCGTTATCCTCCCGATGTATTTCAATGAACTAAGATACAATTTTGAAAGCAAATCACAACGGTCATAAATAACCTGCCTTAATTCTTCAGATGTATTTCAATGAACTAAGATACAATTTTGAAAGCAAATCACAACTTCCCGGATCTATTTCAAAGAAATTGAAAAGATGTATTTCAATGAACTAAGATACAATTTTGAAAGCAAATCACAACTATTGGTAATCTTATTGTTACAGGGGTTGAGATGTATTTCAATGAACTAAGATACAATTTTGAAAGCAAATACAACCAATACAAGCAACGTAAACCAAAGAGATGCTTTATACCACCATTTAACTCGACTTATATATTCGACATCGCCTTTAACCGAATATGGTATACGAATAGTGTCGGTTATATTTATTGTATCTTTCAATAATTTATCTTTGTATTTATAGATGAATTTATCTTGAAATAAAGAAATCTTCGTTCATAATCCTTGCTCTTTAACGATTTGCTCAACTGTGTTTATTATAGACAGAGTAATCTTAACATACTCAGGTCCGGTTGCATATTTCCATCCAGTATTGTCCATCAATTGTTTTACAAACTCTCTCGGATCATTACGATATGGCCAAGCATCAGCATAACCAGACTTACGGAATAATGTCTGATGATCGTATAAACAATCTTCCAATGTATCATATACCCGAAACAGGCGGTATACTATATGTATTTATAGTTACCGTTCGATAGCTTTTCAGGTTTTCCGACCACCATCTCAGGAAATTTGAATTTTACATTCGGATTGCCGAAATATTCGGTTGTCCTAACCAATTGCGTTTTGCTTGTCCATGAGCTACCTTTTGTTATAGCGAACAAGTTATTAGGCAGCTTACCTTCTAAGTTCCAACCCCTCTCCAGAGCTGCTTGCGCTGTTTCAAAGATTGGGTGTATGGAGTCGTTCGGTTTATCCATGTGCAATTTCTTTGCTGCCGGATAAACTGTTTTTATAAAATCAATCTGTTTTTGTGTTGCCATCTTGGTTTTCTTCTTTTAGATATTTTACTAATTCTGCTATAATTGCTGCTGCATCATCTTTATTGTGAATGACACTTCCGGCAAGTTCTCCCACACGTTCGAATTTTACTTTAT
>JBKECE010000184.1:0-11004 GCA_047974325.1 Dysgonomonas sp. | reverse complement strand
AATATAGTTAATGAATATGAGATATTGAATGGCACTAAGCCCAAGATATGTTTAGAGCCGTTTTCCGGAAGCGGAACCACTCCTTTGGAATTACAAAAAGAGAAAATTAAATGCTATGCATTTGAAGTTAGTCCATTTATGTATAACTTATCCTGTACGAAATTAGTTACAGACTATACAATATCAACGTTTTGTAAATATAGAAATATTCTTGAAAAGGAATTAGCTTGTTCGCAGAATGAATATAGTGAAGCAGACCTTTATCCTGGATTCAGGACATTGGTAGAAAATAGTGGAACCCAAAAGTGGAATTTTGATAAAGAGGTAATGTATGGTATTCTAGATATTAAATCTTCGATACAGCATATTTTTAGTCATAAATATAAAAACTTATTTAGTATTGCCTTAGCATCAATATTATTAGATGTAAGCAATGTATATAGAAATGGTAAATGTATATCTTATAAGAAAGATTGGCAAAATATTTCTAAATGCTCTAGAGAAGAAGTACATAGAATATTTCTGCAAAAGTTAGATAGCGTATTTGTAGAAGATATAAAAAAGTTAGAGAAGTATCGGAAGAATGATACGTTATTTAGTAATAGAGCATACTTATTTAATGGCGATTCTAGACTGTTAATACAGGAGCAAATACAAGATAATTCAATTGACTTGGTTATTACATCACCACCATATTTAAATTCAAGAGACTATACTGACACGTATATGGTAGAACTTAAAGTGTTGGATTATATGAAAGATTTAAATGATATAAGTAAATTAAGAAAAAAAACAATACGTTCACATGTTCAGCTTAAATGGGGTTCAGTTGAGGATATAGAGAGTGAAACATTGTCTCAAACTATTAATCAAATTTCTGAATTCACTGATGAATTCTGGAATAAAGAGCTATTAAACATGATAAAGGGATATTTTGTTGATATGAACACAATATTTTGTTCATTATATGATAAAATGACAGACTGCGGAATGATTTATTTCAATGTAGCTAATTCAGCTTATTATGGTGTTGAGGTTGAAGTTGATAAAATTGTTTGCGAAATCGCCGAAAACAATGGATTTAATATTAAAGAGATAAGAGAAGCCCGAAGAATAAACCCAAGCAGTCAGCAACGGGATACCATTGATGATTTACGGGAGAGTGTAATAGTCATTCAAAAACAATTGAGAATGTAGTGTATTGTTATATTTTTGGGTTTTCAGAAGAGATTATATGGAGAACATATAATGAAAAAGATAGCTAGTTATTTGGGGCGTCTGTAAAAAGTATTATCTGATTAAGGTATTCTATTAAAATGAAGCCTTGTGAAAAATTGTTTTGTAAACAAATCCACCAAAAAAAGAGTATTTATAACCAGGTTGGTTTTCTAATTGGGTATCAATTACTACGGGAACTTGGGGGGATTAAGCTGCTCAATGTACGGATGCCCGTATTTACGTACTTTTTCGGATAGTTTAAATAACAGATGATCCGTCCATTACTTCGGACAGAACGCCAAGTGACTCCAAACATGGGTTGACATTAAAACAGGAAAAAGCAATTTCTTAAAAATTGGTGCGTGTGAAAAAGAAATGCTATGTCATGTTCGTTCACCAAAGGATGATGATAAAGAGCAATGATAGCGTTAAATTCCAATTTTTCGTTCAGGCTCAAAAAATCCTCCTGATCAAAAATCTTTTTCCTATTATTTCACAGGATTATCAGGCTAAAACAGATACTGATTTATATTTGTTTTATGTCTTTTGTTTGTATAGCAAAGCAGATATAATAGAGACTGCAAAGATTAGAAAATAGAAAAAGCTAAGTCAACAAGTAATGTGAAGGGAGCTGGAAATTTGTCAGATCAAATAAATATTTTATTGCAAAACGAACAGCCGGAAGATTATCGTATTGTTGAAGAATTAACCAGAGAGGCTTTTTGGAATCATCATATGCCGGGGGGGGGCGATGAGCATTATCTCCTGCATATTATGAGAAATGCTGATTGTTTTATTAGAGAATTGGATGTGGTTGCAGAAGCCGATGGAAAAATTGTTGGCAATATCATTTACACCAAAGCAAACGTAATCAGTGATGACGGTAACTGCCATGAAGTGATTTCATTTGGACCTCTTTCAGTCCTGCCTGAATTTCAGGGTATGGGTATTGGCGGTAAACTGATTGAGTCTACGAAAATCACAGCCAAAGAACTTGGTTATAAAGCAATTTTAATATATGGCGATCCCGAATATTATTGTAGCTTTGGCTTTACCGCAGCTGAAACCTTTAAAATTGGAACAGCCGACAATATGTATGCGCTGCCGCTGCAAGCCCAGGAGCTGGTTCCTGGCGCATTATCGAAAATAGGCGGCAGATTCTTTGAAGATGCAGTTTTAATGTGGATTCAACGGCTGCAAGAGAATTTGATAAAGAATTTGCTCCCAAAGAGCTTAGGGATGACTTGCCATCGCAAATCAGATTTCGTCATTTAATAAGTATAAAAAACCCAAGAAAATAAGCATATCGCTTTAAGGGTTTTAGCTATGTATAGTATAATTTTATGGGGATTTAGGATAGAATGAGCGATTGATTGCCGTCGATGAAGGCCATCGAGGGAGGGGGCTGGGAAAGCCTTGCTATCTGCTATTGAAATTGGGCAAAGAGATGCAATTGCTATGGCGTCAGGCTTGTTTCAGGCTCTAACAGGACATACGCGCATGAATTTTATTTGTACTGCGGATATACTAATAGAAAACAGCATAGAATTTCATTAAGTTTTTTGAAGAATAGGCATTTCTGGAATAGCCGTGAATAAGAATAACGAGAAGCTGCCAAATTCCAACTTGTAAAGAGAAATGATAATAGATTCAGAGATAGTGTTTTCTATCGAAAACTTCTAAGGGTTTTATTATTGGCAGCCCATATTATAATTAGCATAGGTAATTTGTTAAAAAGAAAGGATGAACGTCAGAATTATTGAAAATATAACCTGAAGCCAAGGGAGGTATGGGTTCGATGGTCATCCGAATTACAGCAATAAGGAATGTGGAAACCGTTTGCCTGCTGTCGAGAAAGGCTTGATTCTATGCGGGTTTGCAAAGATTAAATGATAATTGTTTGTTTATATAACTGTTTGGTGAGACTGATTTAAAAAAGGGGATGGGGTAACCAAATATTGGAAATTGGATTTTTGCCATAAGGTACTAAATAATTATGAGGACAGGATATGTATTTAGAGAATGATAAATATATCATAAATATAGCAGTAGACACAACATATACGGTTGACTCGGCGGATAACAAACCATATGATTTAGTATTTAATCCTGCTAATATGAAGCATAATGATTATTCAAAAACATTTTGTATTGAAGTGGTAATACATGAACAAACGAAAACTATGGCTCTGATAGGTGGCCTTTACTGTTATGACAGTGACTGTGCTATACTGGAAGAGGATATCTTGACGGTTCTTCAAAATAATATGATAACTCAAATTGATTTATCAACTGATAGCTTAGTACAGCATAAGGTTCTGGACACGATGGGATGTAATTTTGGAATCTACCAGAAATACAATTACTACATCATTTATGGGGAAATAGAGATTATCCGGTTAAATGAGCAGTTTAAAAAGGTATGGTCTTTTTCCGGTGAGGATATTTTTGTGAGCCATAATGGAGAGTGTCCTTTTTCGCTGGCAGATAATATAATAATGCTTAATGATTGGAATGGAACTTACTATGAGATTGATTTAAATGGAAATCTGATTTTGATGCGATAGGAGGAAAAACGGGATACAGTTTTTTGTATTTAGCAAACATACCGCTGTCAGCAGAGGAGATGTATTATAGGGGTAAATGTGAATTATGTGACTTGCTTTAGCTCAATATTTTGTTGGTAATGGATTATCTACAATATTTTATAGATGTGTAAGATGGTCCAGATTGTTAGATTTATTAACACAAGAATATTATTCTGTTTTTATTTTTTATAAAAATTTTAACTATAAGGGTCAGTATGGTGAATACACTACGCATCATCAAACAGTATATTTAGGCTGAATTAACATTTAACCAATTTCTTGTAAAAATCTTGTGGTAGCTCCACATATTCAATAATCTATTCATGTTACGTGGTATATGATGTTATCTGTAGGAAAAAGTGAGGTAAGACAGAGAGCTTTGGTAAGAATCACCACCTAATTTAGAATTTGAGGGTGTTGCAAAATCACTAAAATAAAGTGATGGAGTGACATCCTCTTTCTATATAAGCAAAAAATATAGGAAAGCCTCCTGTTTTGTGGATTCGCCTCCCTTTTTAGGCGTACTTTAATAAGCCGTTTGCTTTCGCCTTGTTTTCTATGTCATTTTCAATGGGAACAGATCCATGTTTATTCCATCGATAAGCCATTCCTTGACGAAGTATAGTATGAAGAGGCATAAAGAATATCTGCATGCCAATGTCGGAATTTGTCGAATGAAAACTTAGATTATAATATACGTATTGACTATAACATGGTAAGATGATAGAAATAATTAAATCCGGAGGGGACTTTGATGAAAAAGAGTTGTCAATTACTATTAGCTGTTTTGCTGGCATTTATTGTCACGGTGTCACCTGTTGTATCTGCATTCGAAAACCCAATTGTGATTACTGCACAAGCTCATTCGGGAAGAACTGATTCAAGTGGTGGGCATAAGGACAACAAAAATAAGAGCGGGCTTGGAAGTTACCATTATCATTGTGGTGGATACCCACCTCATTTACACAGTGGCGGTGTTTGCCCTTATAAGACAAAGGCATCAACAACTGCATCAACAACTGCGGTAGAGACGGTATCAAAAGACACAGAAACGGTAAAGGCGGTACAGGAAGCACTGAATGAAAGAGGATATGACTGTGGAACGCCAGACGGAATTATGGGGAAGAAGACTAAAAGTGCATTGATGAAATTTCAGGAAGACAATGGTTTGGCTGTAGATGGAATCATTGGTGAGCAAGTGACAATAGCACTGGAAATCAACCTGCAGTAATAGCATAATGGTATATTTAGTACCGATTATATATCGTTGGAACAGGGCTATTTTCCTGTTCCATTTAAAATTATATCTGTTTTTGATGTTGGAAGATGTCATCGATTCTAAAATTAGTAAATTTACAATTTCCGCGTTGTTGATCAAAAAAAGAGTCAAAGGCTAGTCTTATTGATTCATAAAATGGAAATGCTTATGCTGTTGAGAATGGTGTGAAGAAACAGCCAATAGTAGAAAACAAGGGACAGGGCTAATAACCTGTGCCTTGTTTTCTATTTAGAGTTTTGCTTTGAACACACAGTGTGGAGGGAATTAACGGTAAGAACATTTGTTTGCTTTATCCATAATAATATGGTATATTATCTCTATAGGTCGCAATAAAAGAATTGTGATGAAGATGATGATCAATGAAGTTTATTTACGGCTGTCAAAGATTGAAAGGTATAGACTTTTAGGAGAGACAATTATATCAAAAAAGGAGGTAGCGGGTATTTCTCGTAATTAAAATGCGTATGAACAAATTTGACAAGAAATATAAATCTGTTAAAATACCGGGCCAAATAACTTTTTTTGAAGAAAAGGAAAACCAATTAAAACAGTTCTTACAAAATGTCACTTCAGTTTCCTTTGAAGATGAAGTTTTTGCTGAGATTGAAATTGACGGAGGAACAAACAGCAATCAGGCATTTTCTACCCCTCAGCCGCAAGTAGTAAATCCTATCGTTGATGAGAGTCGTAAGATATTTAATGAAATGAGACAAATAGCAAGAGATATCCAGCTTCCTTCTAATTTCAATTCTTATTTTTATAACAAACAGACACGGATTAATAATTCCAAAGTATTCTATAAGCAGGCTGTTTTTATGAAGGATTATGAGGATGATTACAATGGTTATGTAGAGTTTTCAAACTATTTTCCTTATTACCAGCAAATGAGTTATGCCCAGCTCAGAACATATTTTACATGGCGGACTGATGTAAGAAAAGGTAATGTCACAAACGTTTCGTTATCATATGCCTTTGTTTATATATACGAGCTGATTCATAATATCGGAGTGGCTGACTCTCAGGAAGGACTTGATAAGCTTATGTCTTTCTGGAGAGCATTCAAGCGTTTTGACTCTTCGATTGATAAATATGTGATTAAGTGGATAAAGGACTATCATATTTATTATGATCTCCCGAAGCCATTTAAGGAATTTGTCTGCGAAAATAATCTACAAGCACATTATGCCAAAGTATTCATGTACGAAACAGACATGAACGACAACTTTGATTTATTTTGCAATGTTTCAAAGTATGATATCAGAAAATCAATTTTCTTTACTGATGATACAAAAGAGCAGCTTAGTGATTGTTTTTGTACTGTAATCCATAAACTTAGAGTTATCTTTAATAGAGCTGGTATCATTTTTGACGATTTAATTTTTTATCCGACGAATAAGATGTCTGTATGGATGCCCTTCAAGGATGCATTGTTTTATTCATCAATTAAGATACCGGATAAGAAAGTTGTGTTTTCTGATAAAGAAATATATATATGTTCTAAAAACAATTGGTCTTTTAGTTCCACATTATCTATGAATAGCGGTCGGCAACTCATTGGCTATATTATGAAACAAACAGAATCCGAATTACGAAAAGTTACAAAATTCAAACACAAGCTGTCTGCTGATATTCATTTAGTTGACAGTGGGCTTATAAAAAAACTTGAATCTGCGGGCCTTTCCCTAGAAAATATAATTCACGAAGCGGTGAATGAGTATTACAAAGAAGCAACAAAAATTGTTGTATCCGTGGATGAATCTTCTCTTCATAAAATAAGACTTGAAGCTGATGACACTCAGGAAAAACTAATCGTGCCAGATACCGAGCCCATGATGTATTTTGAATCAAGCACAGTAGAGACTAGTCCTGTTATATCTCAAACTGTTTTTGCCGATTCCTCTGTAGCAATGCAAGACAATTGGACAAGTCTTTTTAATATACTCGAAGAAACAGAAGTGAATGCACTTAAATTAATACTTCAAGGGGATACAAATCTGAAACATTTCGCAGATGCCAACGGGGTTATGCTGGAAGTGTTGGCTGACAGTATTAATGAAAAGGCGATTGACACAATTGGTGATAACATTCTTGAACTTGACGATTGTTTGACTATATATGAAGAATATATAAATAAAATTAAGGAAATGGTGTAATCTAATGGAAAATAAATTGCCGTTGAGGATAGCCAATATACTAATAAATGCATTAAAGGGTGGTGTCGTTCCCCGCGTAGGACTTGAATACATCACCGTAGGGCGAACACAGGAAATCGCAGCGATTTTACATGATATTGAAATGATTGAGGATGGAAGTGCTTCTTTTCGATTTATTGTTGGCAAGTATGGCAGCGGTAAGAGCTTTTTACTTCAAACCATACGCAATTATGCTACAGCAAGAGGCTTTGCGGTGGTTGATGCTGACCTTTCACCTGAACGACGGTTTGCGGGAACAAAAGGGCAGGGACTTGCAACATACAAAGAACTTATCCAAAACCTTTCAACGAAATCAAAGCCGGATGGTGGTGCACTGCCGTTGATTCTGGAAAAATGGATTTCAGGCATACAGGCGTCTATAAGAGCACAGTCCGAAGCAGAAGGTGAAGAGTTCAATCTATTAGTTGAAAAACAGATATATGCCGTAGCTGGTTCTCTTGAGGGTATGGTCAACGGTTTTGAGTTCGCCAAGGCAGTTGCTACTTACTGGAGAGCATACAAACAAGATGATGCTGCAATGAAATCAAATGTACTGAAGTGGTTTCGCGGCGAATATGCATCCCGCAAAGAAGCAAAGGCAGATTTGGATATTAATTTCATTGTTACGGATGAAACATGGTATGATTTTTTGAAATTATTTGCTATTTTTTTAGTAAACGCCGGATATAAAGGGCTATTGGTTTTCATTGATGAACTTGTCAATATCTTTAAGATTCCAAACTCCATCACAAGACAAAACAATTATGAAAAAATTCTGACTATGTATAACGATGTGCTACAGGGCAAAGCAAAGCATATTGGATTTTTAATCGGCGGTACACCTCAGTGTATTGAAGATAAATACAAAGGTTTGTTCAGTTATGAAGCTCTTCGATCACGCTTAGCAGAAGGACATTTTGCTACTGACGAGATGAAGGACTTAACCGCTCCCATTATTAGGCTGCAAATGCTTACGCAAGAAGAGGTGTATGTACTCGTTGAAAAACTGCGGGACATTCATGCACAGCTATACAACTATACACCTACGATGAGTCATGAGGATTTACTGTATTTTCTGACAGTGGAATATAATCGTGTTGGTGCAGGCACACATATCACTCCGAGAGAAATCATCCGTGATTTCATCGAACTTTTTAATATTCTGCATCAGAACCCAAAGAAAAGTGTGTCTGAAATTTTAGGCAGCAACAGCTTTGAAATGGCCAAGGGTGGTCTGTCCGATGAAACGATACACAGTGATTTTTTAGATTTCGAGGTGTAAACTAAGATGGATGTATTTAACAGACTTGCTCCTTTTATACAGGATTTCATATATCAGAACAAATGGGAGGAATTACGTGGAATTCAGGTTGCCTCTTGCGAGGTCATTTTGGGCAGCGATGACAATTTACTGCTTTCCTCTGGCACAGCCTCTGGAAAAACCGAAGCGGCTTTTTTGCCTGTGCTTACGGAGCTGTATGAGAAACCTTCCCGTTCGGTAGGCGTAATGTATATTTCACCGCTGAAAGCTCTTATTAACGACCAGTTTAAACGCCTTGAGCAGTTACTTGTTGATTCACATATTCCTGTTTGTAAATGGCACGGTGACGCATCACAAACCAAGAAAAATGAGTTAATCAAGCATCCAGAAGGGATTATCCAAATTACCCCGGAATCACTTGAAAGCCTTCTAACCAATAAGCGTGGTGCTTGCCTCCAAATGTTCTCTGATTTGCGATTTGTCATTATTGATGAAGTACATCAGTTTATGCGCGATGCACGTGGTGTTCAGCTGTTGTGCATCTTAGAACGTCTTCAAAAGCTGACTGGCGTAAATCCAAGGCGTATCGGCCTTTCGGCAACCCTCGGTGATGTGTCTTTGGCGCAAAGCTGGCTCAACACAGGAACCGGCCGTAACTGTGCCGCTCCCATAGCGGAAGATGGAAAGAAGCGTATCAAACTTCATGTGGAACGTTTTGTTAACCTACACGATGAGCGTGATATCGCTGACAACGATGCAAGCGATAACAAGGTTGCAACAGGCGGGAATATGGGTGATCGCGAGCATTACGAATATTTATTTAAGATGACGCTTGATAAAAAGACTATCATCTTTACAAACAGCCGGGAAGAAACCGAACTTGTTATGGCGAATCTTCGTGAAATTGCATTACAAAAAAAAGCACCTGATGTTTACCGGGTCCATCATGGAAATGTTTCTGCGTTGCTTCGCGAAAATACAGAGGATGAGATGAAATCAAGTAACGATAAAATTGTCACCGGTGCAACCGTTACATTGGAGTTAGGTATTGACATTGGTTCGCTTGATCAAGCGGTGCAGGTCGGCGCCCCGCTTAGCGTTTCCAGCTTTGCACAGCGGCTTGGCAGATGTGGGCGCCGAGGTCAGGTTCCACAATTGCTATTCACCTTTGTTGAAGATATCCGAATCAATTCAGCTGATACACTGGGGCCTATCAATTGGGAGTTTATCCGAACGATTGCTATTATTGAGTTGTATATAAAGGACCATTGGATAGAGCCAATTTATCCGCATCATCATGCATATAACCTTCTGTATCATCAAACGATGAGCCACTTAAAAAGCAGTGGTGAACTTTCCCCTGCAGCTCTTGCGCAGGCTATCCTTACTTTGGGTTGCTTTAGCCATATTTCCCAGGATGATTATAAACTGTTATTGACTCATCTTATTAATATTGAGCAATTACAGCGAACAGAACATGGGGGCTTGATTATCGGCAGAGAAGGAGAAAAAATTGTAAATAATCATCATTTTCTCACGGTTTTCCTTGCTCCAGAATATTTGCTAGTTAAGGATGAAAACCGCACAATCGGTACTGTTGATAAGATTTACCCTGTTGGTACTCGTTTTGCATTGGCGGGCATGACATGGGAAACGGTTGATGTCAATACAAAATCAAAGGTTGTTTTTGTTAAAAAAGTACCAGGTATTTCTGTAGTTGACTGGGACGTAGATTTCGACGCGGAGCTGCATACTGTTTTAGTAAAAAAAATCCGCAGCATTCTTCAAGGTGATTTGCCATATCCGTACTTGAGTGAGAGGTGCCGTGAACGATTAACGGAAATACAATACATTGCTCGAAACAGCGGTATTTTAGAAAATCTGGTTACCCCTCTTTCCGATAAAAAATACGCGGTGTTCCCTTGGGTGGGGACACGACAGCTATTGACTCTTCACTATGCGTTATTGAAAAGGAACATAAGAAGTAAACACCCTTGGATTACTTGTGTTTTTTTAGAGGTGAATTTTACTGGAACGAAAGAAGAATTGGAATATATAATTTCCGATATTATTAAATCTGAATTAGATTTATATGAACTTCCTTTACCTGAGAAAGTGCAGATTAACGGTAAATATAACGAGTTTATTCCTTTTAACTTACTACGAAAACAATTTATAGAGGACTATTTGGATTTTGAAGGGTTAAAAGAGGCATTTTAGTACAGGGGAGTTGTATTTATGGGGAACAATGTCAAAACTATTTGCCTGTTGTCCTTGTAATTACATTACATTTTAGAATAAAAAGAATAAAGAAAGGAAGTTGTCAACGATTTATCAACGAAATTTTCAGTTGTTGACAGCTTCCTCAAATATAGCTACGCTCCTGTCTGCAATAGTATGGGTGTATACCTGTAAGATGGTAGCTATATTGCTGTGCCCCAGTCTCGTCTGAACGTCTTTTGGGTC
>JBKECE010000176.1:0-5269 GCA_047974325.1 Dysgonomonas sp. | reverse complement strand
AAAACAAACTGCATTTTCACTTTAATAGGTCGCTCACTGCCGTCAATGTTGCCAAGGTTACACATTGGTTTTCCATACCAAAATCGCAAAGAGAAGAATTCTCTATGGCGGATATTAAAGTAATGAATCACAATATATTACTGCTTGACAGATTTATTGCAATGTTTGCTCTAAGACCAAACATACTTAAAAAAAAACAAAATATCAAAGGACTTATTTTATATGGCACTAAATGTGCCTAAAGTTTAACGAAGTATTGAGTATTAGACTTTATATCATTTACAACTTATGGTTTTGATTTAGCTGGAAAGCCTCCAAAAGGAGATAAGCCGCGCTTAGCAAAATAACTAACACTGAACCTACCTGCGAACCAATCATATCCGAAGTTAATCCCATGATAAACGGAATAACAGCTCCTCCGAAAACTCCGGTAATCATCAGACCCGAAATTTCATTAGCTTTGCTGGGACGTGATTGCAGCGCCTGTGAAATTATAATGGAAAATACATTGGCAATGGCAAGACCGATAATGGCAAATAATGCAAAAATAGTAATTTTATCTCCTGCAAATATGAGTGCAATCAGTGCTAAAACAACTGTAACAGTAATGGCTTTAAATATTCCGACGAGAGAATAATTTGCAAGTAATATAGTTCCAATAAATGCTCCTGCTGTGCGGAATGCAAAATACGTACTGGGTCCGTAACCTGCGTCGATTGAATTGAGTCCTGCTCGCTCCATTAAAATTTTGGGTGCAGCAGTATTTATACCCACATCAACTCCAACCACGAAGACAATTCCTAAGAAAAACAATAAAATTGTTTTATCTTTCAACAGACTGAACACCTCGCCAAATGAACTGGCTTTATTCGTTATGACTTCTTCTTTTATAGGCGTTGCAATCAACCAGACTGTTGAAATAAGTGTAATAAACGCGTAGATGGGGAAAATATATTGCCAGTTCCCGAGCATTGATGCCGAGCATGCCGCGATAAATGGTCCGCAAAATGACGATATTGCTTTTACAAACTGCCCGGCCGTGAGGCTCGATGTCAGCCTATCGCCCTTAACTACATTGGTCAACAAGGGATTTAACGACACCTGAAGAATGGTGTTTGCAATCCCCAACAAGGCAAAGGCTACTAATGACATGGCGAATGAGTATTCTATCAATGGAATAAACATTGCTACAATGGTAATGACATTACTAAGCAAAACAGTTTTTTTGCGACCAATTTTGTTCATCAGCATCCCCGTAGGAATGGAAAAAATAAGAAACATGGAAAACAGAGCCACCGGAATAAGATTCGAAAGTGTATCCCTGAATTCCGGACTGTAACTGCCTAATAAATCTTCTTTCACATGCATGGCTGTAATTCCTACCACATCGCAAAAGCCCATGATAAAGAATCCAAACAATACTGGCAAAATTTTAGCAATCGAGTTTTCTTTTTTCATTGTATTTGATTTTCTTGTGATGTAAATTAAATTATTTGTTCGGAAGCAACATCCATTTCGTTTAATGCAAAAGCATAAGCACCCAGTGATATGGCTTTACTTGCTCCTAGTTTTGTAACAGCCACACATATTCTTTTTTCTGAATTGTAATTCACCATTTTATCTGTTCAAGAAACAAGCACTTGGGTAGAGCTCCCTTTAATAAATGCCTCCAGTTCCTGCTCATCATTCAAATCAAAAGCTTTCATTTGCAACCGGGGAAAGCTTTCGCCACTCAGCCGGCCAATGGTTCCATTGAGTTCACTCATTAAGGCTGGCATAAAAAATTCTGCTGCTCCTGTCAATCCTCCGCCAATCACAACCAGCCCATCCACCAAAGTGATGGCATGTGCAATGGTATCACCGGCTTCTTCACCTAACTCAGCGAAAGTTCTCAACGCGGCGGCTTTATCACCGGCTTTTTGTCCTGAAGCAATCTGGCATATATCTTTGGGCGAATGTTCCATAGCATTGTCGCCCGAAAACTCACTGTACATGCGTTTGATGGCTGCTACACCGACACTTTCTTCAGTTATGCAATTACGGTGTTTCTTATGACGAAAAACCCACACATCCCCTCCGGCACCATTATCGCCCATGTGTAATTTCCCATTGGTAACCACTCCACCACCAAATCCGGTACCGAATGTGACACCAAGCAGGTTTTTGAATCGCTTCGAACAGCCGGCTTCGGCAAGTTTATGGTTTATTTCGGGTAAAATCCCGGCAATAGCCTCACCATATGCAAAAAGGTCGCCATCGTTATTGATAAAAACTGGAATGCCAAATTTCTCTTTAAGAAACGGTCCTAAAGCTACCCCGCCACGAAATGCTTTGAGGTTTGGCAAATCACCAATGATCCCATTTACATAGTCGGCCGGACCGGGAAAAGCGAAACTGATGGCGATCGGTTCTTCGTTCAACTGTACTTTTACCTGCACAAAACCTTCAACAAGTGTTTGCAGGCATTTTTCCAAATCGTGCGCGTTCGATTGAAGGCAAATGGGATTTACTATTTCTACATTCGATTGCATAGCCGAAAACACAAAATTGGTTCCTCCGGCATCTAAAGTCATTACTATACGTTTGTCAAATTGGTACATATTTACATTTAATTAAAGAAACCTCCAACAGTTCTATTGTTTTAACACAATCTTTTTAAAACACACCTCTTTATGCTCATTCTCACATCTTACAATATAATATCCATTCAGATTGTTTAATTGTCTTACAACCTGCTCATACCTGTTAACAGCAAACTCCTCAACAACAACACCCTGAAGACTAAACACTTGTAAATGTAAACGTGCATCAGTGTCGTTTATTACCCGGAAACCTTGTTTGAACACATGAATATCAACACCTTTTAATATATTCCGTGGATTTCTGACAGTAGTAAGATTATCAAACCACCCGACATCTGCCCCAATTATACCAGCAAAATTTCCCCAGACATCTCCCTTTTCTTTGTAATATTCGGACAAGAGACCAAAAGCTTCGACAACAGGTGCCTGCATCAACAAATAATAATATCTTTTGGGACTGACACCTGTCCAGTCTTCATAAAAAAAGCCATTCGCATTCCGTGCGTGATTATATGCATGATTAATAAACGTATGAAAGGTTTTGACATATGTATTTGCCTCCGGAAAGTACGGGCTTAGATTGATGTAAGCTTTTGCTAATTCTACATTAAACCATGGGTCATGATCCGGGAAAAATGCATTTACCCCGTTACGTGCACCTGAAAATAATTTATAAGATCCTTCCGCTGATTTTATGGCATCATCGAGATACGAGCTGTTTAGGGTTATTTCGTATAAACGAAGTGCATTCTGAATCATCACGCCAGTATTGTAAGTCCATTTGGTTTTGTTAATTACACCGGAAGCTCCCACATCATTCCAGTAACAATTATCTGCCGGATCACGGAGGTTAGCTTTCAGCCAATCATATAACTCTTTTGCAAAGGCAAGCACTGTGCTTTTTTCATTTCCGGGACATCTTTTATAATAATTCAATAAAAAAAATGTAGCATAACCATTGGAACACGTGGGCTTGTTTGAATTCGGATTGGACGGGATGTTTTTTTCATCTTCATTCCACCAAAGACCACCCCCCAGGATGTTATCTTTACCTGTCTTTAAAAACTCAACAATTTTAGAGGACCTTTCAAAAAAACGTACTTGATTAAATATTTCATAGGACTTTAAAATATTAAGTCCGACGATCGAGTTATCGTCATAAAAACGTGTACCATTACCCGTTGATCCATTTGTGGCAGATGCATATCCTTCAATCCATTTACCACCAACATATTTCTTGTTATAATACTTTTGGTAATTATCATCAAACTCCGTTAAATTAAGCCCATAGCCGACACGATAGAGCGCTGTTGCTCCCGAAACCATGACATCGTAAGGCCAAAGATATGAATATGTAGGGTCATTACTTTGTCCCGGATAACTTTCATTATATAAACCATTGGATTTTCGGTAATACTGATTTATTAACTCATAAATTTCTTTCCCGCGAGACAAACAAGTTTCCGCGTTCTCAACCCCTGAAATAGTTGATTTCTTATCAAAAAGAATCGTATTATCCCTGATGTCATTATTCCATGCTGCTATTAAATCCTGCTCTGTTCCAGCTGAATATTCATTGATTAGCAATCTGATTTGGTCTGGTGTCCGGACTTTATTCCATAAACGAATATATCCTATTCTTCCGCTCAATCGACGGTTCTTCCATGCTGATCCCTCTCCAATGATGAGATTCTGAGATGATAGAGCAATAATCCCGGGATTAGCTTTAGAATCAACCATCAACCCATCAACATACAATCTCATGAAATCAGTGCTGTAAACAGCAGCAACATGCATCCATTTATTCAAGGGTGCATCAACAGGAGCGTTAATTTCAGACCAGGCAGAACTCACGCCCACGGAAAAATTAATTTTCCCGTTATTCAACCGCAATGAATAGCCCTGATTACCTTCTGTGCTCGTCCAGCCTTCAGATGAAATTATATAACCACCTGTTAAAGACGAAAAACAAACAACTGCTTCAACTGTGAATTCTGAGGGAGAAACAAGGAGGGGATTATTTCCAAGATTAATGAAACTATTGGATTTTGTCCCATCAAAAATCAACCCTTCAACAGGCTCTTTTACTGTTATTTCTTCTACTGCCACCACATCCGAAGAAACATCTGCTGGTGTTGCAGACAGTTGTATGATTATTAAGAGGAATAACAAAAATGAGACACAATTTACTTTCATCTGTTTGTATTAGATTGTTAATTTGTCGGATGGGACTCACAAAATCTGAGTTATTATTTTTCCTGATCAAACCCTGGAATTCAGAGTTTGATCAGGAAAAATAACTAAAAAGTTCTGTATGTGATTTATTTAGTGAACACTTTTCTCGTGTAAACCTGTCCATCTACACTTACAATCTTCAAGATTAAACAATTACCAAAGCCTTGAATATCTTGTTCGAAAGTTTCAACAGGAGCTAAGGTTTTGCTTAAAACACTTTGACCTGTGATACTGTAAGCTGATAGGTAAATTGCCGTGTTTGACTTGTTCATCACTTTGATTTTACCATCATTCAATATATATTCATAAACCAATGCATCATCAACAAAAGATTCCGTACTGGTCAGGAAACCAAACCATTCAACATCAGCTCCAATTGTTCCGGTATATGTGTTTTTCATTTCAGGAAGTATGGTGTTGTCTTTCACATCATTGTTCCATGCTGTCAACAA
>JBKECE010000161.1:0-8138 GCA_047974325.1 Dysgonomonas sp. | reverse complement strand
GTAGTAATTATCATTGTCGTAATATCAATCCTCCCTGCGGTATATGAATTTGTGAAAGCTAAATTCGTAGCGAGTAAGGAAATGAAAGCCGACAAATGATGTAGATAGACTTTTTATTTTTTTAGAAAAATTTGTTTTTGGGTCACTAACTATAGGTAAATTTTAATGGAAATAATTGCAAATATTCCCGTTTGCGACAAAAAGAAACGTGTCGTGATCGTAGGAGGAGGATTTGCCGGACTGCAATTGGCGAAAAATATATCGCCGGAGCACTATCAGATTATATTGATAGATAAGGTAAATTATTATCAGTTTCAACCTTTGATGTATCAGGTTGCATCAGGTGGGTTGGAGCCTAGTTCAATATCGTATCCGCATAGGAAAACATTTCAGAAAAAGAAGGATTTTCACTTTAGGATGTGTATTGCTCAATGTGTGAAACCTGTCGAAAAAATCATAGAAACCAATATTGGTTATCTTACATATGATTATCTGGTCATAGCCACAGGATGTGATACAAACTATTTTGGAAACGATAAGTTAAAAGAATCGACTTATGCTTTGAAGTCTATCTCCGAATCGCTATTGGTAAGAAACAGGATTCTGCTGAGTCTGGAAGAGGCGTTGAGTGCGAAGGACGATGCAGAACTTAAAGAAATATTGTCATTCGTAATTGTTGGTGGAGGAGCAACCGGAGTGGAATTGTCAGGAGCCTTGGCAGACATGAAAAAAACAATTCTTCCGAAAGATTACCCCGAATTGGACTTCGGTAAAATGGAAATCCATCTTGTTGATGCATCGCCCCGATTATTGTCAGGAATGTCTCCGGAAGCATCTCAGGCAGCAGCCGACACATTGTCAAAGCGAGGTGTAATTATTCATCAGGATATTCCTGTAAAAGACTATGAATATCCTTATGTGGAACTGAACACCGGAGAAAAACTTCGCACCCGCAATGTATTTTGGGTTGGAGGTATCAAACCAAATAGCTTGGCCGGATTGAGTGAAGATTCTTATAACAGAGGTCGTTTGATGGTCGATGAGTTTAACAAAGTAAAAGGGTACGAAGATATATTTTGTATCGGAGACACATCTTTGTTGATCACCGAAGAAACCCCCAAAGGGCATCCTCAGGTGGCACAAGTGGCATTGCAAATGGCTACGCGTCTGGCAAAAAATCTTAATTACGCAGCAAAAGGAAGCACCGATTGGCGTAAATTTAAATATTTGGACAAAGGCTCAATGGCAACCATTGGACGCAATGCGGCTGTAGTAGATTTGGGTAAATTCAAGTTTAAAGGACGTTTGGCATGGTGGCTCTGGATATGGGTGCATCTACTATCCATTATTGGTATGAGAAATAAAGTATCGGTTTTTATTGATTGGGTGTGGAGTTATCTGAACTATGATGTTTCATTACGCTTATTGATAAGACCTAAAAACAATCATATGTATAAATACATGGATAAAAAGGAATAAAAAACTATTGGTAACAGTTTTGAGTAGCTGCGTTAGAAAATATCTGACGCAGTTTTTATTTTATATCCAGAGTCATCATAATATCGCAACGCTCATAAGATGCCTCAGAAATAGGTACTTCCTCAAATCCCAGTTTACGGTAGAGGATGATTGAAGCTTCCATTTTGGTATTACCTTCCAGAAATATTTTTTTGATGCCGTTTTGTCTTGCATAGTCAATCAAGGCTTGGCCAAGTTTTCTACCTAAACCTAATCCCTGAGCTTTCGGTGTGACAGCCATTTTTCCCATCTCAGTAGTTCCTGTATCGGGATGCTTTATCAGGGCACAGCAACCAAGCACTTCGCCTCTATTCTCATCTATGGCCAGAAAGATTTGCCCACCTTTGCCGATAATATATTCTTCCACATTGTTCAATGCCAGAATGTCTGATTCTTCTATCTTGAAAAATGTAGTAATCCATTCTGTATTCAACCTGATAAAATCTTCTTTATATTCAGGTCTGTAAAGTTCTATTCTGATATTTGCCATGAGTATATGTTAAAAATATTCTCCTATAATTACCCTAGGGCAAAAATAGGAGAAAAGATCAAAGATAGGATACAAATACTTATTTACAGCTTGTCAAAGGCTTTGTTTAAATCTTCAATTATGTCATCAACATTCTCTATCCCTGCCGATATGCGAAGCAGTCCGGGAATAGCACCCGATGCAATCTTGTCTTCGAGCGAAAGTTGCTCGTGAGTTGTTGCAGCAGGGTGAATGATCAGCGATTTGGCATCTCCCACGTTGGCAAGATGGCTGATCAACTCAAGGTTGTTTATAAAGCTATCGGCTTGGCTTCCATCACCTTTTATCTTGAAAGAAAGAACTCCGCCAAACCCTTTTTTGAAATATTTTTTTGCAAGTTCGTGATATTGGCTACTTTTTAGTCCGGGATAGTTCACATATTCCACTTTTGGATGTTTTTCCAACCATTCGGCTATGGTCTGAGCATTGGACACATGACGTTCAACTCTTAAAGATAGTGTTTCGAGTCCTTGAATGAGTAAGAACGAATTAAATGGACTTATGGTGTTTCCCCAATCACGTATACCTTCAACACGGGCACGCAACGTAAAAGCAATATTCCCGAAAGGGCCATTGGCTCCAAACACATCCCAGAAAACAAGCCCGTGATAACTGTCGGACGGATTTGTAAATTCCGGAAATTTACCATTTCCCCAATTAAACTTCCCGCTATCTACGATCACTCCTCCGAGAGCTGTTCCATGTCCACCGATCCATTTTGTAGCACTTTCCACAACAATGGTGGCTCCATGTTCTAATGGACGGAACAAATAGCCTCCTGCACCAAATGTGTTATCTACAATAAGGGGAATACCATGTTTGTCCGCAACCTTGGCAATTGCTTCAAAGTCCGGTATATTTAAGTCGGGATTACCGATGGTTTCCAGATAAATAGCTTTCGTTTTGTCGTTAATCAGCTTTTCAAATTCTTCCGGATTATCGTTTGGCGTGAAATGAACTTCCACTCCAAGACGCTTAAACTGGCTTTTAAACTGATTATACGTTCCTCCGTATAGGTGGGAGGTGGATATGAAATTATCACCTGCAGAAAGGATATTGTTAAGAGCTATAAATTGAGCTGATTGACCTGACGATGTTGCTAAAGCACTTGCTCCACCTTCTAGTGCAGCAATCCGTTTTTCAAAGACGTCGGTTGTCGGATTCATCAGCCGTGTATAAATATTGCCAAATTTGCGTAATCCAAATAGATCAGCTCCATCCTGAGCATCTTCAAAAACGTATGAACTTGTTTGATAAATAGGTACGGCACGAGCATGAGTTGTTGGGTCTACTTCTTGTCCGGCATGCACCTGCAATGTTTCAAATTTATAATTACTCATAATGTATACAATTATTTATATGGCTTATATTTCTCATGACAAAGCTAGACGGTTTTGACAAGGGTTACAATACCGTATTTATGGTATAATTATAAAGCAAAGTCTTTCAATGCACAACATTTTGTGTATTTTTGCAGCCTAATCAAAATAATATATATCACAGAGACAGATGTTAATAGTAGATAGCTTAAAAGTAGAACTTGCAGGACGAATTCTTTTCGACAACATAAATTTTATAATCAACGACAATGATCGTATTGCTCTTGTGGGTAAGAACGGAGCGGGGAAAAGTACCATGCTCAAGATTCTTGCCGGAATAAATAAAAATTATCAGGGAGTTATATCAATGCCTGATGGAACAACAGTTGGTTATCTACCCCAGATAATGGTTGTTTCGGATGAACGAACTGTGAGGGAAGAGGCATCGCTTGCCTTTGCTCATATTTTCAATTTGCAGGATCAGATAGAAGAAATGAACAGGCAGTTGGAAACAAGAACGGATTATGAATCGGACGATTACGCCAAGTTGATAGATGATTTCACTCATGCTCATGAACGTTTGGCTAGAATCGAAGATACTAATTTTGATGGAGAAGTGGAGCGAACTCTGCTCGGATTGGGCTTCAAACGTACCGATCTCGACCGTCCGACAAACGAGTTCAGCGGTGGCTGGCGTATGCGCATCGAATTGGCAAAACTACTGCTTAGCAAACCTGATGTAATGCTGCTTGACGAACCCACCAACCATCTTGACATTGAATCTATCGGTTGGCTCGAAGATTTTATCCGCACGCAGGCAAATGCCGTTGTCCTGATTTCACACGACAGAACGTTTATAGATGCCGTTACTAATCGTACAATTGAACTCACTTTGGGACGGATATATGATTATAAAGTAAATTATACCAAGTATCTAGAACTGCGTGAAGAACGCCGTCAACAACAAATTCATGCATGGGAGGCGCAGCAAAAGCAGATTCAGGAGATTGAAGAATTCATTGAGCGGTTCAGGGCTCAGGCAGCCAAAGCTGTGCTGGTGCAGAGCCGTGTCAGGCAGTTGGAAAAGATGGAACGGGTCGAAATTGACGAAGAAGATAAATCTCATATCCGCATCCGTTTTCAACCAGCAATACGTTCCGGTAGTTATTCTTTGACAGTGGATATGGTGACAAAAAAATATGATGATTATCTGGTTTTTGAAAATGCAAATCTGATGATAGAACGTGGCGAAAAGATTGCTTTAGCTGGGAAAAATGGTGAAGGCAAGTCTACGTTTGTTAAATGTGTTATGGGTGAAACATCTTACAATGGAACCATGATATTGGGACACAATGTGAAGGTGGGATATTTTGCCCAGAATCAAGCTGAATTACTCGATCAGGATTTGACCGTTTTTGAGACAATTGATCGTGTTGCCGAAGGTGATATACGGACTCAGATACGCAATATTTTGGGAGCATTTATGTTCAATAAAGAAGATTCGGACAAAAAAGTAAAAGTGCTTTCAGGAGGAGAAAAAACACGTCTGGCAATGATAAAATTGCTCTTAGAACCTGTTAATGTGCTTGTTCTCGATGAGCCTACCAATCACTTAGATCTAAAGACTAAAGAGGTGCTGAAGAATGCACTCCTCGATTATGATGGAACGGTGATCCTCGTGTCTCACGACCGTGATTTCTTGGATGGTCTTGTTACCAAAGTCTATGAATTCTCAGATAAAAAAATACGGGAACATATAGGAGGCATCAAAGAATTTCTGGCAAAGAAACGGGTTTTGAGTTCTTGAATGATTGCTTTGATTTGTAATTTTATATATCAGCTGTGAAGCTAATAATAAAGACTTCCGTTTTTACTAATACAGATAAGCGGTAATTATTCTCACAATTAGTAATTTTATCTTGTTGTTTTAAGAAGAAAAATTCATTAAATTAGACGGATGAAATAAACGCAAAATCAAGTACATTTATGAGTGAGAATAAATTGTTTTCAGAAGTAAAAATAGGGAATTTAAAACTAGATAACCGTATAGTAATTCCTTCTATGTGCCAATATTCAGCCGCCAATGGGCAGGCTACAGAATGGCACATGATGCACTATGGCAACTTGGCTTTGTCTGGAGCCGGACTGTTGATCATGGAAGCTACCGGAATCGTGCCTGAAGGGCGTATATCTTATGGAGACTTGGGCCTTTGGGACGAAAAAACAGCTTTTTCTTTAGCTAAAGTAGTTAATTTTATCCGACTGCATTCTACCATCCCGTTAGCTATACAGATCTCGCACGCGGGGCGGAAAGCTTCTGGTGATTTGGGTTGGAAACCAGATCATTTTTTACCTCCAAATGACGCTAATGGTTGGCAAACAGTTGCTCCTTCAGCGGAATATCTCAGCACAGGAGGCACTGAGCCAAGAGCGCTCTCGAAAAATGAGATTAAAGATATAGTGACCCAATTTGCCGATGCTGCAAAACGTGCAGTTACAATTGGATTTGATGCTATTGAACTTCATGGCGCACATGGTTATCTAATACACCAGTTTCTTTCTCCAATAACCAATAAACGAACTGACGAATATGGCGGAAGCCTTGAAAACAGGATGCGTTTTGCTCTGGAAGTTTTTGATGCAGTGAAAGCAGTTGTCCCGGTAGATTTCCCTGTCTGCATACGTATTTCTGCAACTGACTGGATAGATGGAGGTTGGGATTTGCCACAAAGTATAGAACTTGCAAGACAATTAGATCGAAACGGATGTGGCTATATACATGTGTCCACCGGAGGGCTTGATGGAGGCTTGCAGAAACTGCCACCATTGCACCCAGGCTATCAATTACCGTTTGCCGAGGCCATAAGAAAAGAAGTGCAAATGCCTGTCATTGGAGTTGGATTGATCACAAAACCGATGGAAGCAGAAGAGGCTCTGAATGCCGGTAAGGCTGATCTGGTGGCTGTTGGACGCGGAATGTTTTATGATCCACGCTGGGGATGGCATGCTGCTGCTGAGCTTGGAGCGAAAGTGAGGGGTGTGAAGCAATACTTACGGTGTGAACCGCATGAAGTGAAAGGTTTATTTAATAATAAGTAGGATCTTCTAGGAAATTAAGAATCTAAATACTTCGAAGTATTTAGATTCTTAATCCATCCAATAGCTTTGTGTAATATTCAATGGCTTCGCGAATTTCACTCAGCAGAATGAACTCATCGGCTGTATGAGAGCGGGCAGATTTACCCGGACCAATCTTTACGGATGGAAAATTCATTAATGCCTGATCCGATAAGGTTGGTGATCCGAAAGCCTCTTTGCCAATCATCAACACGCGTTGAACAAACGGATGCTCTATTGGAATTTTGGATGAATTGAGTCTGAAAGAGCGTGGCTTTACTTCACAAAGTGTATGTTTGTCTATCAATTCAAACAACAGTTCGTTGCTATACAATTCGTTGCTGCGTACATCTACCACAAATTCGCACTTGTCAGGAACAACATTATGTTGTGTTCCCGCATTTATCATTGTCACGGTCATTTTCACAGTGCCAAGTAATTCACTAACATCGGCAAATTGATGGTTTCTGAACCATTCAATGTCCAATAGTGCCTTGTAGATGGCATTTTCTCCTTCATCGCGGGCAGCGTGTCCTGATTGCCCATATGTCGTACAATCCAGCACCATCAATCCTTTTTCAGCAATAGCCGGATTCATTTCGGTTGGTTCTCCAACAATGGCAAATGCTGGTGTTGGAATATCCTTAAGAGCCGACTCTACTCCATTCTTTCCGGAAATCTCTTCTTCGCACGACGCCAGAAAAATAAGATTGTAAACTTGTGGTTTCTGCGATAATAACATAAAAGAATGAAGCAGCGAAACCACACTTGCTCCGGCGTCATTACTGCCCAATCCATATAAATAATCCCCTTCAATTTCCGGACAAAAAGGATTCTTTGTCCAACCGGATACAGGCTTGACTGTGTCTATGTGAGAATTAAGTAAAATGGTGGGTTTAGCCGGATCAAATTCTGGCGATTTTATCCAAAGATTGTTTCCTTTCCTATTCACAGGAAATCCCATATCTTCAATATATTTACCTAACATATCTGCAACATTGTCTTCTTCCCTGCTGAAAGAGGGAATGCTTATCATCTGTCTCAACAGTTCAATAGCTTTATAATATAAATCATCTATGTCGTAAATCGTATCCATATTGCAAAGTTAAATTTTTTAGCATCACTTTTCATATTATTTTAGGTAATTACTTTCGTTTAAAAATATCCCTATTTAAAATATCAGATGTAGTGTACACAGGTATATTTCGCCCAATAATAAAAAAAATCAGCATATTCTGTTTTTTATTCTACCATATAAGCTTATGTGCTTTAGGTTGTTAATTTGTATAGGGTTCTATTGAGGGAAAATAAAAGTAAAAAATAAGTCTAAAAGCCTTGCGAATTCAAAAAAAAGCTCTACTTTTGCATCCCGTTGAGCGAGTAAGAGATGCTCAGAGTTCTATAAGCGTATAGAAAGATTAGGAGTTTTTATTGAAGGCTGAGTTATGAGATATAGACGAAGAGATTCTTTCTTTTGAATTTATCTTAAATTAGAAACTACGTTTTTTTAACTCCATTGAATATATTTTCATATTTCTGGGGGATTAGCTCAGCTGGCTAGAGCACCTGCCTTGCACGCAGGGGGTCAACGGTTCGAATCCGTTATTCTCCACCGGGTCTTGTTTTTTATAGTAATATAAGAAGGTAAAGACAAA
>JBKECE010000148.1:0-7434 GCA_047974325.1 Dysgonomonas sp. | reverse complement strand
TGACGAATATCCGGGCAATCCGAACGGATCGGATTATAGTGCTGCCGGAGTTTGTTCTAAAGATGGTCGCCACTTAGCCATTATGCCACACCTCGAAAGAAGTATCTTTCCATGGCAATGTGCCTATTATCCATTTGAATATCGTAAAGACGATGTGACACCTTGGATAGAAGCATTCATTAATGCCAGAAAATGGATAGAGAAATTGAAATAAATTATTTCTCTAACAAAACAATAGAACGGAGTTGAATAAATATTCAACTCCGTTCTGCTCTTCTAAGTGCTAACTATAATCAATTCCGGATGCTATAAGTGACCGGTAAAGTAAACTGTACTCTTGCAGATTGTCCATTTTCCAATCGTCCTGCAACCCATTTGGGCATCAAACTCACCACTCTCAATGCTTCCTTGTCGCATGATGGATCAAGAGATTTTACCACTTTAACTCCTGTTATTGAGCCATCTTTTTCCACGACAAACGTCACAACGACCTGTCCTTTGATTCCATTTTCGATAGCAATAGTCGGATATTTAATATTACTATTCAAAAAACGCATCAATTCGGCTGTTCCACCAGGATATTGTGGCATCTGAGGAGCTATTTTCAGAACCGGATCCTTTTCTGTTTTTGTATTTGTGACTGCTTGTTGAGTTAGAATAACCTCTGGGGATGGCGCATTAGGATTATTCGATCCATTAGGATTTTCATAATTAGCAATAACCCCTTTTCCATTCAGCACTTCACTGACGGGTTTTAATTCATTTTCGGGTTTTACTTGATCATTGTCTACAATCACAGGAGCATTATATTTTATGGCTGCCCGCACTTGTTCCTTTGGCACAGTTTCCTGCTTTGGAGGGACGATTTCTTCTTCCTCTTTTTTAGGTTCTTCGTATTCAGCCACCACATAGGATTCATCTATTCCTCCCGAAATTATGCCCTTCACTTTTGCGGCATCCAATAGAGATGGAATTGCAGCAATAGTTCCTACAAACAACAATGTTACAACAAATGCAATCACGTGCCTTCTTGTTGATGTCTGGCGCAATTTATATGCTCCATAAGCTTTATTCTTGTTTTCAAATATAAGATCACACCAATCTGATGAATTAAGTTTGATAGTCCGTGCCATAGTTTTATCATTTTAATTGTTAATAATTTTATAAAATCTTTCTTTTATTTAATAGAGATATCAAATACTAAAATTCCATAATGTCTAAAGAAATAATCTACATTTACATGGCAAAATCAAATTATAAGTATCAATATTTATGTAATTGAGGTATATTTGCAAAAATCAAATAATTAAAACTCTTATAAAAGATATATGGATTCTCCTGTTTTTCAATATGAAATGAAAGTTCGTGACTATGAGTGTGATGCTCAGGCAATAGTAAACAATGCAAATTACCAGCATTATTATGAAGTGACACGGCACGAATTTCTGGAAAATGTTGGTCTCAATTTTTTTGATCTGCACGATCAGGGAATGGACTTAGTAGTGTCAAGTATATATATAAAATATAAAAACTCATTGTTGGGAATGGATAAGTTTCACTGCACTATAGAAAAAATAGAGAGAAAAGGAGTTCGTTATATTTTTCACCAAAAGATAGTACGCATATCCGACAATCTGATCTGCTCTGATGCAGAAATCACTGTGGTATGCCTGATAAACGGAAAATTATCAAGACCGGATCATCTCGATAAGATTTTTGCAGAGTATATCTAATTCACATATTACTCATTCACGAACTATCTTTACATCAATGTCAGATCAATCAAAATTATTATATCAAATTGCCCTCACACAGATTCGTGGTGTCGGAGATATTACGGCGCGACAACTATTAGAAGTTGTTGGTGATGCTGAAGAAGTTTTCAGGATGGGAAAGAAAAAGCTCCTGTCCATAAGAGGTATCTCACAGTCACTTGCCAATGAGATTTTGAATCCCGAAGTGCTGCGCAAGGCCGAGGAAGAATTATGTTTTGTAGAGAAAAATAAGATCAAAACATATTTTTTCACTGATAGTAACTATCCATCACGGCTTCAGGAATGCCTTGATGCTCCTGTCTTGCTCTATCATAAGGGAAATGCCGACCTGAATGCTAAAAAGATCATCAGTATCGTAGGAACTCGAAAATCAACAAATTATGGTAATTCCTTCTGTCATAATTTTGTAGAAGAAATCGGGAGTATTTGTCCGGATATAGTTATTGCTAGCGGATTGGCTTATGGAATAGACATTGAAGCTCATAAAGCCGCATTAAAAAATAATCTGTCAACTATAGGCATCTTGGCTCATGGGCTTGACAGAATATATCCGTCAACACATCGGAAAACAGCTGTTGAAATGTTGGAAAAAGGTGGTTTATTAACTGAGTTTACAAGTGGGACTGAGCCTGAACGACACAATTTTGTGCGTCGCAATCGTATTATCGCGGGAATAGCTGATGCAGTGATTGTTATTGAATCGGACAAGAAAGGTGGTTCTTTAATTACTGCGGAGATAGCAAATTCATATAATAAAGATGTGTTTGCACTTCCCGGAAGAACAACTGACCTATATTCTTCGGGATGCAATAGATTGATTGTTGACAACAAAGCATTGTTGTTGCAATCAGCAAAAAGTTTTGTTGATCTGATGAATTGGGATATTTCGACAACAAAAAAGCCACAAACAAAACAAAGGCAACTATTTCCGGATCTTTCGGTTGATGAGCAAAAAATATATGATCTGCTGCTTGAAGCTGAATCTGTGCATATGAATGCTTTATCATCCAGAGTATCCATTCCATTATCAACACTCTTTTCAACCTTATTGGAAATGGAAATGAAAGGCATCATTGAACCTATGCCGGGTGGATTGTATTGTTTAAAATAATTTCATCGCATCCTTAGTCAGAAAAAGACTATTTCGCCTAATTAGAAACCTATAACTCTTCAAATCTTGCTTGAAAAAAGCGAAGATATTTAGGTTCATAGACCATTTTCAGACCTTTTGCATTGTGCCTATTTTTATACATATCTATAATGTAGTAAGCTGCCAGATCAAAATGGGATTGTGTATATACTCTACGTGGAATTGTGAGTCTCACCAATTCCAGTTCAGGATAATAATGATCACCGGTATCTTTGTTTCGACCGGCTGAAACGATTCCCCGTTCCATAGACCGCAATCCACTTTCAACATAAATATCCGCTGCTAATTTCTGTGCTGGAAATTGATTCTGCGGTATGTGGTCATAAAACTTCTTGGCATCAATGAAAACCCCATGACCACCAATAGGTAAAACAATGGGTATACCTGCCTCATGCAACAAGCGCCCAAAATATTCCACCTGCCTTACACGCGATGCCACCTGTTCATCTTTAACAGCTTCTTCCAACCCTATCGCCATAGCTTCCATGTCACGTCCGGCTAATCCACCGTATGTTGGCATTCCTTCATATACAACAACCAGGCTTCGCAGTTCGTCGAAGAGATTCTCATCATTGCACATGACCATACCACCAATGTTTACGTATAAATCTTTTTTTGCACTCACTGTTGCTGCATCGCTATATGAACAAAACTCTCTATTAATTTCTTCAACACTTTTGTGTTCATACCCTTTTTCACGCTGCTGAATAAAATAAGCATTTTCTATATTACGAGTTGCATCTAAAACCACCTTGATGCCATTGTCATGAGCCATCTTTGAAACAGCCTTCATATTATCCATACTCACGGGTTGTCCACCAGCCATATTCACAGGTGCTCCAACTGTTATGTAGGCTATATTTTCAGCTCCTTTATCTTTGATCAATCGTTCGAACTTAGCAATATCGACATTGCCTTTGAAGGGGTGTTCCGACTGGCTCTTGTTTGCTTCATCAATTATTACATCAACAAAAATTCCACCTGCAATTTCCTGATGTTGGCGAGTTGTTGTAAAATACATATTCCCGGCAACATATTGACCCGGTTTAATGGCACATTTACTCAGTAAGTTTTCGGCTCCGCGCCCTTGATGTGTGGGTAAAATATATTTATAACCATAATATTTTCGGCAAGCAGCCTCGAAGCGATAGAAGCTATGACTGCCGGCATAAGCTTCATCGCCCATCATCATACCACTCCACTGTCTGTCACTCATGGCATTTGTTCCACTATCTGTGAGCAAGTCTATATATACATCATCGGAATGGAGTAGGAATGTATTCCAACCAGCTTCTTTTATTTTTGCCATTCTATATTCACGGGTAGTGGTTTTCAATGACTCTACCACTTTGATACGGTAGGGCTCAGCCCAAGGTTTTTTTGAGAATGTCATAGTATGTTATTTAAAGTTTATCTCAAAATTCAATATAAATTTTCTATATCACAAATTATTTGGCTCGAAACGATGACATAATGCTATTAAACATTTATACAAAACAATGTAAAAGCAGATAGATATATCAATTTGTCAGAAAAAAAGAAAGGCAGTGGATTTAAAATATCCACTGCCTTTTCTATATAAAATAGAACAGATTATTATTTTCCTATTTCAAGCTGAAGTGTTACTGTGGGTTGATCACAAACTTCAGTAGGACCAAAATATTGAATTGGTCCGGGATATACATATTCTGTATTTAGTGCCCAATTTTCACGATTAGAAGCAAAAAACTTAAACGGAGCACCATCTAATTTTACTAATGCTTTTTGAATAACCGGTTTCAATTCACCATGACGGCGCTCCATATTCATCATCATTGTCACGGGCACACCTCCTGCAATCCATTCGTCAGCAGATGCTGTTGTGTTGCGGACAGATGACATATATCCTGTTTTGCCAGCTGCAATAAGAGCTGATGCTGTATAACCAAGCGAATAACAATAATCGGCATCATAATTTGATGGCGCAGCACAACGCCCTTCATAACCGAAGAAATGAACTTGTGTAGAAAATTTGCCGTTATATCGACCTTCTTTCTTCCATTCAGCCAATTTGTTTCCTACCATTTCGGCTAACAGTTTTTCTGTTTCGATCAATGAAACTTGCACATTTCCATGTGGGTCGCGGTCTAGTGTCAACTGACGAGCAACACCTTCGGGCAAACTTGCATACACGCCAGAATTAGCTGCTGAAAGGTGATTTATAATATACTGACGTTGTTTGTCTTTTGCAATCGTATTGAATTCTTCTTGGTGGTGAGCTAGATAATCGTTCAATTCGGAGATCAAGGCTTTAATAGCTGGGATAAATTCTATGAGTCCTTCAGGTATAAGAACTGTTCCAAAATTATCTCCTTTTTCGGCACGCTTAGCAACAACAGCCGCTATTTCTGTGACAATAGAATCCAATGATTGATTTTTAGCTTCCACTTCTTCCGAAATCAGGCAATAGTTAGGCTGTGTCTGTAGAGCACATTCCAAAGCGATATGCGAAGCCGAACGTCCCATCAATTTGATAAAGTGCCAATATTTACGAGCCGAATTACAATCACGCTGAATGTTGCCAATAACCTCTGAATATACTTTACATGCTGTATCAAAACCAAAAGATGTTTCGATCATTTCATTTTTCAAGTCCCCATCTATTGTTTTTGGACAACCGATCACTTGCACACCTGCATCGATAGCTTTATAATATTCGGCCAAGACACAAGCATTCGTGTTGGAGTCGTCACCACCAATGATGACAAGAGCCTTGATATTCAATTTCTTTAGAATTTCGAGACCTTTATCAAATTGTTCCGTAGTTTCTAATTTTGTACGTCCGGATCCGATAATATCAAAACCTCCTGTGTTTCTATATTCATCAATAATACTGCTTGTCAGTTCTATATATTTATGGTCTATGAGTCCACCAGGCCCCATAAGAAAACCATATATCTTGCTATCTTCATTTAATTTTTTGAGACCATCAAAAATACCTGCAATCACATTATGGCCGCCAGGAGCCTGTCCTCCAGAAAGAATCACTCCTACATTTATTGGCTGAAAGTTTACTTTTTCTTCCGATTCTGTAAATTTCAAAATTGGCATTCCATAGGTATTAGGAAAAAGTTTCTTCACTGCATCCTGATCCGCTACGGATTGTGTTGCTGCACCTTCTTCTACTTTAAGGTTTCCGTACAATGCTTTTGGCATCTTAGGCTTATAAGTAGCTCGTGCTACTTGTAATGCGCTTTTTTTCATTGTTGTTAATGGTTTTTATTTATATTAGTTAGCTATTTGACAAGGTTAGCAAATTTCGTGTTTTTTTTTGAAATATGAAAGGGCTCAATAGCAATTTAGAAAAACGTAATTATTGATGAACAATAACAATTCTTAATCTCAAAAAAGCGAAGAACATGCCCGAAAATATTCTTCCAGAATAATTCAAGCATACTCTCAAAAAACTTTATAATATGAATATACAATAACTATCTTACTATCAAATGAGTAGAGTACTTGTCTCCGACCTTGACTATATAAACTTTTGAATTAGAATCAACACGAATTATATTTTCCGTAGAATGAATTTTATTTATAATTTTGCCGGTAATATCATAAATCACAATATTCTAATTTTCTGCATTTTAAATCACTATAACTTTATTTTGTGAAAATATTAATATATTGTTATCTCTATGATTTAAGATGTTTGAAACTGAGATACCATGCCAATACCAATGGTTAGTTATATAAACTATCCAAACGCGATTCTCCATGTCCCCCTCCATAAGAAACAAAAGTAATTAGAACACCATTTTCATTATATGCATAAGTATAATAAGACGATCCATCCCAATCTTTCAAGTCGTCATTCCACAATATGTTTCGCATGAAATTATATTACCCCTTTCATCATACTTATATTCATATCTTACACCTCCACTTATGCTTTCATCCGATTTCCACCATTTAGCTTTGAGGGATAAAAGGCTGCCTTGCTGTCATGGGTATAAAAATTTCGTTCATAGGCTCCATCGGGATAATCAGTATAAGGGACTGTCAACTACAGATATAATTCCAAAAGTTTTTACCAGTTTAAACGATTATCTCAATTTTACGACCGACTACATTTATTTTCATTAGCTATTTTAGCTCAATTCCACCAAATATGACTACTAAATAACCTATGAATAGAATCTTAATCTACTCATAATCAATATCGACTAAAAATAGTTATAAAAAATATAATCAAAGCTGTTGTACAATTCAAATTCTTACCATATCTTTGCAACGCATTTGAGAGAAAATGCTTCAAAAAAACTCAATGGTGTGGTAGTTCAGCTGGTTAGAATACCTGCCTGTCACGCAGGGGGTCGCGGGTTCGAGTCCCGTCCATACCGCCAATCAGATTTACAAATCGACGAAAAGTCCTGAAATTCAGCAGAATTCAGGACTTTTTTATTTTCAGACCCTAGCAGAAAATCCCATTAAAAAGCAGTCAAAAAAGGCTTAGCCGTGGGACTTTAA
>JBKECE010000091.1:0-4951 GCA_047974325.1 Dysgonomonas sp. | reverse complement strand
TCAAGTTAGCATCGTTATTTAAAAAAACGGGAAGATTAACTTCGTTTTCGATGCGATCTGCCAAATTAAGATTGAACCAACCTTCAATGTTATCTGCTCCTCCAAGAACAATCCGGTATGTATCGTCAATAATACCGGGAGATCCTATACCCACACCAATAACAGATAATGCGTATTTCTGAACATAAGTAAGACATTGCTTTACCGCAGAAATCAGGTTATTGATTACATTCTCAGCGGCTGATCGTGCATTGCTATCCATGATATCTTCATAGAGAACTTCACCTTCAGAGGATATTACACCGTATTTTATAAAAGTACCTCCAAGATCGATTCCTATTGCAACTGTTTTCATGGATATATATTTTAAAAAATTTCTTCACTGTAACCAGCCAAATTATAATGCACCGGGATTGTGTTGTTACCAACCCTGTAGATGCCGAATTTAAAGTAATATCCCATTTCATCATTGCGTCCTATGAGTATTGACGCGTTATCAACTATATGCTCGGATATCTTTGAATTATGCTCTTCATAATCCATAACAACATCCAGCATACCATTCTTTAGTATTTGTTCATTTTCTTTTCCGTAGGAAGTCCATTGAATTTTAATACTGAATGTTACCCATCTATCTTTAGGAAAATCATTAAATGGTCTTTTGTAAGCTATCGTACTGGTCTTATACACAGATTTTCGGGGGATCATCACCGTAGCTTTCTCCGGCTCAATATTACACCGGTCAGTTTTATCAGTCATCCATTTACGATCCGAATTTGCCTTGATATAGAAAAACTGATTTGAAAAACCAAACGCCAACGGAGGATATCCACCTTGTTCGACCAACCAATCATTCGGTTTCGTATCTGTTTTGTATAAAGGATTACCTTTTGCATCGGTTTTAATCCCTCCCTCTTTATTTTTAACAGGTACCAAATCATATCCGGTATCTTTCTTAAAAATCATTTTTTCGGCAATCTCTGCAAATTCATGCAGTGATACCTGTTTAACCACACCATCAGGTGTTCTGAGTAGAGTACGATCGGGCATGCCATGCCACTGTGCAAAAATTGTACTGACATACTGGGACAATGATGACGGGATATAAACTGAAAATCTGTAATATTTCATGGAGCCTTGTTCACAAGATCCTTTCCCATAATGATATACATTTTTAGCCGTTATCAAGTCTGAAATATGATCTTGTTCCATTCCTTTCACATCCT
This sequence comes from Dysgonomonas sp., assembly GCA_047974325.1. Taxonomy (GTDB): domain Bacteria; phylum Bacteroidota; class Bacteroidia; order Bacteroidales; family Dysgonomonadaceae; genus QVMP01. The sequence continues at coordinate 3,725 of JBKECE010000091.1, read as the reverse complement.
CCTTTGTGGCGTAACAGAACGACAACTCAGCACGACCTTTGGTATCACCTTCGTTGTAACCCTGTAGCGTATTATCCTCTTGCTTCAATTCGAAGCGATAGGAAGGACTTCCCTTAAAAAGAACTGAAGCATCTTTTCCAATAGCGTATTTTGCTTTTGTCCCAATAGCGACCCACTCATTATCAAGGATCGTAGAGCTATCAGCAAACTCAGTTTGTGGAGAGATACGAGGCAGAAAAGGAACAGGCGACCGGCTTCGCAAAGGGAAAAAAACAATTTGCAGAAGACATCCGATAATTATCAGATTTTTTTTAGCCGGGCTCATTTTGCTGATACAAGGATGTTATTCAGATTGAGATTTAATTTATTGCGAGAGATATAGGTCCAGCGAATAAATCTGGCATCCTTGGGTAAATCATGTTGATAGTTTCCATCAGCGCTAATCTGATTTCTATCATCGAACTCTTTCAATAATTTCCATTTTTGTCCATTAGACGACGTTTCCACGATAAACTCCCCATCAAATTTCACGTCTTGTTTGCTAACCATTTTGAGTTCGTACGCTAACTTTGAAGCCGGTTCATTGAAAGCTGCCCAAAAAGAGACGTTACTATTTCCAAAACGGATTACTGTTGGTTTCGATTTATCTACTCCCAACGCAGCCCATCCCTTTACTTTGTGGCTCCATTCAGAAGGATTGTCTGTTGAAAATGAAAATTCCAGCGGTAAAGATGCCGGAGTCAGTTGTCTGACATACAGAATCCATTCTTTTGAAGTTCCATTGTTTTTAGAAACCAGTACCTTTTGAGGTTGAGTAAAATCAGCTGTAATTGCAGGTGATACGCTACACCCACTTAATAAACGGTATTTAAAATTGATGTTTGACACATCTGATTCCGGCGATATAATTATTTCGATAGAAGACGGTTCATCTCCTTTGGCATTTTTAATGACAGCCGGGTGTAATGAACCTTCCACGATAAAAGTGGAGAAACCTTGTGCAAAAACAGGTATTGTAAGTAATATTACAAACACCGACAATATCGTTTTTTTCATTGAATTCTATTTTAACAAATTAATAGCAGAAATCTGGTTTATAAAACATAATGTATTTCAATAACCCGGATTATTTTTATTGTCCAGATTCGAGTTGATTTGTATTTCATTCAACGGAATAGGGAGCAATCCGTGTTTAAACTTCTGGAAGTTTTTTGGAGCTGCGTAACCCGTCCCGTAACGGGTATTTTTGTGTAATTGAATAGCATCTGCCAGTATTCCCCAGCGAATAAGGTCATACTTACGCGTTCCCTCATAACACAATTCAAAACCACGTTCCCAGTAAAGAGCAGTGCGTACTTTTCCTTTCATATCTGAATCGTCGATATAACTGAGATCTGCCACTTGAGGAGCTTTGAATAAATCGGTATATTTACCCCCTATAACATTTTCATCCCACCGTGGAGCGTTTGCCCTGGCGCGTACCTGATTGATCTGGTTTATGGCTTCGGTAGTGTTTCCCTTTTCATTATAGGCTTCGGCAGCCATAAGCAAAACATCCGCGTAGCGTAAAAACACATAATTAACATCGGTGTTGTTCGGGTCTTTGGGCATGTCTTTCACCCAATAGCGTCTCCATTTACCCGGATAGTAAGTTTTATTATTCTTAAGCACCTGATTTCCATCTGCATCAATATCAAAATTACACATATTCAAATCGCGGCGGACATCACCTGCGGCATAATACCCCAGCCATTCAGGTATGACCCTGAAGAAACCGTTGGCACGACCTGATTTATAATTTGAGTTGATAATAGGACCAATATAAGTTGCCCAGGTTCCGGCAGTCTGCTTGTCTCCATCCGGAGTAAAAAATGCTATTTCGAAAATACTTTCTTTTGGATCTACTTTGTTTTCACAGTAGTTTTTCCAGAGCTGCTCATATCCATCAGGACAGAATCCATGGAAACCATTATCCCGAAACGCTTGATATTCATCGATAATCAGTTGGAAATATTGTTGGCGTGTTGCATCATCTTTGATAACATACTGTGCTGTTTCAGAATCAAGCGAATAGCCTGCCCTGTGTAAATAAACACGCATCAACAATGCACGTGCAGCTCCTTGTGTAGCCCGTTCGGTATTTGTTCCTGCAGTAGCCCATTTCAATAATGTTTTAGCTTGATTCAGGTCTGCTACAATTTGATCATAAATTATTTCCTTATCAGTGCGAGGCAAATAAGATGTTTCGAAAGTTGTCTGTTCGGTCTTAAAAGGGACATCACCCCAATAGCGAACCAGATCGAAATAGAGCAAAGCGCGCAAGAAAAGAGCTTCACCCTCAATACGCAGAATTTCCTCATCACCTTCAGCATATTCTTTCATACCTCTCAAGCCGGCCAAGACACTGTTTGCCCGTTCTATACCCAAGTATTTATTTTTCCACAGGTCAAGAATCCATACATTTGAAGTTGAAAGCTGATAGTGTGAAATATCTCTACGACTTCCATCGCTATTGGTGCCATTAATAAAGTACATATCGTCGGAAGTTGGAACAGCCATCTCCCATTGTCCATAATGGTCAACCCCTGCTAATGAGTTATATACCCCGTTCAATCCCAACTGTGCATTTGCCGTACTTTCAAAAATTTTGGCGGAATCATAGAATGAATCCGGTTTTTCGAGTAGTAAATCTGTACAGGAAACTTGTAAAACAAGTGTCATTCCCGTTACAAAAAACGGTATCATTCTTTTTATAGATTTGTTTGTTTTTATTGTCTTCATAATACATGAACTAATTATAGGTTATCAAAATGTAATGCTTAAACCGAAAACGAAAGAAGTACTTCTCGGGTAAGCTCCCCAGTCAACTCCCGGAGTTGTACCGGTACTGTTTCTGGTACTTACTTCGGGATCAAATCCGGAATACTTGGTTAGCGTATATAAATTATTCGCACTCGCATACAATCTTAAATTTTCGGCAAAAATCTTTTTCGACATATTCTGCGGTAAGGTATACCCAAAAGTGATATTGGCTAAACGCAGGAACGATCCGTCCTCTACACCCCATGAGTGAATAACCTGATCCCCATTCTCCATATCATCCCATTGAGCAACTATTTTGCCTGCATTCACACTATTCATGGCTTCAGGAGTAGTTAAAGACTTGCCATCACTACCTACGGTTACCCAACGATGACTTGCATCATTAAGAGCAAGGGTATTCTTGTTACTCCATCCGTAAAGAGATGTAAACAGCTTGGTTGCATTCAGGACATCATTGCCGTAGCTGAAATTCATAAACACACTCAAATCAAAATTCTTGTACACGAAAGTATTGTTTAACCCTCCGTGAAAAAGAGGTGTGGCATTACCAATCACCTGACGATCGTTATCATCAATTACGCCTTTATTGGCATCTTCAGTATCGGCAAATTTCCAATAACCCGGTTTCACAGCAACATTGGCACGTCTGGCTACACCTTCTTTCAATACATAGTTTCCGGCGTCCATTTTGAAGACCCTATTTCCTGAGCCATCTTCTTCTGTAACAAAGTCATCCGCTTGATACAGTCCAACTGTTTTGAAACCATAGATTTGTCCGATAGACTGTCCAACAGCAACTAAATAGTCAGACTGTTTGTATCCCCAGTCAGAAGTTTCCAGATATGATTGTTCTCCAGAAAGAGAAATAATTTCGTTTTTGTTGTGCGAGACCGTTAATGTCG
>JBKECE010000088.1:0-2955 GCA_047974325.1 Dysgonomonas sp. | reverse complement strand
GGGGAGTTGTTGGAAAACATGCACAGCATGTTGAACCAACACTTTTACCATTTCCATCGCGATATTGAAATCAGTGTCGGCACAAACCAACGGTGAATGAAGCTCCCCCGTTATCCATTATCCGAACAGCGGTGAGAATCATTGCCAAACGGAAAGTAATCAGACCAAGGCGGCGTACTGTGCCAATGTAATCTTCGCCACAAAGTTCAAGATACTGAAGCTGTGTTTGTTCAAAGTAGGCATTAAACGCTCTTTGTTGCTTGCTTATAAAATACTCACCTCAATTATATTAGTTTACAATGCTTTATTGACAAAATACTGTTCTAAATATCCATAGTTTATTTTTCTTGCAATGGCCTATCACTAAGTTATTCAAAAAAATCACCTTATAATTTTACTTTCAAACTACACAAGGGTCTTATACATTAAAGGAACATTAATGAGCTCATTGTTACTTTAAAACAGGTATTTAATATTTACATTTAAAAATTTCAACATCATGAAACCTACATGACCGCTTTCGCTCACCAAAGAAGATGAAAATATTGTACCTTCGGGCATTAAACCCAATAAAAAGGTACAATTATGGACAACGAAACAATTGATTTTGAACAAGTCGTAGCCAAAGGTTGTGGACTTGATGTACACAAAGAAACAGTTGTAGCAACCGTTTCTGGAACAGGAATAAAAAGGGAAACGAGAACGTTTTCGACATTTACGCGCTCTTTGAAAGAATTGAAAGAATGGATTTTATCCTTAGGTATAACCCATGTAGCCATGGAAAGCACTGGAATTTATTGGAAACCGGTGTTCAATATTCTGGAGGGTTCAGGACTCACAATTTTAATTGTCAATGCGCGTCACATTAAGTATGTCCCGGGTCATAAAACAGACAAGAAAGATAGTGCCTGGATTGCCAAATTGCTTTTGGCCGGACTTCTCAAAGGAAGTTTTGTGCCTCCGGTGGAAATACGCCAACTGCGTGATATGACACGTTATCGTCGTAAACTGGAAGGTGTAATTACGGCAGAAAAGAATCGAATGATAAGAATGTTGGAAGATTCCAACATGAAATTATCTACCGTTTTATCCAAAGTTCACGGTGTGAGTGGTACACGTATCGTTGATGCATTGCTTGAGGGTCAAACTGACCCTGTTTATTTGGCAAGTCTATGTCATGGAAAAGTCAAGGCAGAACAAGAAGATATTATTCTTGCTTTGGAAGGAAATCTGACAGAGCATCATAAATTTATGATACGGATTATCCGTCAGGATATTCGTCAGACAGAAACTTTGATAAAAGAACTTGATGTGGAAATAGAAAAACAACTATTGCCTTATGCACAGGAAATAGCTTTGTTAAGTCAAATCCCGGGAGTTGGGCCGCAAACAGCCGGAGAGCTTATTTCCGAAATTGGGGTTGACATGGAAGTATTTGCTACCGATAAGCACCTTAGCTCATGGGCTGGAGTAAGTCCCGGCAACAACGAGAGTGCCGGTAAAAAAAAAGCGGACGAACCACTCACGGAAACAAGCAAGTAAAGTCGATACTAACTGAGTCAGCGTGGGCAGCATCCCGAACAAAAGACACTTTTCTTAGTTCAAAATACAAGAAACTGGTAGGTAAAAGAGGCAAAAAAAGAGCCGTTGTTGCAGTAGCACACGCCATCTTAGTGATTTCCTATCATTTGATAAAAGAAAAGACTGCGTTTGTTGAACTTGGTGCCAATCATGTGGACGAAAAGAAACGTGAAGCTCAACTGAAATACTATCAAAAACGTATTGAAGAACTCGGAGCTGAGATACCCGAGAACAAAAGCACCTGAAGTGCATTTATCTAAGGTCGATTTTTACTGGAAAAGAGTTTAAATACTTTACTCCGAACATGAAACTGACCTAAAACAGCTAAGAGGCAAAGACTGTGAACCAAACATGCGTATGAAATTTTAAATTTCTTAGCTGTATATAAATTAGCCCGAAATTAGCCCAATCCATTCTTTTGATACAAAAGGATGCAAATCCTTTTTGCTTTCTAAGACCGAAAACACTATAAATAATTAAAATAACGGGGCAATACCCTTATAAATTTACATATGAAAAAGAGAAAGTTGGAATTGAAGGATGTTGTTTTTCTTGCTGTAATAATTGTTCCTTTCGTGATTATGATTTTATTAGCACCATAATACGATGAAATATGTTTAATCATAAAAAACAACGATTTATGACCGGAATCATAAGTCGTTGTTTTTCTTTAGAATCTTTGTAAAAACTCACCTAAGTTTACTTCTCTGTCCAGATCCAGTTTTTTTCTTAACCGATATCGATTCATTTCGATACTTCGCACCGTCATATTCATTAATTGTGCAATATCTTTGGATGTTAAATCCATTTTCAGGTAGGCACAGAGTTTTTTGTCGCTTACACTAAGCCCGGGATATGTTTCGCTCAGGCGTTTCAGGTAATTTTCGTAAACAAGATCGAAGTTTTCTTCAAACCGTTTCCAGTTGTCATCCTGCTCAATATTCTGTTTAATGCTTCTTTCCATTTTGCTTAACTGTGATAAAATGACATTTAAATCGGTGTTTTTCTTTAATTCTCCGCTCACTTTTGAAATATTATCAATAATGCTCTGTAACATTTCATTTTTTCGTATCAGGTTCATGGTTGAACTGGCAAGTTCCTGCGATTTGTGTCTTAATTCGTATTGTAATTGTTGATTTTTAAGTTCTTTAATTTCTTTCTTTTTTTCCGAAGAATCTGCTTCGTATTGTTTTTTCTGTTCTCTCAGTTCCAGTTCTTTTTGTTTTTCCATTTCTATGGCTCCCTTTTTCGAACGTTGATTGATCCAGAAAATCAGCCAAATGATAAATGCCAACAGTATGATGAAATACAAGATATAGGCTAACTGAGTTTCGTACCATGCCGGCATAATTGTAAAAGAATAGGAGTAATTCG
>JBKECE010000080.1:0-3533 GCA_047974325.1 Dysgonomonas sp. | reverse complement strand
TGCGAATAACCTGTGGGTATTTACCCCCTACACCGGATTAGACCCGGAAACTGACGCTTACGCCGCAGCTTACCCCAACGCACGTACATTTACAATCGGAATTGATGTCAAATTTTAATTAAAACATGATATTATGAAATCCTATATAAAAAAAATAGCTTTATTTGTTCTAATTGCTGTCTCAGTTACGGGATGTCAGCTGGATCCGATCAATTACAGTGACATAAATCCAAGTAATTTTCCTAAAAACGAATCGGATATAAAAGCACTGGTGTTATCGTGCTACAACCCGCTACGCGGTAGCTGGTGGAATGGGATAAACTCCAATTCGGAAAGGGGACAAATGTTTGTAAATGAAAGCTGTACAGAGACACTTTCCGGAAAATACGGTGCTCAAAAACTTTGCCATGAACTTTCATTTAACGAGACAAATGGTGAAATTACCTATTTTTATTACACACGAAGTGAACCTTATGGATTTTACGGTAAAGTAAGTCGCTGTACCATGGTCTTAGACCAAATTGAGCCTAGTAATTTTCTCAATGAAAGTGCAAAAAAACACTATATGGCGGAAGTAAGATGTGCCTGGGTGTACTTGTCCTATATTTTATTCGATATTTACGGACAAATCGTATTCGATCCACTCTAAATCCTTAATGACCCATTAAAAGAAGAACCACTACCACGTTTAACCAACGAAGAAATGTTAAAATTAATCGAAGTTGATATTTTATATGCGAGTGAGAATCTGCCAATGCCCAAACGAGCCGAATATGGTAAATTCAGTCGTGCCTTTGCCAAAACATTGTTGATTCGGTTATATTTACATCAAACTCCCAATGACAAAACGTTCTACAACAAAGTTGAGACACTCGCAAGAGAACTAATGGGCGCAGACTATGGGTTTCAATTAGTAGAGAATTACCCTTCCTTGTTCGAATTTGCAGGACAAACCAGAAACAATTCGGAATATATTTTTGTCATTCCTTCCTCCGTAGCCGGACCGAATGAGTCGCAATGGCATATGATGGTTATGCCGCCGGATTCCGACTCACCCATCAAAGGCTGGGGAACAGTACAAAGTACCTGGTGGTTCTATGATACTTTCGAGGCAACAGACACTCGAAAAACGTACTTGATAACCAACTATATAAGTTCTGAGAGTGGACTAACAATCAATAGAGCCAACCCTGGTAGTACGTTGGATATGGGACCAATTCCACAAAAATATCAAATAGACCCCGGTGTACCGGGTAACGGCGGATTTACCAACTTAGATATGGTTTTGTTCCGGTATCCGGAAATTTTATTATCATTGGCAGAAGCTATTGTAATGAAACCCGGAGGCAATATTACGCAAGAAGCCGTTGATCTGGTCAATGCAATAAGACTGAGGGCTAAGGTAGCAACAAAGCAATTGTCTGATTTTAATACCAAAGAAAAATTTATTGATCAAGTATTAACTGAAAGGAGTCACGAGTTTTGGTGTGAAAACGGACAATACCGCGCCGATTTAATTCGATTCGATAAATTGTATGATCGAGTAATGATGTTGAATAACGGGATTGCTCCTTATGCTTCTAAAGATAAGTATTTATATCCACTTCCGCTTTCAGCAATCGTGGATGGGAAAGGAGAAGTAAAACAAAACCCCGGTTACGCTCAGTAGGGAGTTATCGAATAAACAATCATTAAATTATGAGAAAAGTACTTCTAAATTATATATCCTTTATATGCTTTGGGTTGTTAGTAGTTAATTTTGCGTGCAAACCCAAAGATCCTGTAGCTCCAAAAGTAGAGACAGCTAACGTGGTTTATACTCCAACAAGCGCCATTTTTCCAAATCCGGAAAGAGGATTTTATAAACATACTGAAATTAATCTTGTATCCGGAACCGGCGCGCTTACACAATCGCAGTTAACCAATTACAGACAAAATAATATTGCATTGGTTTATCGGGTATTTTATTTGAAAAATTTCAAAAATACCCACCTTTCTCAAGCTGCTTTGGACGAAGTAAATAACGACTTCACCACAGCTCGAAATGGAGGGGTAAAATTGATTGTACGTTTTGCCTATTCGAGTAGCCAAACTGAATCTGACGCACCGCTCAACATCGTTTTGCAGCACATGGAACAGTTAAAACCAATTTTAGCAAAAAATATTGATGTCATATTTGTCCTACAAGCCGGGTTTATAGGCGCTTGGGGCGAGTGGTATTATACTTCCAATAATTTAAATACCTCAGCGGCTCGATATGAAGTCATCAAAAAACTGCTCGAAATTGTTCCACAAAACAGATATATTCAACTTCGAACACCTGCTTACAAACAAGCATATTTTCAGCGTACCACCCCTCTCTCTTATGAAGAAGCTTTTAAGGAAACGGATATTTCACGTGTGGGTCATCACAATGACTGCTTCTTGGCAAGCACAACCGACTATGGGACATACAACAATCCCACGGTAGATAAAGCCTATCTGAACAAAGAATGTTTATTTGTCCCCATAGGCGGAGAGACTTGTCCCCCTGACGGAGTAAATCCTGCAACGTCTACCAAAGCTCAAGAGGAAATGCGATACCTGCGTTGGACGTATCTCAACGAAGATTATTACCACGGTGTAAACGATGCCTGGAAATTAGACGGCGGCATGGATAACATCGTTCGTGAGCTGGGATATAGACTACAGTTATCCTCCGGAGAATACTCCAACAAAGTCAGACCCGGAGGAATTTTTACCGCTCGCTTAATCATTAAAAATGTAGGATACGCACCAATTTATAACGAACGCTTTGCCGAGCTAATCCTAAAAAACAATCAATCAGGCGAAAGATTCAGACTGAAGCTAACGTCTGTTGAACCCCGCTTCTGGCAACCGCTTGCGAGCAACGAAATCGAAATAAACGGCGGACTGCCACAAGATATGCCGGAAGGAACCTATACTTTATACCTGAACTTGCCGGATGCAGACCCTGCCATTTACGACAACCCGGCTTTCTCGATCCGTATGGCAAACGACAACGTCTGGGAAGAATCAACCGGATACAATAACTTAAACGCGACTATACACGTTTCATCGAATAATAACACTGAAAACTATTCAGGAAATGTGATTTTTGAAAAAATACATTAATAATCTCAAACAAAATTAGTATGAAAAAACTTTTATTCACTTTTTTGATTACTATCGGAATTTTGTCTTTTGTAAAAGCACAAATAACCATTGATGGTAATGTATCTGAATGGGATAATATTCCTATTTTATCTGAACCCGGCGCATTTCCGATGGTGAAAACCGTATCGGATGGTACGACGAATTTGTCTTTTATGATTAGGCTCAATGGTGAGACATTCAATCCTTCAGCATGGTATATTGCCGACATGTATCTTGACGCGGACGATAACGCGACTACCGGATACAAGCAATGGGTATATGAGTCTTCCGGGATGGATTATTTGTCTCAAGGGACTGATTTATTCAATTTTTCCGGCACAGGAGGAACCAACTCTTGGAGTTGGAGCAGTATAGGA
>JBKECE010000077.1:0-2955 GCA_047974325.1 Dysgonomonas sp. | reverse complement strand
GTCCTATAGGCTCCTTTCGGCGAAGTGGCTAAGTATGGCAGCCGATTCTGCTGTACCACCTTCTCCTGACTATTTGTACACTTTGCATTGTGTATACGATGAAGATGTTGAAATTGGTAATCGTCGCTATTGGTTCCATACACATGGGTTGCATCGTTGTGGTTCGGTCGAACTGGAGATGCTTAACTTTAGCCAGGGTGCAGAGCAAATGAATACATTGATAAATATGACGGTGAAGAAATTCTTGTCAGATCCGGCTAAAGAAAAGGAAAGATTCACTATCGGATATGACGGGATGGGGATCAATCTTTGCTGGCTAAGGTGGGAAGAAGCATTAAAAGATCTTCCAAAAAATATATTGGGAGGTGCAGCTGATCGCGATGAGGCAGATAATGTACATGCCGAACCTTCAGGTATTCTTTTTGCAGTAGAAGATGGAAATATGATTTCCCCGGAAATCTATGCCTCTACTCTTGCCGAAAATCCTATCTATTATATTACGAATGAGGAAACAAACAGAATGAGCGCATTGGCTAAAGAGCGTTTTTCTTCATTTGAGAGAATATTTACAAGAGAATATAAGAAGCCTGAGAAAAAATCTTTCTTAAAGAATTTATTCGGACCAAAAGAAGACGAAAAACCGGGTTGGACATTCCTTGTTAAACTGGGGTTGACTGTTGACGACCCTGAGTCAGGTAGTGAAAAAGAACATTTGTGGTATGATGTGTTATCTATAGAAAATAATCAGATTAAAGGAAAATTATTGAACCAGCCATATTGGATATCTAATTTGCACGAGGGAGATCTGGGTATATATCCTTTAGAGGTATTAACTGATTGGATTATCTATTCACCTGATAATACTTATACACCAGATTCTGCATATTTACTAATATGAGATATTTATATATATTTGCCACAATTTTGTTTACTGTTTATGGACAGATAGTTCTGAAGTGGCGAATAAAAAATTTAGAGTTTGTTTTGCCTGAATCAGGATTAATGACTAAAATTGCATCCTTATTTCGACTTATATTGGATCCGTTTATCCTTTCGGGTTTTTTATCGGCTTTTGTAGCATCTCTATTTTGGTTAGGAGCAATGAGTAAATTTGAGATTACACAGGCATATCCATTTATGAGTTTAGCTCCGGTTCTCGTTTTTATATTAGGTGTTGGAATCTTGGGAGAACCTTTAACAATAGGAAAAGTAGTAGGACTTGTACTTATTATTTTAGGGATAATCGTAACAGTAAAGCTTTGAAAATGAAAAATAAGCCACATATCTCTGTCGTTTCACCTGTTTACCGAGCGGAAAAGATTGTTGCTGAATTGGCCAGCCAATTACATGAAAATTTACAGAAAATAACTTCCGACTATGAAATTATTCTGGTAAATGATGCCTCACCAGATAATTCATGGATTGCAATTGTTGCTGAATGTAGCAAAGATGACCGTGTAAAAGGTATTAATCTAAGTAGGAATTTTGGACAACACTATGCAATTACTGCAGGCTTAAGTTTTACTCAAGGTGAATGGGTTGTAGTAATGGATTGTGATTTGCAGGACAGGCCTGATGAAGTACCCAATCTATATAGGGAAGCACAAAAGGGATATGATATTGTTTATGCCAGAAGGACTCAGAGGCAGGATAAGTTTATGAAAAAGATGTCGTCAAAGATTTTTAATGCGACTCTTGCATATTTAAGTGGAATAAAACAGGATAATGTAGCAAACTTTGGTATTTACCATTCAAAAGTAATTGGCGAATATAACAAGATGAAAGAGTATGCCCGCTCATTTGGTTCACTTATCCGATATTTAGGTTTTAAAACGAGTATTATAGATGTAAAACATGCAGAGCGTTTTGAGGGAGGGACTTCCTATACATTAGCAAAACTCTTACGATTAACAACTGATATTATTCTTTCAACTAGCAATAAACCATTGAAATTGACTGTAAAATTTGGCTTTATTGTTTCTTTGCTCTCGTTTTTGTTGGCATTATATAATATTTTCGCTAAAATGACAGGAATCATTGAAGTGGCCGGTTTTACAACAACTATATTTTCAATATGGTTTGTAGGAGGTTTGATCCTTTTTGTTTTGGGGATTGTTGGGCTGTATATCGGGAAGATTTTTGACCAGGTCAAAGAAAGACAATTGTTTGTTGTTAGAGAGACATTAAATATTTGATGATATTATGAATTTGGATAAATATGGTGTTATTCTAAATCGTCTAACTCACGATAAAATTGAAATGGTTCGGAATTGGCGGAATGATCCCAAAATATCCCAATATATGGAGTTTCGCGAATATATAACCCCTGAAATGCAGGAAAAATGGTTTAAAACGATCAATAATGACAACAATTTCTTTTTTATTATCGAATATCAAGACAAAGAAGTGGGATTAGTTGATCTAAAAAACATAGATTACCAGCTAAAAACAGGTGAAGCCGGAATTTTTATTTATGATAACGATTATTTAAATGGGATTGTTCCATTTTGTTCTTTACTGTGTTTGTATGATTTCTTTTTTGAAACATTAAAAATGGAAAAGGTTATGGCACATGTTTTGAGAGATAATAAACGTGCCATAAAATTTAACTTAGCCTTTGGCTATGAATTACAGCCCGATCAAGAACAAATATTGAACCAATTATATTGCTTGGAGAGAGAAAACTATTTCGAAAAAAGGGGATTTATTACTCAAATACTTTAAATAAAATATAATGACAAAAGAAGATTTTTTGAAAAACTTTGCCAATCAATTCGACGATACTGATGCAAGCGAATTGACGTTTGAAACTAATTTCAGAGACTTAGAGGAATGGTCGTCATTATTGACCTTGGCCGTAATGAATATGATTGGAAAAAAATATAATGTAAAGCTCAAACCTGAAGAAATGCAAATGGCTAGTACTGTTCAGGAATTATACGATTTGGTTAATTC
>JBKECE010000049.1:0-3128 GCA_047974325.1 Dysgonomonas sp. | reverse complement strand
AATCTGATCCCGGGAATAAAAAACTCCCGGGAGAAAATCACTGTGTATATACCCTACGAAAAACACTGGAAAAACATCTGGTAAACAGAATAAAGAGAAAAAAAAAGAGCAATTGAACATCTAAAAGAAGGAATAAGGAAGCACTCGAAGAAACACTGAACAAAGGAAACTGCTGAAATAATATAGAAAACGAAGGAACACCCATAACAAGAATAGAAAACGTACAACGCAGGCTCCATATGCCCTAAGGGGCACACGAAGCCCTATTTCGTTCCTTTTAAACCAACGACTTGTTTCATTATATCAAAACATCTTTTCGATAGTAGGAAAAAGTACATATTTATAAAGAATTATGCTATATATATTCAATAAAAAGAATATATATGATGTAAATGTGACTTTCTTTTTTCTATTTAGCAACTCAATAGAATCTTAATTCTTCTGCATATATGAAAAATAGAACATAATTTGAAATAACTAAGATGAAATATTTCAATCTTTACCTGGCAAGTTTAGCTCGAAGTTCTTTTAGTCTTTTTGCAGCCTGTAGATTATCCACCTTTATATATCTCATGAATGCAGATGGACTCTTATGCCCGGATATGCGCATAAGTTCTCCGGCAGGAAAGCCGGATAAATACATATTTGTGCAAAACGATCGTCGGCAAGTATGAGAAGAGATCATCTCCCATTTTTCATAGACTCTCTTTTCCCGTTCTTTCCCTTTTTTGCGAACAACTTCGATTTTCTGTTTTAGTTTTGCTCTTCGCCCTAATTCTTTAACCCTTTCGTTGAATATATATCTAGGAATTTTAGGTAAATCATAGTTGTACTTCTTGAGTATTTCCGGTACATAATCGATCATAGGGATTATGACAGCTTTATGCACTTTTCTCTGTTTGAGATTTATAATTTCATTATCTAAGTCAATATGTTCGGGACTTAATGTTGAGAGATCACTATATCGTAGTCCTGTAAAACACCCAGTAATAAAAACATCTCTAATCTCTTCCAATTGCTTATCATCTGACAAGTCTAACTCGTGTATTGTTGAAAGTTCCTTTTCACTTAAATAAATAGCATCAGTTTCTTCTTCTACGACTTTAAAATGCTTCAAGTCAATTGGAGGAATAACTCCTTTATCTATTTGATAATTAACAAATCCCTTTAACAAACGTATAATTTTTCCTGCAGAATTAGTGAGCAAGCCAACACTCCCATCGGGCTTTATAACCTTATAAAATAAATAGTCCATGAATTCATTGTAAAATATAAGATTCAGGTTATGAAAAGTAATTGGCTGCGATGAATGTTCTTTGAAAGCGATCAGATGTTTACGAAGTGTTCGGTAGTCTTTTATTTGGTCTGCAGAAACAACAAGAGCTTTTTCTGTAATATATCTTTCTAATGCGTCAAATATATCTACCCGATTAGGACGTAATTCATATTCTCTATTTTTTTTTAATTCAAGTAAAACAAAATCTACGGTTGGACTTATTCCGTTTATCTTAGCATATGTAAGAATTTCTCCAAGCTTGGACGTTATTCTAATCAGGCAGGCATCAATTTCATCATAGTTTGGACAAGCGCGCTTAATCCATCTCTTTTTAGAATCCCAGTGTTCCGGTTTAATACTGTATCCAGTAGAGATGAGCGTACGCTTAGTCCGATTGTAGTTATATCGAACATAAAGGACAGTAGTCCCTTCTCGAGTGACGTACCTAGGTTTAATATATGGAGTATATTTTGCGATAGTAAAATCTGTATTGCTTTCGTATTGCAAAGTTACAAAAGCTATCCGAAATGAGCAATATCTCATCGTTAAAAGCTAGAACCTCCAAAAGCATAGTGCTATCTAAAAAAGTGGATAAATATTGCTCAAAAAGGAAAAAAACTACTCAAATCACACTGTAGGAGAGTTATTTTGCACTTTAAAAACATTCGAAACATGAAAAAAGAATAGATTTTGTCCTTTCTTGAACACAGATTTTCCTAATATTTAGCATTAATTCCATTATTTTGTAGCGTTACAAATAAAATGCTATAGAAAAACAGATGGATTTGTATGACTCCTAGGTCCTACCTGAAACACACAATTCTATATAAACTTTTCCTCTAGCATTTATAAATATTCGACAGTACTGATTTTAATATATTATTTAGGTATAGCGATAAGAAAGGTAAGATTGCATTTAAAAGGTAATAGTAAGAAGGTAAAAAGAGAAATAAAAGAAAACGTAGGGTTTGTTTTTCTTTATAGGTAAACAAGATTGTAGATGGGTAACCTTAAAATTGTAGATTAATTAGAAAATATTTATGAAGAAACTACTAACAGTAATGGCCTTTTCGGTCGGTTTATTCGCAAATGCTCAAACCGGCAACTTATTTAAACCAGTAAAAGAGGTAGCGCTACGTACTCCATCGGTACCTATCGTTGTTTCAGATCCTCACTTCTCTATCTGGTCTCCTTATGATAAATTAATGGAAGGAAGTACAGAACACTGGACTACAGCTAAGAAGCCATTAGTAGGGGCTTTACGCGTAGATGGTAAAGTGTATCGTTTCCTGGGTAAAGATCAAGTAGCTCTAATACCTATTGCTCCCATGACAAATGTGGAACGTTGGGAGGCTGCATATACTAATAGTCAACCAGCAAATGGATGGCAAGAATTCCAGTTTGATGATAGTAGTTGGAAAAAAGGTAAAGCAGCTTTCGGTAGCCGTGATATGCCACGTGTTCGTACAGAATGGAAAGGAGATAATACAGATATTTATATCCGACGTACATTTGAAATAAATGATTTGGATTTAACAGAGAATATTTTTCTTATTTATTCTCATGACGATGTATTCGAATTATATTTAAATGGAGAAAAACTGGTTGCTACAGATCTCGTATGGAAGAATAATGTAAACCTAAAACTTTCAGATGAAGCTAAGAAAAAACTT
The DNA here is from genome assembly GCA_047974325.1 of Dysgonomonas sp. Classification (GTDB taxonomy): domain Bacteria; phylum Bacteroidota; class Bacteroidia; order Bacteroidales; family Dysgonomonadaceae; genus QVMP01. Next base: position 179 of record JBKECE010000049.1, on the reverse strand, counting down.
CGTAATGGCAAAAATGTGATTGCAGCGCATTGTCATAACACAACTGGAGGATCTTATGTGGATTTTGGTTTATATCGTGAAAAGAAAAATGCAGTAACATTTGAAAATGAGGCTGTACAGAAATCGGTAGATGTACTAGCCACTTCCAGTTACTATACATTCACCTGCGGACCTGTCGA
>JBKECE010000032.1:0-2828 GCA_047974325.1 Dysgonomonas sp. | reverse complement strand
AGCCTTTGCCGACAAAAAACTTTCGAAAGGAGACATCAGAAACATTATGAATATCAATTCTATCTCTTACAATCTGGAACGCGTGGGAGACAGTGCAACAAACATAGCAGAATCCGCTATTTATTTAACTGAAGGAAAGGACGTACGCCATGGTAACAACAAATAATAAAGTATCCATACTCATCGTGGATGACGAAGCGGATATTCGTGACATTCTGCAATTTAACCTCGAAAACGAAGGTTATGAAATAGAAACCGCTGATTCAGCTGAAGACGCTATGCAGAAATTATCGTCTAAACATCAGCTCATTCTTCTAGACGTGATGATGGGTGGAATTTCCGGCATTCAATATGCCTATCAACTCAGAAAAGCAAAAAATAAAACACCAATCATCTTTCTGACCGCTAAAGATGCTGAGAATGATATGCTCACAGGCTTTTCGATAGGTGGAGACGACTACATTTCAAAACCTTTTTCGGTGAAAGAGGTGATTGCCCGCGTAAAAAGTGTGTTGAAACGGACACACAAGCAAGCCTTGGAAGAAACCGAAACTAAACTGATAATCAATGATCTGGTCATTGATTTTGAATCTAAAATGGTTTCAATAAACAATGAATTCATTGAACTTACCAAGACGGAGTACAATATTCTGGTGCTTCTGGTTCAGCATGCTGGAAAAATGTTTTCGCGTGCCGACATTCTCCACCAAGCCTGGAACACAGATAATGTTGTTTTGGACAGGACGGTCGATGTACATATTGCCCGCTTGAGAAAAAAAATAGGTTTGTATGGCGATTACATTATCAACCGCACAGGTTATGGTTACTGTTTCAATATGCCCATTTAATTGTTTCGAGATCATTTAATTTTTTGAAAGGCCGCATTTATGAAAATTACATTCCGACAACGTGTCTTCATATACTTTTTCATCATTTTTACATTATTCACCGTGGCTGTAATAATTGTAGAACAAAAAGATGAAAGTAGATATAAGACTGAAACATTAGAAGCCCAACTAGATGGTTATGCAGAAATAATCAATGCTTATATCAAAGTTAATAATCTAAATGATAGTAGCATAACAACACTTCGAAAGTTAATAGATATTCTTCCGAAAGATATTCGGATAACATTGATTGCACCGGATGGAAAAGTATTTTATGATAAAGACATACAAGATGTAAGCCACCTCGAAAATCATCTGGATCGTCCGGAAATCAGAATGGCATTATTCCAATTTCATGGAACCAACATCCGGGTATCCGCTTCGACAAAGCATGAATATTTGTATTATGCAAAATCATACCCAAATTACTTCGTGCGTGTGGCTCTCCCCTACAATATAGAAACCCGTAGCCTATTGAAAGCTGACAATCTTTTTATATACGTCGTATTGAGTTTGTTTCTAATCGTGCTAATCCTTCTTATCTATGCTTCGGGGTATTTCGGAAAGTCTATTAATATTCTCACAAAACTAACCTCTGATATCAAAGAGAATAAACCAATTCCGCAAAACATTGATTTTCCCAATGATGAACTGGGAGACATTGGCTACCAATTGATAGATATCCTCAAACAAAAAGAGAAAAGTCATCTCGATATAGAACAGGAACGGGAAAAACTGATCCAGCATTTCCAATATTCTGGCGAAGGACTCGGTATATTCAATGCAAATTTTGAGAAGATATATACAAACACACATTTTATTCAATATTTGAATCTGATTGCCAACAAACCGACTTTCGATGCCAATTCTATATTTCATATTCAGGAATTTAAACCAATAAGCGATTTCCTGAAAAATGAGAAAAACGACCAAAACTATTATTTGTTCAACATTAATGCAAATGGAAAGATATTTCAGATAAGAACCGTTGCTTTTGAAGACAAGAGCTTTGAAATCTCAATTCGAGATATTAGTAAAATTGAGAAAACAAGGTTGCTAAAGCAGGAAATGACCAACAATATTGCACACGAATTGCGCACACCGGTAGCAAGCCTGCGTGGTTATCTCGAAACGTTGGAAGAAAATAACTTGTCAGAAGACAAACAAAAACAATTTATCAACAGAGCATATTTGCAATCGATCCGCCTGTCAAACCTGATTGAAGACATCAGCCTTATCAGCAAAATGGAAGAAGCCGAAACCAGATTCACAACCGAAAAAGTGAATCTTGCTCAAGTTGTCAATGAAGTTAGAATAGATCTCAGCGATAAGCTCATCAAAAATAACATCAATCTGGAATCTACATTAAGGGAAGATCTGAGCATCAATGGCAATTATACATTGCTATACTCAATATTTCGTAACTTGATTGATAACTCTATCAATTATGGTGGTCCTAATATTGAAATACACATAAACAATTATATGGAAGATAATAATTATCTCTATTTTTCATATTACGATACAGGTAAAGGAGTGGAAGAGCAACATTTGAATCGTCTCTTTGAGCGTTTCTACCGTGTCGATAAAGGTCGTACCAGAGATTCCGGTGGATCAGGTCTAGGGCTTTCTATTGTCAGAAATGCCATCGTACTGCATAAAGGCGAAATTCAATCAAAACTACACGAAGGTGGAGGTTTAGAATTTTTATTTACATTAAAGAAATAAGGAAAGATTATTTATTTTATTAATAATGGCAGAGGATTAATGAAAAGATCTTCTGCCATTGTCATATCAAACTGATATTATCCAAGAACTCTCCTTGTATTTGTTATTTATCACATCCATTTCCATCAGAAATTTTGATATAGCAAACTTATAATTAAAATTATTGTATTACTTTATGGGCATGAACAAAATAAGAAAGGTGTCTGAGGATTT
>JBKECE010000285.1:0-8856 GCA_047974325.1 Dysgonomonas sp. | reverse complement strand
ATATTTATGTAGGTAATAAAGTCCGTTTTATCATCAATTTTGGACCCAAAGTGGGTTTGATGCTGAACCATAAAAGTGAAATGAACAGTATCTTGAGCGATTCCATAGCATCTGGAGCAGTATCTGAAAGCAATGGCTACGCAGTTCATCAATATAGCAACAACCCAGACATCAAGTTTGATTACGGCCTCATTGGCGGTTTGGGCTGAGAGTTCCGTACCGGCATTGGTAACTTCTCGTTAGAAGGACGTTATTCATTCAGTTTAGGTGACATTTATAACAACAGCAAGGCGACGGGTAAATTTACGCGTTCTGCCAACAGAGCATTCTTTGTGCGCCTGACTTATTACACGAAATTGTTTTAACCAAAAAATAAATTATGGCTAAATTTTCGAAAGCTTTCTGGGTTGCCAACACGGTGGAACTTCTGGAAAGACTGGCTTACTATGCAGTATTCATAGTAATAACAATCTACTTGTCCAATGTTTGGGGATTCACAGACATAGAAGCCGCTACCATTTCAGGTGTGTTTTCTGCGCTGCTATATTTTCTCCCTACTTTTGTTGGCGCATATGCAGATAAAATAGGTTTCAGAACCTCTGTAGTGGTGGCATTTGCCTTTCTCACAATTGGATACGCCGGATTGGGTATTTTGCCCACCATGTTTGAAAATGCCGGATTGGTGCAATATGGAGCCGGAAGTGGAAAAGGTTTGTTTTCTGCATTCTTTGCCGATCACGGGCTTGTGACTTTTGGTAATGATACCGTTTTTCTCGGACTGAAAGATAGTGCTTACAGGTGGACTATTGCCCCTGTTTTATTATTGATCGTAGTTGGTGGTGCAATTATTAAATCGGTGATTTCCGGAACAGTGGCACGCGAAACCACGACCGAAAACCGCGCACGTGGATATGCTATTTTCTATATGATGGTAAATATCGGAGCTTTCACAGGGAAGAGTGTTGTAGATCCTTTACGCAAAAGTTTGGGTGATGTTGGCTTGGTATATCTCAATTATTTTGCAGCATTCATGACCTTATTGGCTTTCATTGCTGTCTTTTTCCTCTATAAATCAACTAACACTGCAGGAAAGGGAAAGAGTTTTTCTGACATATTGCACGCGTTTTTCAAAGTTTGCTCAAATGTGCGCTTGATAACGCTTATTCTCATTGTGTCGGGTTTCTGGATTGTGCAACAGCAGATGTATGCTACGATGCCAAAATATGTGATACGTATGGTTGGCGAAGATGCTTCTCCTGGTTGGATTGCAAATGTTAATCCATTGGTTGTGTTCATCTGCGTCAATCTGGTAACATCTTTGATGAGAAAGAAATCCTCACTTTCGTCCATGACGGTAGGGATGTTTATCATACCGATTTCGGCTTTAGTGATGGGAGCCGGAGCTTTGATGAACGGAGATAGCCTGATAATGGGACTGTTGCACCCGATCACGTTTATGCTTATCATTGGCATCGCATTGCAAGCCTTGGCCGAATGTTTCATATCGCCCCGCTATCTTGAATATTTTTCTTTGCAATCGCCGAAAGGAGAAGAAGGTCTATACCTCGGTTTCAGCCATCTGCACTCGTTTTTTTCATCACTTCTGGCTTTTGGTATATCGGGATATTTGTTAAATAAATATTGTCCCGACCCTAAAAATTTTACATCAACAGAAGCCTATCAGGTTGCTACGGAACATGCACATTATATCTGGTTCTATTTCTTTGCCATCGGGGCTGTTGCTGCGTTGGGGTTGGTCATTTATGGATTTGTCACACGTCGAATTGATGCGAAAAAACTGCCTGAAATTTTGTAGATTTTAGAGAAATGTAAAATATTACTAATTTCTAAATTACACTTAAACACTGCTAAATAATAAAAAATGGAAGCTATTATTTTTGAATGTGTAGTTTTTGTTTTCAAATAAGTATATTTCGGATATATTTATTAATTTTGGAATTGCCATTAAATAACAATTTATAAATACTTTAATTAATTATGAAGAAACATAATTTCAGCGCAGGGCCATCAATCCTACCGCAGCAGACCATCGAAGAAACAGCAAAAGCGATTCTTGACTTCAACGGTTCCACTCTGTCCCTTATGGAAGTTAGCCACCGAGGGAAAGACTTTCAGGCAGTGATGGACGAAACGGTTGATCTATTTAAAGAGTTACTCAATATCCCAAGCGGATATTCTGTTATATTCTTAGGAGGCGGGGCAAGTTTGCAGTTTTGCATGGTTCCGTTTAACCTGCTCGAAAAGAAAGCAGCCTATCTGAACACCGGAACATGGGCCAGCAAAGCTGAAAAAGAAGCAAAGATTTTTGGCGAAGTGGTTGAAGTGGCTTCTTCAAAACCAGCAAACTTTACTTACATTCCGAAAGACTACACTATCCCTACAGATGCCGATTATTTTCATATCACAACCAATAATACAATTTTTGGAACTGAAATACATACTGATCTTGATTCTCCTGTTCCATTGGTTGCCGATATGTCTTCCGAGATATTCTCACGTCCTTTGGATGTTTCCAAATACGGTTTGATCTATGGTGGAGCACAAAAGAATCTGGCTCCTGCGGGCGTCACATTTGTTGTAGTGAAAGACGAAATATTGGGAAAGGTTTCACGTCCGATCCCAACAATGCTGAACTACAAAACTCATATAGAAAATGGTTCGATGTTCAACACTCCTCCTGTTGTGCCGGTCTATGCCGCCATGCAAACCTTGAGATGGCTCAAATCGAATGGAGGTGTGCCTGCAATGTATAAGCGTAATCTGGAAAAAGCAGAACTGATTTACAATGAAATAGATCGTAATCCGCTATTCGTTGGAACTTGCGCTGTTGAAGACCGTTCTATAATGAATGTATGCTTTGTGATGAGTGATGAATTTAAGGATAAAGAAGCCGAGTTTCTTCAATTCTCTATCGAAAAAGGCATGAGCGGACTCAAAGGGCACCGTTCGGTTGGAGGCTTCCGTGCATCTATTTATAATGCAATGCCGATAGAAAGCGTACAGGCTTTGGTTGATTGTATGCAGGAATTTGAGAAAAAAGTGGTAAATAAATAATGACAATGAAAGTACTTATTGCAACAGATAAACCATTTGCTGCCGAGGCTGTGAATGGAATAAGAAAGGTGGTTGAAGAGGCCGGTCATGAGTTGGTTCTGCTAGAAAAATACACTGAGAAAAAGCAACTTCTTGAGGCTGTGAGTAGTGTAAATGCAGCAATAATCCGCAGCGACATCTTCGATAAAGAAGTGTTGGATGCAGGCAAAGACCTTAAAATAGTAGTGCGTGCTGGAGCCGGATATGACAACGTCGATTTGGATGCTGCAACAGCAGACAAAATTTGCGTTATGAACACTCCCGGACAAAATGCAAATGCAGTGGCCGAATTGGCTTTTGGTCTTGCTGTGTATGCTGTCCGTAATTTTTATAACGGAACGTCGGGTATCGAACTCGGTGGCAAAAAACTGGGTATTCATGCCTACGGAAATGTTGGCCGCAATGTAGCCCGGATTGCAAAAGGTTTCGGAATGGAAGTTTATGCTTTCGATCCTTTTCTTACGGCCGAAGCCATAGAAAAAGAAGGCGTGAAGGCGGTGGGTAGTGTCGAAGAATTGTATAAAACATGTCAATTCGTATCGGTTCACATTCCTGCAACAGCCGAGACTAAAAACTCGATCAATTTTGATTTGTTGAGCAAGATGCCAAAGAAAGCTCTTCTCATCAACACGGCTCGAAAAGAGGTCATCAATGAAGCCGATATGGTGAAATTGCTTTCCGAACGTCCCGATTTCAAATATGTGACAGATATCATGCCGGGCAATCATGCCGAGCTGGTTGAAAAGTTTGCCGACAGGTATTTCTCTACACCTAAAAAAATGGGGGCACAAACTGCCGAAGCAAATATCAATGCCGGAATAGCTGCCGCAAACCAGATTGTTGATTTTTTCAAAACAGGAAATGAAAAATTCAGAGTGAACAAGGCATAAAAGACGTATGTTTATTCGATATAAAAAGAGAACGGTTTTTATCCGTTCTCTTTTTTTGTTTGTCAATCTTTGATGCATAATCAAGAAAAAAAGAGATAAATGGCTGTGATCTAATAAATATTCATTATCTTTGCACCCGATTTTTACGCAGCATAAGTTGATTTATGCTCTTGGGATCAGAATTAATATTCGAGATCAATTATTTTCTCTCACTTTTTTTACAGTCGTTTTGTGGGGGCAGAAGAGAAAAAATAGTTGCCTCATAATTTGAATCACGAAACATTTTTAATGAAAACATTTGAAGAATTAGGTGTTGCTCCGCAGATACGTAGAGCAATAGAAGAAATGGGCTATGAAAATCCTATGCCCGTACAAGAAGAAGTAATCCCTTATTTACTGGATCAAATCCGTGACGTAATAGCATTGGCGCAAACCGGAACGGGAAAAACTGCAGCATTTGGACTGCCTGTATTGCAAAAAATAGATGTGAATCTAAAATCACCTCAGGCTTTGATACTTGCTCCGACTCGTGAACTTTGTTTGCAAATTGCCGGCGATTTATCTGATTATTCTAAATATATAGATCACTTGCATGTTCTGCCTGTGTATGGCGGATCGAGCATCGAAAGTCAGATTAAGACATTGAAACGTGGTGTGCAAATAATTGTTGCCACTCCGGGACGTCTTATCGACCTCATCAATCGCAGGGTTGTAGAATTGGAAAACATCAAGTATGTAGTGCTTGATGAAGCTGACGAGATGTTAAATATGGGCTTCACTGAAAGCATAGACGAAATATTGTCTAAAGTGCCTTCGACACGTTCCATGCTCCTTTTTTCAGCTACTATGCCGAAAGAGATTTCAAAAATCACGAAGAAATACATGGAGTCTCCCAAGGAGATTACTATCGGACGCAAGAACGAAGGTTCACAGAACGTGAAACATGTATATTATATGGTTCATGCGAAAGATAAATACTTGGCACTGAAACGTATTGCTGACTTTTATCCAAATATCTACGGAATCATTTTTTGCCGTACTCGTCGTGAGACACAAGAAATAGCAGACAAACTGATTCAGGACGGATACAATGCCGATTCTTTGCATGGCGATTTGTCTCAGGCTCAGCGCGACTATGTGATGCAGAAATTCCGCATGAAGAGTTTGCAACTTTTGGTTGCAACGGACGTTGCAGCCCGCGGATTGGATGTGGATAGCCTGACACACGTCATCAACTACGGATTGCCGGACGACATTGAGTCATATACTCACCGCAGTGGCCGTACAGGTCGTGCGGGAAAGACCGGAACATCTATTTCGATTGTGCACGTGAAAGAAAAAGGCAAAATCCGTGAAATAGAAAAAATAATAAACAAAAAATTTGAGCAGGGAGCTATTCCAACCGGAGAAGCTATTTGCGAAAAGCAATTGTTTAACTTGGTTGATCGCATAGAGAAAGTGAAAGTGAATGAAAATGAAATAGAGAATCTTTTGCCTTCTGTTTTCCGTAAACTGGAATGGTTGGAAAAAGAAGATATTATCAAACGTATCATATCACTTGAGTTTAACCGATTATTAGACTACTATCGGGATGCCGAAGAAATAGAATCACCATCAGACAGATTTGCACGTGATGACAGAGGTGCATCCAGAAGCGATCGTCGCTCGTCAGACAGAGGTGGTAACAGAAGTGATCGTAGCGGACATGGTGGTGCAGAAAAAGGTTATTCACGTTTATTCATTAATATTGGCCGTACGGACAATCTGAACCCAGCAACATTGATGGGATTGGTGAATGATTATGTTCCCGGAAAAGTAAGGATAGGACGCATCGATTTGATGCAGAATTTCTCATTCTTTGAAGTTCCGGAAGGTGATGCCAATCTGGTTGTGAAATCCCTTAGCGGGCAAGAAAACAACGGACGCCAAATCTCCATCGAATTTGCACAAGCCGGAGGAAACGGAGGTGGCAACAGGAATGACCGTCGTTCTTCTTACAATGGTGGTAATCATCGCAAAGACAATTCAAGCTTTTCGGGTCGAAGCGGTAACGATTATTCCCGTTCCGATTCTGGCAAAAAAGAGCACCGTAAAGGTCAGCGTAAACCAAAATACTCCTGATCTGATCTAATGAGATAGAAAGTTTTATGAGCCCTTGCCTTATTTATTTAAGGTGAGGGCTTTTTCTTTACTTCAGAGTGATTCGCACAATCCTTCATTGGCGAGAATTGTGTTGGGGAAAATTGCTTTAGCTTCGTTCAGCAAAATGCTTGTATTCGGATATCGTGACGAGAAATGCCCGAGCATCAGTTTTTTTACGTTGGCTGATTTTGCAATTTGAGCAGCCTGTGCGGCAGTCGAATGACCGGTTATTTTAGCTCTGCTTTGGTCTGCATTGGCAAAAGTAGCCTCATGATATAGAAGATCCACACCTTCTATCAGAGGGATGATACGTTCGTTGTATGCAGTGTCGGTGCAGTAGGCATACGATCTGGCCGGATCGGCCGGACGGGTCAACCGATGATTAGGAACAATTGTTCCGTCAGGAAGCACAAAGTCAGCTCCATTTTTTATATTTGTCCGTTCTTTAATCGGCACATCGTAGAAATCGATCATTTCGCGGATCATGTGACGTTCGCCTTCTTTTTCATGAAACAAAAAACCGGCACAAGGCACCCGATGGTCGAGTGGGATGGTGCTTATTTTCAATGACCTGTTGTCGAGTAACACTTCGCTTTGCTCCGGATCGAATGTGTTGATGATTACATTGAATGATATACCATTGCAGAAAAAGCTGAACAACGGTTTTAGTATTGTTTCCAGATCAGGCACACAATGTATTACCAAGTCGCCAGTTCTGCCCAACAATCCAAGTGTGGAAATGAATCCGATGAGTCCAAAACAATGGTCTCCATGAGCATGAGTGACAAATATCTGATTCAGATTGCCAAATCCAAGCCTGCTTTTTCGGTATTGAAGTTGTGAACCTTCACCACAGTCAAGCATAAAGAATTTTTCTCTTATGTTCAATATCTGGCATGACGGATTGTGTTGCAATGTTGGCAGTGCCGATCCGCAGCCTAAAACATGTATGTCAAACCTTTTCATTCAATGTCTATCAATTTGTGGATTTGTAAGCTCAGTGTCCATTCGGGATGCTGTTTTATGTATGCCAAAATATAGCTGAGGTTGGCGACATTCATTTTGTCGCCATCAAAAATGGGACTGAGAAAATATTTCTTTGCTTTAGGAAAAATAGTAATAGAAGGAATCGTATCGCCTGTCATCACCGGAATTCTTATTTCATCTACCTCGGCAATTTTATTCTTCACGTTTTCGTAATTGACTTTAGGACTGCAGGTGATATAGTCTATCAGTGACGGGACAGCGCGTGTACCATTTGTTTCTATGGCTTGTTTGTATCCTAGATCTCTGAAGTATTGCAAATGAGAATTGCTCAATTGGATGGTGGGTTCTCCGCCTGTCCAAATGATCCATCGGCAAGGGTATTCTTTGATTTTAGCTTTTATATCGTCGAGAGACATATCCTCTCCTTCTGCAAAATCCGTATCGCAAAAAGAGCATGCCAGATTACACTTTGTGAGACGGATAAAAATTGAAGGCTCAACAACTCTACCCCCTTCTCCTTGTAGTGAATAAAATATCTCCTTAACATTCAGAGACATAAATGGCTGATGTTTTAGGTGTTTCAGAAACCTCAACAGCGTACAGTTCAGGAATCTGACCTTTGAATAAATCGAATATATATTTTGCTATTCGCTCTGCTGTGGGATTGAAAGGCAGAATGTCGTTGAGATGCCTGTGATCAAGATTTTCGTCGATGTAGTCTTTTACTATTTGCAGGCTACGATAATCCTGCACGAACCCGATCTCATTGAGTTCTTTTGCTTTGAGGTGTACGGTTACAATATAATTGTGTCCATGCAGGCGTGTACATGGATGGTCTGGTGGCAATCCTTCCAGTATATGTGATGCGGAGAATGAGAATTGTTTGCTTATTTTATACATTGCTTTATTCTGTGAATTGAAGGTAAGTCCATAAAGGATAGTGATCTGAGTATTTCACCTTATCGATTGTGGAATTATAGGATTTGATATTTTTTGAATGAAATATATAATCTATTCTGAACCAGAAAAGGTTTTCGTTGTATGAGATTCCCATTCCCAAGCCTGTTTCGCGAAACGAGTCTGTCAGATCTCCTTTGAGTTTTTTGTAGGAGTATGAAATGGGTGGATCGTTGAAATCACCGCAAACGATGAGTGTGGTTGCATTCTCGTTCTTGATCATGTTAGACACAATGTCCACCTGTCTCGATCTTTCTTTGTATGCAACACCCAATCGGGATGTAATGTTGTTTGCGACGCTGTCCCATATCTCGTCTTTAGTGTCTTTTATAAATTATTTGTATAATTTTGTGTCTTCGCTGGTGAGTTTGTTCGATTGCAGATGGTTCACAACTAAAGTGGTTTTCCGACCTTTTATATCTAGTCTGACAAGTGCCGATCCATTGCCATCGGCATTGTATGGTGCTTTGATTGTTTGCAAAATAGGATATTTGGAAAAACATGCCACACCATAAGTGATCCCGCTAAGGTATGGTCTGAGGTTGACCACGCTGTAGTATGGATAAGCCGGAAATTTGGCTTTCATGTCTTTATTCATTTTTTTTCCGGGCACGCCATTGTATGTAAATTCCTGCAAGCAAACAATGTCAGCATTGCTTTTGTTGATATAATCAACAATACGGCTGTTCTCGCCGGATTTTTTGTTTCGCGACTCGTCAAAGAACCCATGAACATTGTATGTCAGGAGTTTGATGCAATCAGCTGG
>JBKECE010000237.1:0-84160 GCA_047974325.1 Dysgonomonas sp. | reverse complement strand
AGCAGACAAACCTTTCAGCACAGCATCCAGATGCTGGGTGATTCCAAGATCTGCCAATAATGTGCGTGTGCTGACACCCGAAAATCCTTGTGCTGTGATTTCTGCAAGTGGATTTTCTGTCCAAGTGCTGCTTGTTCCGTATTTGCCCGAAGGAGTTTTTATGGGAAATGCAGCAGAGGGTGTATTATAGATCAATGACATTATGCTTTGCCCGCTTCTGGTTGGCGTATTGTATGCCTGTATGGCTCCCATCAACCGCACAGTCAATTCTGTGGTAGGAGTGATGTCGATGTCGAGATTGGTACGTGCATTAAACTGTTGGTATTTCAGTTGGGACGAAAATTGAGAGACAATGTTGTCCGGTTTGATGAAGCCGCTGTTATTGGTCAGGTTAATAGAACTGAAATAACGTGCGGTGCTGCCTCCACCACTGAAATTGGCATTGATAATATTTGACGTTCCGGTGTTTCTCAGCAACTGATTTGCCCAATCTACATTTGCATAATACGGCGATGTTCCCGAACCAAAGGCATCAATTTCATAGTCATTGTAACGTGTTCCCAATGCCTTGTCGTTTACCATTGCTTCATTCACCGAACGGGCATAGGTCTGTGCATTAACAAATTTGGGTAAACGCACTGCTTTGTTAAAAGCCTGATCGTAGCTGACCGATACCTTGCGTCCGTTATATATTCCTTTTTTGGTTGTCACGGAAATGACGCCATTCGATCCTCTGAGACCATAAATAGCTGTGGCGGCCGCATCTTTAAGAATCTGGATATTATCTATTTCCTCTTTTGAGAGCATACTCATCGGACGTTCAAAGCCATCAACCAATATCAGAGGAGATACTCCGTAGAGAGAGCCTATACCTCTTACATACATCGTTGGAACATTTGTCCACGGATCGTCGTTGTTCTGCAAAACCGTAAGTCCTAAACCTAATCCATAGAGCGCATTGGAAGGACTCAAAGCCGAACTTTTCATAATATCGTCTGATGTGATGACAGCAACAGCTCCTGTATTTTCCAGCAATCGTACTTTATTCCCGTTCTCCATGTTGATGAAAGACGATTTATCATCCATATTCACCTCAATTCCACTTTCAGAGATGACATCTAACCGGATTTTGCTGTCAGGTGTTTCTGTCCTGATATAATCGCCAATGTTCGCATCAATAGTGAATTGACCCTGATCATTTGTGACTGCCTGCACTTTATAATTGCCCAGTAACACAACCTTGGCTCCTTTTACGGGAAGACCGGATTTATCTTTAACTATTCCGGAAATCGTTTCACCATTGATTCCTACAGAGAGTAAAATCAACGCTCCCGCGATTAATCCTTTCATATATTTATACTTCATAATATATCGTTGTATTAGATTTGATTAATTACTCCCATCCAGGATTTTGAGTCAGATATCCTTTGTTTACTTCCTTGAGAGGAAATGCCGACAGATACCATTTCGGACTGAAATAGACTGTACCGTCATCTCCGTCCTGCAAATAACGCTTTGCTATCGTATATCTCTTATAGATGTATTTTCCGGGAACAACTTTGTCATTTTCATCTTTATATTGATAAATATCAACTCCATGAAGACGTTTACGAAAATCTTGTTCCAATTTCCGACGGGTCATATCAAACAATCTGACTTCTTCCACTCCGAATTCACAAGCCCTTTCGTTCAAAACTGCATTTAAGAAACTGTCATGATCCCAAACGGTTGTCGGATTTGCTTCTTTCAGACCTTTAAGGTTTACACGCAAGCGTGTTTTATTCAAATAGAAAAATGCTTCATTAGTTGGTCCATACAATTCATTGATAACCTCTGCATACGTCAGATATATTTCAGCTAACCTCAGATATGGCCAGTGGGCTTCCGTGTTGGACATAAGTTGTCCGGTGAGCAAAAATTTAAACAATCCTGCTCCCGTACCAACTCCGCCATCATGATTGGAAGTTGATCTCTCGCGACCGCCGATCCATAGTTCAGCAGGGCGGTCTTGTATGGTGTTCACGCCATTTACAAGGCAAGTTTCAGACAAACGAGGATCTCTTCCGGCAAACGGATTGACACCGTTGTCAAAATAATAACCTCCGGATATTGTATCTCCCCAGATAGATGCATCAAAAGGTGTTCCATCTGCCATTGAAAACGAATCGATGTAATCTAGCGTTGGATTCAAAGATCCGTAATAAGTAGCCGACTGCAAGAAGTAATAACTTCCGTCCCATACATTGCCCGGTATGGTTTCTCTGATGCGTGTAGATATCAAAGTTTCTTTCGTTCCTCTGTTAAAATATCCATAACGAAAGCCTAATCCCGGTTTAGAGTTTGTGACCAGTTCATATCCTCCTTTGCTCGAAAGTTGATTCATGAACTCTTTACATGCAGCTTCCAGATCTGTCCAAAGGCTCATGTCTTTTTTGCCCATCCATGTATAGAGCTTGGTGTTGGCTTCTGACTGTTTTTCTGTATAATAAGGCTGATCGTCATTGAATAACGGGCTTGCTGCAAACAACAATACCCTTATTTTCAATCCCAAAGCTGATGCTCCGGTCAGACGACCGTCCCATTTGGCTGCTTCGTCAGTGCTTAATGCCCAAGGCAAAGTCTGATAGGCCGAATCGCACAAATCGGTGATAAATTGTACTGTTTCACGGGCTGTGGCACGTGGTATATAGTTCTTTCCATCTTCCAATTTAATAGAACCCTGAACAAGCGGTAGTCCACCGAAATGCCTGAACATATCAGTATAATGACAAGCTATGATCAATCTGGCTTCGCCTTTCAGCCTGCTTTTTTCAGCATTGTCCATGTCAGGAACCCTGTCTACATTTTCAATAAAAATCCAAGCTTTGCGAATGCCTGTCCACTGCGTTTCACCATCCGAAAAATCATAAGCCGACTGATTGTTTTCCATTGAGGCGTTATACAATCCGGTGTAATAGATACGATTCACATTGTCCCACGAAAGGTAACTGTGAAAATCATCGCCTAATGATTCCTGAAGCCCCATGTTCATTTTGTTTCCACGAGAGCTCCAATCCCAGTTCAATCCATAATATAGTGTTGAATATGCGCCCCAAAGGAAACCTCTGGCATTGTCAGCCTGAGCAAACACACTATCTATGGTAACATCTACTGACGGCGGTTTTTCCAAGAATTTGTCTCCGATAAGAAAATCTTCGGTGCAAGAATAATGGCTAAAACAAAAACCGCATATTATAAGACCTGATGTCAATATTTTTTTAAGCATTTTCATATACTTATTATTGTTTAAAAGTTAATGTTTACTCCTAGATTCATTACCAGCATCAAAGGGTAGGCCGGACGATCGGAAGTAGGACTTTCCGGATCAATGATCTTTAATTTATCCAGAGTGAGCAGGTTATAAGCTGAAGCAAACGGTTTCAGTTCTCTTATTCCCAAACGTTTCAGAGCTTTGCTGTTTACGGTATAGGATACTTGTATGTTTTTCAGTCTCAGATAGCTTGCGTCCTTGAGCCACAACTCCGAATCCTTATAATTGTTTGCCATGCCGTCAAAAGACATAATAGGTAAAGTTGCAGTGTTACGGGTTTCAGGAGTCCAACGTTCTTCGTATTGATATTTCATAACCGGACCATCCAGCTTTTCGCCAAACGGTGTACGGAATGTTTCTTGTAAATATCTAGAAGTGAGTGTTGCACCAACAATGAGTGCACTGAAATCGAATCCTTTGTAATTGAATCCGAAGCTCAACCCTCCGTTCAATAACGGATAATTCGGATAGCCGATCGCTGTTTTATCCTCATCTGTTATTTTACCGTCTCCATTCAGGTCTTCATATACGACATCTCCTTCGCGAAGCACAAATGACTGGTCTGCTACATCGGGCATACCTTCATAATAGAAGCCTCTTACTTTCAGTCCGAAAGGTTGTCCGACAGGATGTCCTGTCTGCATCGTGTAAGTATATTTGGACGGCACTTCGTCCATGTAGTCAATGTTGTTCTTTGCATACGAAATGTTCAGATTGGCAAAATAACCAAACCCTTTTTCTTTGAACTGTTCATTCCATTTGAAAGCCACTTCGACGCCTTTATTTGTAACTTCTCCCAGATTGAGCACGGGAAGTGTTATTCCCATATAAGCCGGATATGTCTGCGGTTCGGCTAAGATATCTTTTCGTTTTTCGTGGAAAACATCAATTGTTGTGGTGAGCCTATTGTTGAGTGTTGTAAGATCAATACCGATATTCTTTTTGTATGCTTTTTCCCATGTCAGATCAGGATTTCCCAATGCACCCTCATAATATCCGTTTGTCCAGAAGCGAGATGAACCTGTTCCAAAATTGTATCCGCCACCCGAATAATAAGCGTCGACCAAATACATGAACCGTTGCTGTTGATCGTCTTTTATATATTTGTCATTTCCTACCACACCATAAGAAGCTCTCAATTTGAGATAATTGATAAAGTCCAGATTTTTCATGAATTTTTCCTGACTCATAACCCAACCAAGTGAGAATGCAGGGAAAGTTCCATAACGTTTGCCGGGTGCGAAGTTTTCAGAACCATTATACCCGATATTGAATTCCATCAAATATGTAGTGTTGTAGTCATACGTGGCGCGCCCAACCAAACCAACATAACCGGTGGGAATTTCGCTCCATGCGGTCTTATCGGGATAGTAACGCTTGCTTTGATTGTATAAAACTAAAGCAGAAACATGATGTAAATCAAAATCACGTTTATAGTTGAGACTGGTTTCGGCATACCAATTGCGTGACATTCCAGTGCCTTCATAATAGTAGCTGTCGCCGGCAACACCACTGCGAACCAAAACAACCGTGTTGTCATTAGGATCAGGCGTAGGTTCGAGCCATGTCATGTCTTTCATATAATAAGGAGTATATGAATTTACGGATGTTCCTGTATTCTTTGTTAGAGAAAAACCTGTGTTATACGAACCTTTTATATTAAATTTCAATCCTTTGGTTATGAAATCTAACTTCTGTTCAAAAGCAAGGTCTACATTCAGTGTATTGTTTGAAGTTTGCGAAGCTCCCCTCCCATAATATGCCGAAAGTCCATCTTTACCTATATAATTGCCTATGATGTTCGAATTGCTAAGAATCCATTTTCCATCAACGATTCCTGCACCACCCATTGGAGTAGCCCAATAGATCTGGCGGAACAATTGATTTGCATCCTGATTCACATTCGGAGCATTGCGTTTTTCCAATATGCCACCGATATTGAGAGTCAACAAAGACGTTTTTGTCATGTTTATATCCAGATTCGCTCTATAATTATATCTTTTATAATCGAAATTGCTGTTGTAGTCCAGATCGAAATTCTTGAACATACCTCCCTGACTCAGAAAACCGACAGATGTGAAATATCTCACGGCTTCCGTTCCTCCCGATATATTAAGATTACCTTGTGTTTGCGGAGCAAAATCTTTGAACAACATATCTGTCCAGTTCACATCGGGATAGACAAGAGGATTACTATGTGTTCTGAAAGCTTCCAGAGCCTCCGGCGTGAACGATACCTGATCGGCTTTGCCATCATTGATCCTAGCTTCGTTATGAAGTGATGCCCACTCATAGCTATTCACCATCTCAATCATGCGTGTCGGCACTTGAACACCATACGACAACGATGCGCTGACCTGTGCCTTAGAAACCGAACCACGCTTGGTTGTGACCAAAATCACTCCGTTCGCACCACGAACACCGAACACAGCTGTCGATGAAGCGTCTTTCAACACATTGATGCTCTCAATATCGTTCGGATCCAGATTACTTATATTTCTTTCGATACCATCCACGAGCATCAACGGAGCTGAATTTGAAGCATTCAGAGTTCCGATACCACGAACATAAATATCGGGATTATCACTTCCCGGTTGACCTGAGCTTTGCACTGTTGCCACACCCGACAATACACCGGATAGCATATTTCCGATACTGGCTGTTGGAACTTTTGTAAGTTCCTTACCCGAAACACTGCTTATAGCTCCTGTCACCGATACTTTTTTCTGTTGTCCGTATGCAACAACTACAACCTCTCCAATATTTTGAGGCAGGAGGCTGAGCGACACGTTCAATTGCGATTTTCCTTTCACCGGCACCACCAGCTTTTCATATCCTATATAAGTGATCTGAATTTCGCTGTTTGCCGAAGGGCAATCCAAAGTATATTTACCATCCAGATCAGTCACCGTAGCAATTTTCGTGTTCAGAACCACAACGCTTGCCCCAATGACAGGATCGTTGTTTTCATCCTTTACTACGCCTGAAACTTTAAACGGATTGTCTTGTTGTTGTGCCGCTTGAAGCTGTGCGGGGATGAAAGCCAGAAGCATAGCAATCCCCATCAACAAGAACATTACTTGATGTTTTTTCATTTGCATTGATAAAAAAGTTATTTTTTGAGAAACCTAAATACTTTGTTATTATTTATCATTATGATATACAAACCATTCTCTAAGTCGCTGACATTTAAAGATTGGCTTATTTTTTTGTCGATGATCTTTGCTCCTACAGTATTGAATATTTTAACGTTAACCGGTTCTACTGAACCATCTCCGATATACAACACATCACTCACCGGATTGGGATAGATTGACCACGCAACATTGTCCTGACCATCCTGAATACTGTTCTGACCCGAAAGATCGACATCCAGAACCATCCAACCTACGGTTTCGGTGGCAATATTGGATATTGTATTGCTCACAGACGTTTCCCTACTTTTGAATATGATGGCATCAGCTGATGTAATCTTATTGTAGCGAAGAGTCGATGTGATGGAATCATTCACTGTCTGCATGGAAGCAAAAAGAGCCGGAGTATTAACAGTTTCGTTAAATACAATTTTATACGATTTATAGAATCCGCCCACAATGTTATCTTCCGTTCTGCCTACAACCAGTTTTTTCCCTGCAAAAGTGCCGGTTCCTGGTGTAGCAGCGATATAACAGACATTTTCCCTCGCTAGAACTTTTGTTTGTCCTTCTTCTTTCTGAAGCATCACATCAAAACCATTCTGTGTCACATTCTTGATCCGAACAGTTGTTGGCAATTGGGATCTGTTTGTGACCTGTGTTGCAAAAACAACGGGCACAGATTCAAACGGTTCGGCAAAAGTGATCGTTTTCCACACACTGTTGATATTTTGAATAGTATTTGCCTGAGCAACGATGCTTCCCCATTGATATTTCCCTGTCGAAAGTGAAATAAAAGGTATATCCTCTGACCTGCTGAATGTTGGATTTCCTAAATATATCCATGGAGCGAGGTTGAACTGAAAGGAAGAGCCATCCAACTGATTAACACAAGTAGTAAAAGGCAAACCAGATCCATTATTGTAGGATGCTATTCCAAAGATTACATTGGGACTTTGCGAATAAACATTCTTGAATATGCAGCTTATGGGGCTGGCATTGCCGGGAGACAAGCGTCCAAATTGTTCTTCATTTCCGGCAGAGATATAATAACTGGATTCGTTAGATGTCAGATTGCTGGAATTTTCATGTATTCCTGTCACCCGATATTTGACATATCCGCTTTTTCCGGTATTTTCACTGTCGATGAATGTTGTGATGGCAGCATCATTTATTTCAGCTATTTTTTGATATTCTTCATTCTCGAACTGACGTTCCACTATATATCCTGTAGTCAAAGCCCCATTCGGGTCACTCCACGTCAAAGTTGTTGTAGTTCCATCTTTACTCACAACCAAATCGGCAAGAGAAGGTGCTTTTATTTTCCATGTAGGAATCACCTCGTTGACTGAGTTATACGCCAGATCGGGTTTATTCGCGGCATAGTATTCTCCGGCAGGAGTCAACGATCCGTTGAGTATTATCGCACGTTTATCTTCTACCCAATTATAGATGGAATAACGTTCCACAAAAGAAGCCGTATCCAATACCTGAAGTATGCCTTTGAGGTCGGCAAGTTGCTTTGCCTGCTGTCCGGCCACGTCCGACGGCCAACTTTCACCTGTCCAGTTAGCACCATTATTCCATTCGGTGATCCAAAGCGGACGTCCGGTCCTTTCATGTATCGCTTTCAGATCTTTATACCAGTCACTTGGTTTTTTATTTCCCCAATAAGTATGCAGAACAACATAATCGACACGATAATCCAACTCGGCACACTTATCCATGAAACGATACAACCAATTGCTTCCGTTCCACGGATCTGAAGGTGCAGGCGAGCCGATTCTCAATCCCGATTTCATCATTTCGGGCCATTGGGCTATAGCTTCATCGACGGTCATCAGAGCCTGATCTGAACGGTCAGGTTCGTTGAATCCCAACAGATGAGTGGAATTGTTCACTTCATTTATTTGTCCCCATGATGGCCATCCGCTATTGTGTCTCATCGGCACCCATTCGGAAGAAACGGACGATTGCAAATCGGCGCTCCAGGTATAAAGCCATGAAGAGTTGGTCAGAGCCGCATCACTGAATGCTCCGCTACCTGTTCCGCACCAACCTTTTTTGGCAACCCATTCCCATTTAAAAACACGGATAAAGGACACACATTTATCCAATTCGGGCTGCATAGCCGGGATTTCAATATCTTCTTTGTCGGCAATGTATACTCTGCTGTAGCCGGTTCCATCTGCATTGTTTGCAAATGTTGCCATATAACCTCTTTTCAATTTGAACGATCGCGTCGCATTGTTCATCTGACCCAATGGCTTGGACAGATAATCCTGCTGATTGTCGGGTCTGTAATATGAGTTAAGACCACACTTAAAGGAATCGCCTCCAAAGTTTTGCTCACGGAAAATTGTCAATGGTTGCACCAAAGAGTCTTGAGGCACCACAATTGTTCCATGTTTGTATATTCTAATTTGGACATTTTTGTTTTCGGCTAAGTCTTCACCAAATATTTTTATGCTCGATGCATAGTCCTGCAAAACCCTTGCAGGATTTATATTGTCAAAAAACAACCATGCATCTTGTGAAGCCAAATTTATCTGACTATTCACAATAGCAGACTCTCCGGCCGTTATATGCAAGTCTTTTGCCGAGCTTATTTCTATATTCTGGTTCGTTATTCTTTCTACGGTTTCCACAACTGATGCAGGAAACGCATAAAATGCAAAAACAAACAAAAATATGATTGTGGAAAAAAAACGATTTTTCATGTTTTGTTTAGGGCTTAGTTTATATTCACTTAATCAATCCAGTACTTTAAATTGACCGGAACAATACAGACAAGAACTGCTTTTCTTTTCAGAAGTTCCTGTCCGTATTATTTTTTATTAAAAAGTCAGGATCAGATAATAACCTTTGCCGACTTTGTTCCCACCTTCACAATATAGATTCCTTTTTGTAGGATTGGAATTTCGAGAGATGAGTTTGATGTAGTGATAGATTTGATTAATTGTCCGGATGTGCTATATACTGATACCGTATTGTTACCAACCAATTCTTTTACATAGATTGTGGAAGCATAAGAAGATATTTTCACATTTTGTGCTTCTGCTACTGAGATTGAGCTTCCCGAACCTTCTACGAGTGAAACATTATCAATATCCATCCACATGTTGATGTTTCCACCCCAGCTATAAACCTGACCTGATTTCACTGCCAGACGAACGGTCATCTTGTCCACATTGTTTGGTGTTTTATAGACAAGATTCATAGTATCCCAGTTTTTGTTTATATCCGTTTTGTCCCAATTGGCATGAGCTCTTGCAGTCAAAGGAATGATAGAATCAGGCATATCTGGGATAATAAGTACCACAGCCGCCGGCACATCTATTGTTGCAAAGCCATCTGCTTCATTGAATCCTGAACCTGTTGTTGTATCTTGTCCGGGATTGATCCGATAGTTAAAAGTCAGCGTGTAGTCTGTTCCGGGTTTGATTGTAACAGTCTGATCCAAGCCAAACCAATCAATCCAACCGGCAGCTTGTTGCCATTCATATCTTTGCAGACGGATATGTTGATAATTATTGTCTTCGGGAGCTTCTTCATAAAGCATTTCTGCCCTCACCGACCATTTGTTCAAATAATTGTTATTGAAATCGCTCGGATCCAGATTGTCTAAATTACGGTCTTCCTTGAAATCCCATCCGGGAACATAAACTGGGCAAGTGTGGTTTTCATATACAAAAGTTTCGATACTTGGTTCCTCAAAATCGCCTTGTTGAATAAGATTTGTCTGAGCAAACGATGAACCTGCATAAGCTAATAGCGCGAATGATAAAATAGTAAATTTTCTTTTCATGATATTTTCTTTTTTTAAATTTAGGTTTTACTTCCTCTTAATTTGGTTTACAAATATATGAGCGAATCGAAAATTCACGTGTTTGCAGGTTATTCAATTGTGTATAATATCTGGTCAGAAGGTCAGATTTAACTACTCGTAGAGGTAACACATACCTGCAAAAAACTTATTTCAAACGATTTATGCTATTTTGTCCTGAAAAAAAAATTTCTGAATACGAATAGGGTCATGGACAGAATCATAATTAAATTATTCTTATTCATAACATATACCTTATATTTATAAAATTTATATATATTTGCCGCTACAATATTTTTTTATACTTAATAAACAAATTTTATAACTATTATGGAACAAACTAATTTCACACCGGAAGAGAAACCGGCACAACAAAAGCTTACGATGATCCTTGTATGTTGGTTTCTGGGATCATTAGGTATTCACCGTTATATGATGGGATATTCTAACTGGTGGTTAATGCTTATCACTTGCGGAGGTTGCGGTATATGGACAATCATTGACCTTATCCAGATCATCACCGACAAAATGGGCATGGCAGACGGTAGACCATTAGAAAAGAAATAATCAAAAGAATCTATTTAAATGCAAGAGCATCTATATTCTAAATTTTGCCCCAATTGCGGAACGCAGATAGACAGTAAATACACTGTTTGTCCCAATTGCGGCAGCCAGCAACCTCAGCCGGCAGACAACACTCCGCCACCATATTATTCACAGCAACAATCTTCTAACGACAATCGTTGGCTAGCGACATTGCTTTTATGCTGGTTTTTAGGGTATCTGGGTGTGCACCGATTCTATACAGGAAGCACAGGGCTAGGGTTGATACAACTATTCACATTGGGAGGTTGTGGCATTTGGTGGTTGATAGATTTTATTCTGATACTTACCAACAGCTATCACGACTCGGACGGTAGGCCGTTGAAATAGAAAGTGTGAAAAAAAATGATATTGGCAATCTTTAAATATTTATATAGTAATATTTTGATATCATTAATGGTTCTTTACGGAATCGTCTCCTCACTTTTATATTCTTTCACGAGCATAAATATATGTGTGCCGTGTTTCTGGAAAATGATTTTCCATATCAATTGCCCCGGATGTGGATTGACAAGAGCCTTTTCTTGTCTGGTGCACTTCGACATAGTCGGAGCTTTTCATATGAATCCTTTAATTTTTATAGTATTGCCCGCGATCATATACTATATTGTATCGGACTTCATCAGATTCTACAAAAAAAGAGATCAAAGAGCAGGGCTCTCTGAAACATGAGTGTCCTGTCTTTTTATCAATTTTTTCTATTAAACTTTACATCATATTCCTGCGTTTATATTCCAAAGTATTAACCAATTAGAAACTGATATGAGCAAGAAAACCTTATTTCTGTCAATTGCACTACTTCTGGCAGGTTTCAGTTGTAAAAAATCAGAAAACAAACAACTATCAGAACCACAACAGGCTGAACAAACCTCACAGAGACCGGACAACCACAATTCGCAAAACTCGTTAGACTATCAGGGCACATACAAAGGGCTGTTGCCGACAGCTTCGGGCGAGGGCATGAATGTGTGCATAGAACTGGATTCTACCAACTATGTAAAGGAAATTACATACGTAGACAAAAAGGGAAGTCCTTTTGTAAAGAAAGGAACTTACAGCTGGGATGAATCCGGAAACATAATAACCCTGAACGGGGAAGAGCAGCCGAATCAATATCAAGTCGGTGAAAATAAACTTATCCAACTTGACATCAACGGCAAAAAAATTGAGGGAAATCTGGCCGATAAATATATATTAACGAAAGATTAGTATTGTTCTACACCAAAGAGGAAAATTGTTTCTATAATAATCTGAAAATAAAAGCTATAACGCATCCGTTATGGCTTTTTTAATATAAATAAACATTTTTTATTTTAATCTGTTATAATATCGTAGTTAGTAATTCATAAAGTGAAACTAAAACACATTAAAAAACTTTTTACAATGAATTGTTATAAATTTATTTGGAGCATGAGCCTCTTAGTATTATTAGGAGCCTGCCAAAAAACGAAAAATCAAGAAGTTGTCGCCACTACAGAAAGCAATGACTCAACAGAGCAAATGTTGGATCATTCGCTAAGTAACAAAGTCCTCACAGCTGAAGAACAAGCAAAACTGACACCTCAGGAAGTGATCGACATTCTAAAAAAAGGTAATCAGGAGTTTGCAGAAGACAATCTGACTGCCAGAAATAATACAGAAAGAGTGAGAGATGCTGCTCTGGGTCAATATCCCAAAGCAGTGGTTTTATCTTGCCTCGATTCGCGCGTACCCGTAGAGGATGTCTTTCATCGTGGCATTGGTGATATATTTGTGGCGCGCGTTGCCGGAAATATTGTAAATGACGACATTCTCGGCAGCCTCGAATATGCTTGCAAAGTATCAGGGTCTAAAGTCGTTCTTGTTCTTGGTCATGAATATTGCGGAGCCATAAAATCCGCTATTGATGATGTGAAACTAGGAAACATCACCACTCTTTTAGCTAAGGTAACACCATCCGTAAAAAAAGCCGGAGACAAATTTGAGGGAGAAAAAACATCTTCAAATCCAAAATTTGTTGAAGCCGTTTGTGACGAAAATGTCTACACCGGAATCCAACAAATAAGGCAAAAGAGTCCAATACTGAAAGAAATGGAAGAAAAAGGAGAAATAAAGATTGTTGGAGCTGTCTATGATATGAAGTCAGGCAAAGTTATATTCTTTGAAAGTTGATCCAGCACAACCAAACTCTTAGACAATACTAAAAAGAAAGATCATCCTTAAAAGAATGATCTTTCTTTTTTTAAGTGTATCAGCCCTTTAGACTCAGATTAACTTAGTTCTCCATAAAAATAAGGGAACATTATTAACAACCAGATCATTTTCCACCGAAAGTGAAACTGACCGGAATGGAAACAGGCGATGCGATGACCTGTCCACCAACATTGAACGATGGTTTGAGATCAACAGTCACATTTGATTTGTCGGAACCGATGCCGATGAAATTCTTCACAATGTTCAGCACCGAACTCTGTGTATTGTTTGCCATCAAAGTTTTCACATCCACTCCAATAGTCAATGGTATGCTTTGGGTTGCTCCAGAAGCAATGTTAACGGATTTGTTCAATGTTCCGTTCGTAAAGTTAATACCATCCACTTTCACGTTATACTGCAATCCATTGAGCAATGCTGCTGTGCTATTGGGGTTTTTCACATTCATGTTCACCGTGAAGTTCAGTGGTATCGAACTTGCCGTGCCTGATAAGATTGAAGTCAGTTTGGCAATATTTGTAACCGATAGCGAACTGGAACTTCCCAGATTGATTCCCGACACCGAAAGGTTCGAAATAGAATTATATGAATATTCACACTGAGTCATGTTATATGCACCCATCAAATCGTTACCCACAGTACCACATGAAGTCATTGTCAGAATGGCAATAGCAAAAGCAATTAATTTAAGTTTCATAATCGTAGTCTTATATATTGTTTAATTCAAAATCATTTAATCGTGACCATTGTTGCTCCAAAACCATATTCTTTGAACGAAGCATCCTGAACATAATTCTTCTTATATCTGTCTTTCAGGTCTTTCAGAAGAGCAGATTTCAGCACACCATCACCTTTTCCATGAATGAAAACAATTTTTTGTCCCTTATTGTTCTTATTTTCATCCATCACTTCCCTGAATTTTGAAAGCTGATATTCCAGCATATCTTTATTGGAAAGTCCGGCTGTGTCATCAAGCAATTCACCGATATGAAGATCCACTTCTATGATTCCTGAATTCAATTTTTTATTTATTATGGTGGGGCGTCGTCTTTCTTCCACATTTTTCTGCCGCATAGCCTGCTCCAAATCTTCAACCGAGACAATCAACTCTTTATCTGCCAAATCTTTCCGCATCACATTATAGATAATGGCATCATCTTCAAAATAATCATTTTCGTGGAAGCTGTGCAGTTTGTAGAACTTCACCGTATCGATGCGTAATTCTACCGAACAAGGATTCTTAATTGCAAATGGTTTATTTTGTTTGTATGCTATAAATTGCACACAGATTTTCTCACGGTCGTTGAGATCTTGTTTTTCAAATTCTTCCAAAAAGATTTTCGTATTTGGCTCAATCACTCCATTAGACAGAACATTCCATCCAAACTGATCGCGGTTCATATAGCTATACGACAAATAATAATTGCTATCATTCACCAAATAACTCTCATAACCGGTTGTTGCCAGATTTTTAATGTCCACAGGCAAAAAAGCCAGATAGACCGTTATTTGTTCACCTTCTTTCGTCTCTTCTATTAGCAAGGTTTCCACTGGCTTCGGTTCTTTGATCTGAGGCACAGCCACGTTTGCAGATTTTGTCGATGAAGACGGTTGCGAAGCATTAACCGACTCAACAACTACACATTCGCGGATCAGGATAGGAGTGTCAAACCCATCATCATCTACGACCACAATATCTTTCCCCTTAAAGCCTTTCACAATGCCGCCTCCTACTGAATTCAGGAAGCGCACCTTATCTCCTATTTCCATATTCACCTTATAACTTTTGTATTCACACAAAGTTGAGTAATTTTGTCGGATTAAAAAAGTAAAATAATGAGAATGTCCGATCCTAAACAAATTCACATCGATGAATTTGACTACAATCTGCCGAATGACCGCATTGCTAAATATCCTTTAGAAAAACGCGATGCCTCGAAACTATTGGTATACAGAAATCAACAGATCACCGACTCAGTGTTTTCCTCATTGCCTGATTTTCTGCCTGCGAATAGTCTGATGGTTTTTAATAATACCAAAGTGATTCAGGCACGCATGATTTTTAGCAAAGATACAGGTGCACAGATAGAAATTTTTTGCCTCGAACCACATTTGCCGCATGACTATGCACAAAACTTCCAGCAAACCGAAAGCTGCTCTTGGTTGTGTCTCGTTGGCAATCTCAAAAAATGGAAAGAGGGCGAACTCTCCAAAACAATTGAAGTGAATGGTAATTCACTAATAATCAAAGCCAAGAGATTGAAATCAGAACATGATAGCCATGTCATAGAATTCAGTTGGGACAATCCCAGTTACACATTTTCCGATCTGCTCGAGGTTGGAGGTGAATTGCCTATTCCACCCTATCTGAACAGAAAAACTGAAGAAAAGGACAAAGAAACATATCAGACTCTTTATTCGAAGATAAAAGGTTCGGTTGCGGCACCAACCGCCGGATTGCATTTCACAGAAAATGTTTTTGAAGCTCTCCGTCAAAAAGAGATAAAACGCACCGAAGTCACACTTCACGTTGGAGCAGGGACTTTCAGACCTGTGAAAACCGAGACTATCGAAAAACACGAAATGCACACAGAATTTATCACGATAGGTAAAGCAACTATTGAGCAAATTCTGCATCATAAAGAAACACTCATCGCCGTGGGGACAACATCGGTGCGTACAATCGAAAGCCTCTATTACATTGGAAGTTTACTTGAAAAAAATAAAAATCCAGAACTCAGAGTAAACCAATGGATGCCTTATCAGTCAGAATATAATACGATAAGCAAAGAAAAAGCGTTGATGAATATCCTAGACTATCTGAATGCCCATCGCCTTGATTTATTGATGGCTGACACTCAAATTATGATTGTACCGGGATATGAGTTCAAAATTGTAGATGTTATGGTCACTAATTTTCATCAGCCCAAAAGCACATTGTTGCTACTTATTTCTGCCTTTGTGGGGGAAGATTGGAAAACAATATACAATCATGCTTTGTTGAATAATTATCGTTTCTTAAGTTATGGCGACAGTTCTGTCCTATTTAAGAAAACAATCGAAAAAAAACATTAATTTTGTCAAAACACAAAATATTTATTTAAAACATTATGAAGAAACAACTGCTCAATTTTGGAAAAATAGTAATATTACTTTTCTCCTTTCTATTTATCTTTAACTCATGTAGTGACAATGACACTAAATACACCGAAACCAACTGGAAAACAATAAATTTCACAGTCAATCAGAATGACTGGAGATGGGATAATACAGACGAATGTTACTATTATGATTTTGATGTACCTGAATTAAGTCAGTTCATAGTCACTGACGGACTTGTCGATGCGGCAGTGTTGCTGGGCAGTTACAGACCATTGAGTTTCACTGCAAACTATTATGATGAAACAAACAAGGTATTTTACTCCGAAGTCATCAATTATGAATATGCCACAAGGTCTATACGGTTCAATGTTACATCATCCATTCTTTTTGACAATGCAATATATAAGCCTCAAACTTACAATTTCAAAGTAACTTTGGTCTGGTAAGAAAAAGTACACAGATAGTAAAAAGGAATCGTCTGATAAAAATCAAACGGTTCCTTTTTTCATAAACACTGCATTATTTAAATAAACAGCGTTAGGTTGATCACGTTTTAAATTATCTCAATATCTTTGTTTCATTGATATTGAAAAGGAAAAATTATGAAAAAAATAGGGATAGTAGCATTGCTGTGTTTTGCGATAGGAACAACATCAGCTCAGAAACTCGAACTAAAAGACATAACAAGTGGAAAATACAGTCAAAAGGACGTAAATTCTTTTGTGTCGTCGGCTGATGGAGAATATTATTTCCAAACTGATGATGGAAAATCCAAGATCATCAAGTATTCTTTCAGAACAGGATCACCTGTCGACACCGTATTCGATGTGAAACGCGCTCGGAATTGCACATTCGATAGTTTTGAAGGATTCCTTATGAGTCCAGATGAAAAACGTCTTTTGGTCTACAAGGATGTGGAAAGCATCTATCGTCACTCTTTTCAGGCAAACTATTTTTACTATGATATTCGTAGAAACCTCATAAGACCTCTCACCGAAAATAAAGAAAAGCAGAGGTGTCCTGTTTTTTCACGCGATGGACGTATGTTGGCTTATGTAGCAGACAATAATATTTGGCTGTCGAAATTTGACTACGACTCGGAATCGCAAGTCACAAAAGATGGAAAAGTCGGACAAATCATCAATGGAGCCACCGATTGGGTCTATGAAGAAGAATTTGCGACCACATACATCATGGATTTTTCGGCAGACAATACACTCCTGGCATTTGTCCGATTCGACGAAACTGAAGTTCCAGAATACTCATTTCCACTCTATGAAGGACAATTGTATCCATCAGAACTAAGATTCAAATATCCGAAAGCAGGAGAAACAAATTCTAAAGTGACGTGCAACGTCTTCGATATCGATTCGAAAACCATTCGCCCAATGAATATTCCGACAGGTAAGCTGGAATATATTCCCCGGATCACATTTCTTCCCGAAGGCGATAATTTGGCTGTGATGACACTCAACCGCGAGCAAAATGTTTTTGATATGTATTATGCAAACGCCCGTTCTTCGGTCTGCAAACTGGTGCTTCACGAAGAATCTCCTCAATACATCAATTCTGAATTCCTGAACTCGATACATTTTTTCGATAATCAATTCACCTACATCAGTGAAAAAAGCGGCTATAGTCACATTTACTTATACGAAAACACAGGTGTGCAAAAGAAAGCTGTCACAAGTGGTAATTATGATGTGACAGATATCCTTGCCATAGATCCTGTTACCAAAACCATCTTCTACCAATCGGCAGAAGAGAGCCCTTTGCGCAGAGCCATCTACAAAGCAGACTTGATGAAAGGAGTCAAAACAAAACTGTCGGGCAAAGTCGGATATAACAGTGCCGTTTTCAGTAATAATGGTAAATACTACATCAACAATTGGTCGAATGCCGAAACTCCGGCATTCATCACAATAAACGATGCCACAGGAAAAGAAGTGAGAATATTGGAAGACAATCAGGCTCTGAAATCGACTCTGACATCCATCCAATTACAAAAAAAGGAGTTTATCAGTGTGCCCGCCAAAGACGCAACCAACCTCAATGCGTGGATTTTGAGGCCGAAGAACTTTGATTCATCAAAAAAATATCCCTTGGTGATGGTTCAATACAGTGGACCCGATTCACAGGAGGTTCTCGATAAATTCAAAGTGGATTGGGTGGATTACCTGACCACACAGGGTTTTGTTGTGGCATGTGTGGATGGACGCGGAACCGGAGCACGCGGTGTTGATTTCAGAAAATGTACTTACCAGAATTTAGGAATAAAAGAATCGGACGATCAGATTGCCGCCGCCCAATATTTTGGCACACTACCATACATTGACAAAAATAATATTGCCATCTGGGGATGGAGTTACGGTGGGTATAACGTATTGATGAGTATGAGTCGTGGAAGTGTGTTCAAAGCAGGTGTTGCTATTGCTCCGGTCACAGACTGGCGATTCTACGACACGGTCTATGGCGAACGTTTTATGCGTACCCCTCAGCAAAATGAAAGTGGTTATAACAACGGTTCACCGATCCATCTTGCCGATCAGTTGAATGGAAATCTGCTACTTATACATGGCTCTGCCGACGACAACGTACATTTCCAGAACACGATGGAATATGCCAAAGCTTTGATAAGGGCAGACAAACAGTTCGACCTATTTGTTTTTCCGGACAAGGATCACTCCATCCGTGGAGCATCTAACCGTGCCTATTTGTATCAGAAAGTGACTGATTTTTTCAAAAGCAAATTGCAACATTAAATTCAGACAGATTAATCTCGAAAAATGACACACGTAAAAAAACCCGATTGGCTCAAAATACGTCTTGGAGGAAATGAAAATTTCTCCCAAACAAAGAAAATCGTCGACCAGCATTGCTTGCACACAATATGCTCAAGCGGTCGTTGCCCAAATATGGGCGAATGCTGGGAGCGTGGCACTGCCACGTTTATGATAGGCGGAGAAATATGCACCCGATCATGCAAATTCTGCAACACGCTCACAGGAAGACCCCTCGCTCTGGATAGCCGAGAACCTCTGAATGTCGCAAAATCTGTTCAGTTGATGAAACTAAAGCATGCTGTCATCACCTCTGTCGACAGAGACGACCTACCCGATCTCGGAGCAGGACATTGGGTGAAAACAATCGAAGAAATCAGGATGCTGAATCCCGAAACGACTATCGAAATCCTAATACCTGACTTTCAGGGCAAAGACACATTCATTGATATGATTTGTGCAGCCCACCCCGATATCATTTCACACAACATGGAGACCGTCAGGAGTCTCACCCCAAAGGTCAGGAGTGCAGCAAAATATGATGTGAGCCTGCACGTTCTGGATAGGATCGCAAAAAATGGACACACCTCTAAATCCGGAATAATGCTTGGTCTGGGTGAAACCTTTGAGGAGGTAAACCAATTGATGGACGATTTGCTGACCGTCAACTGCAAAAGGTTGACCATCGGGCAGTATCTCCAGCCTACACGTAAACACCTTGCAGTAGTCGAATACATCACACCCGCCATATTTGCCCAACTGAAAGAAGAAGGCCTGGCAAAAGGCTTTGACCATATTGAGAGCGGACCATTGGTCAGGTCGTCATATCACGCCGATAAAGCAGTTAAAAAATAAACAAAAAATAGCATTTTTTGTTTATAAGAAGAGGTAAGCCCAATACATCCGGCTTATCTGTGTTTTTTTATAATATTGCTTTATTTTTTCAAATGCTTAGCAAAGGCCATAAAAAATATTTGAAGAACCCTACTTTAGGTCTGGTTCCCTACATAGCATTTATTGTCGGGTATCAGATTTGTTTCAACATCACGCACTCCTTGTTGATCGGTTTATCTATTGCGGTCATACTCGAAATCATACTGAAATATTACGCAAAATCAAAAATCTCGGGTCTCACGATCGGTATATCCACGTTGGCACTTGCTCTCACATTGGCAACAAGGCTCTTCGCTAAAGAAAATACAACCGAAATGGCCGGAATATATATCATTATTTCTGAAATATATCTGGTCTGCATAATTATGGTGGTGAGAATTTTAGAACCAAAGATTATGAACAGCTATTTCTGGAATAAGAATTATACTCAAAAGCCATTCCTGAGTGATTTTTTCCAGACAGCTTTTTTCAGTCAATATATCTTCACTCTTCATTTGTTCTACATGGTGATTTATATCTATTTTCGTGGCAGTTCACTACCATACACGATAATAGACAGCATCAGCTACCTGTGGATTCCGATAGTCGGTTCACTGTTTATTATATTCTACGAAAACTATCGGATCAGGCGTATATCAAAAAAACTTCAAAAGGAGCAATGGTTACCCATTGTGAACGAAAAAGGGGAAGTATCAGGCAAAATAGCAAAATCGGAGTCCGATAAGTTGAAAAACAGGTTCATGCATCCCGTCATCAGAATAGCCCTCATACATAAAGACCAGATATATCTCCAATACCGTCCCAAAGACGATACCTTAGATACAGGTCTGCTCGATCATCCTTTTGAAAAACATTTACTCTTCAACAACGAAATCAATATAGCGGCACGAGACAGCATAGCCGACATCATGGAAGCCAGCCAAAACTCTAATTTCAAGTTTTTGATAAAATACGTGTTTAAAAACGATGAAACCAACCGTCTCATCTTTCTCTATACATTACGCATCGAATCGGAAGACCAGATAAGAAATTTTCCGCAACTGAAAGGTAAATTCTGGACAAGCAAACAAATAGAAATCAACCTAACCAAAGACAACATATTCAGCGAATGCTTTCAGCTTGAATTTGAGTATCTTAAAAATACAATAATAATGGCCGAAAAAATTAAAAATGCCGTCAAAAACGCCTAAAAAGTTTATCCTATTAAAATAGTATTCAAAAACTGGTTGTTATCATAGGAATAATTCTGTTTGTTTTATATTTTTGTTTCTTTTAATATAATTTATCCTTAATGGATACAACAATATTTGAAAAAGTATGACCAAACAAGAAAACGAAGATTCTTTACTAAACAATATAAATTTTCCCTCAGACCTGAAAGGCTTAACGATAAATCAACTAGAAACCGTTTGTGATGACCTCAGATCTTTTATTATCGACCAACTGAGTGAAAACCCCGGACACTTTGGTTCGAGTCTCGGCACTGTTGAACTAACTGTTGCTTTGCACTATGTCTATAACACACCTTATGATCGTATCGTGTGGGATGTAGGTCACCAAGCCTATAGCCATAAGATTTTGACAGGCAGACGTGACCGTTTTTATACAAATCGCAAATTCGGAGGTCTTTCGGGCTTTCCCAATCCAGAAGAAAGCGACTACGACGCATTCATTGCAGGACATGCCTCAAACTCTATTTCCGCAGCATTAGGAATGGCTGTAGCCTCCAAAATCAAGCATGAAAACAGGCACGTGGTTGCTGTGATAGGTGACGGTTCCATGACCGGAGGATTGGCCTATGAGGCATTGAACAATGCTAGCTCTCAGCCAAACAATATACTCATTATCCTGAACGATAATGATATGGCAATCGACGACAATGTCGGCGGATTCCGCGATTATATGGTGAAACTAACAACATCCCAAGTCTACAACAGAGTGCGTAACGATCTTTATCAGAAATTTAAACGAAACAATCTGATCTCTGAGAAAGGTAAGAATTTTATACTCCGTTTCAACAATAGTCTGAAGTCGTTGCTCACAAAGCAGCAAAATATGTTTGAAGGTTTCAACATTCGTTATTTCGGTCCTATATACGGACACGACATTAAGGAACTTGTCCGCATTCTGGAAAACATCAAAGATCTGGAAGGCCCCAAAATACTACATGTTAAGACCATAAAAGGAAAAGGATATAAACCCGCTGAGCAATTTGCAACCGTGTGGCATGCACCGGGCAAATTCAATAAAGAAACCGGAGAACGGATCACTCACAAATCGAAAAATCAACCACAATTATATCAGGATGTTTTCGGACATACACTTGTAGAATTGGCAAAAAAAGATGACCGCATTGTCGGAATAACACCTGCCATGCCAACAGGATCTTCCATGTGCTTCATGATGAAAGAATTTCCTAGCCGATCTTTTGATGTAGGCATAGCGGAAGCTCATGCTGTGACCTTTTCGGCAGGATTGGCAAAAGAAGGTTTGATCCCATTCTGCAACATTTATTCTTCTTTCATGCAACGAGCATACGATCAGGTGATACATGATGTGGCACTACAAAAGCTTCATGTGATAATGTGTCTCGACAGAGCCGGACTCGTCGGAGAAGACGGACCCACACATCACGGAGCATTCGATCTGGCATATATGCGTTGTATTCCCAACCTTATCATTGCCTCACCATACAATGAGCACTATCTCAGACATCTGATGTATACGGCCACTTATGCTACTGCAGGCCCATTCGTGATCCGTTATCCCAGAGGTCAGGGAGAATTGTCGGACTGGGAATGCGATATGAAATTACTAAAAATCGGTAAAGGTCGAAAACTGAAAACCGGTAAAGATGTTGCTGTGATCTCTATCGGCCCTATCGGAAACACAGTGAGAGAATCTATTGTCGAAATAGAAAAGCAAGGTTTTGATATTGCCCATTACGACATTATATTCTTGAAACCCATAGACACAGAACTCCTGAAAGAAGTTGCTGAAAACTACAAAACAGTTATCACTGTAGAAAACGGAGTTGTCAAAGGGGGATTGGGATCTGCTGTCATCGAATATTTTTCGGACAACGGATATCATGAAATCAAAGTGTTCCGCATCGGGCTTCCTGACGAGTTTGTCACTCACGGATCTATCAACGAGTTGAACAAACTTTGGAAATTAGATGTCAATGGCATCACAGAACAAATTCAACTCGCTCTAAAATCGGAATAAAATGAAAATAGTTATTGCAGGAGCTGGTGCAGTAGGAACACATTTGGCAAAATTATTATCGAAAGAAAATCAGGATGTGATCTTGATGGATTCAGACAAAGAAAAGCTAAATTTTTCGCGCAACAATCTTGAGATGATAACAATGGTTGGTTCTTCCACATCATTGAAAGACCTCAATGAAGTCGGCATAAAGAATGCAGATCTTTTCATCGGTGTCACACCAGAAGAAGCCATCAATGTAACATCGTGCATGCTGGCTTCAAGAATGGGCGCAAAAAAAACATTTGCCCGCATCGACAACTATGAATATCTGTTGCCAAAAAACAGAGATTTTTTTGAATCGTTAGGTGTCAACTCCATGGTCTATCCCGAAATGTTGGCCGCGAAAGAAATTGTTTCTTCCGTAAAAAGACCGTGGGCTCGTTTCTGGGTAGAACTTTGCGGAGGAGCAATCATATTGGTTGGCGTAAAAATTCGTTCCAATTCAGCATTAGCCAACAAATATCTCTACGAACTAGGCAGTGAAGAAAAAAGATACCATATTGTTGCCATCAAGCGCAACAGCACAACGATCATCCCAAATGGTAATCATCAGGTGTTGGACGGAGACATTGTTTTTTTCTCCACAACAAATGAGTTTGTAAAAGAACTTCCGGTGTTGACCGGTAAAGTGGATTTTGACGTCAAAAATGTTATGATAATGGGTGGCAGCCGCATCGCAATCCGCACATGTCAATATTTATCCGATAAAACAAACATTAAACTACTCGAAATAGATGTGGAAAAGTGCCACAAGTTATTGGAAAAGTTGCCCAAAAATGTAACTGTTTTCAACGACGATGGGCGAAACGCCGACTTCCTGTTACAAGAAGGCATTAAGGATGTGGATGCTTTCATTGCCGTAACCGGCAATTCGGAAGCCAACATTCTGGCTTGCCTTGCTGCAAAACGGTTTGGTGTGGGTAAAACTGTGGCCGAAGTAGAAAATATGGATTATATTTCTATGGCTGAAAATTTAGACATCGGCACCATAATAAATAAAAAATTAATCACAGTCAGTAATATTTACCGCTTCTTGCTCAGTGCCGACATTTCTACCGTAAAATCACTTGCTTTTGCCAACGCTAATGTTGCAGAGATTGTTGCACGTCCCAATTCGCGCATCACCAAGAAAGAAATAAAGAAACTGAATCTTCCTAAAAATGTCACACTCGGAGGACTCATAAGGAACGGAGAGCCCATGATGATAGACGGAGAAACTCAAGTTGAGCCTTATGATCACGTTGTGGTCTTTTGTCTGGATGACACATTGCGTGAGATTGAAAAATTTTTCGATTAGAAATGAATAGCTTTAATTTTCACTTCATCTTCAAAACAAGTGGATTCCTTCTCATCATCGAATCCATTTTTATGATGATAGCTACTGTCATTTCTTTCTATTATCAGGAAGCGTGCAGTGACGGGATGTTGCTCTCGTCCGTAATCACCATTGCTGGGGGTATCTTTTTCCGTATTCTGGGAACCGAAAACTATGAAAATCCGATCGGAAAACGCGAAAGTTTCTTAGTCGTTGCACTCAGTTGGGTTGTGATGTCTGCATTTGGAATGCTTCCGTTCTATCTCAGCGGTGCTATTCCCGATATTACCAATGCTTATTTTGAAACTATGTCGGGTTTTTCGACCACAGGCTCAAGCATCCTCTTAGACATAGACTCGATGCCTTTGGGATTATTATTCTGGAGAAGCCTCACACAATGGCTTGGAGGTATGGGAATTATCGTATTTGCATTAGCTCTCTTACCCATGATTGGCGGCAACGCTTCAGTCTTGTACGATGCAGAAACAACAGGAATCACGCACGAACGCTTTCAACCGCGTGTCACTCAGATTGCGAAAAGAATTTGGGGAACATATATTACCATCACCGCCATCTTGTGTTTTTTGCTCTATCTGGGGCCTATGAATTTTTTTGATTCGGTCTGTCATGCTATGTCCACGATGGCCACCGGTGGCTTCTCTACGAAGCAGGCAAGCATCGCTTATTGGAATTCGCCTTACACAGAATATGTGCTGAGTTTTTTCATGTTCATCGGAGGAACAAACTTTGCTCTTCTATACTATGTCTTTAAAGGAAGACCAAAAAAACTGATCCGGGACGAAGAATTTAAATGGTATGCTATCATTTGCATCATATTCGTTGTTATCATAGCATCATGTCTCATTTTTTCGGGTCAGATCAAAAATATAGAATATGCTTTCCGCACATCTTTGTTTCAGGTTACATCAGTGATCACCACAACCGGATTTGCAACCGTGGACTATATGAACTGGGGTGCATTCTACACGCTGTCGATCTGCCTGTTGATGCTTTTTTGTGCATGCGCCGGATCCACATCCGGTGGAATAAAGATAGTCCGCATTATCATTCTTTGCAAAAATGCAGTGAATGAATTTAAAAGACAAGTACACCCCAATGCCATATTGCCTGTCAGACTCAACGATCAGGTGATTCCGATAGAAGTGGTGACTAAAATACTCGCATTTATCTTTCTGTACCTTGCCATTCTCATCATCAGTTTTTTGGTGCTGGCATTCACCGGAATGGGATTTGAAGAATCCGTGGGTGCTGCCATTTCCTGTATGGGAAACGTCGGTCCCGGATTAGGAAGTGTTGGTCCTAGTGGACATTTTGCCAATGTACCGGACTTTTCGAAATGGTATCTTTGCTTTTTGATGCTCACCGGACGTTTAGAACTATTCACCGTGCTTTCCCTTTTTATGCCCGCATTCTGGAAAAAATAAGATATATAGATAAAGTTTAAGGAGTGAAAAAACTGAAAATATGATACATCTTGCAGCATTGGAAATAAAGAAATACCGTCATATATGCCTATTATTTTTGTCATTGATTGTATGTGCTTCTCTTTTTGCACAAGAGAAAAAAGTGAGCTTGTTATTTGCAGGCGATGCCATGCAACACACACGTCAGTTGGATGCTGCAAAAACAGTTGACGGTTATGACTATTCGTCCTATTTTCAACACGTGAAAGATGAAATTCAGGCTGCAGATATTTCGGTGGTGAATCTCGAAACAACTCTTCCCGGAAAGAACTATTCGGGATTTCCGCTTTTCGGTTCACCGGATGCTTTTGCTTTTAGCCTCAAAGATGCCGGATTCGATATATTTCTTACGGCAAATAACCATTGTGTGGATAAGGGTAAAAAAGGTATAGAAAGAACCATCGCTATGTTAGATTCGATGCAGGTCAAACATTTGGGAACATATACCACCCGAGCCAAAAAAGAGTTGTCATATCCACTCATGGTGGTGAAAAATGGCATTCGCATTGCTATGCTCAATTACACTTACGACACCAATGGCTTGGAAATACCATCGCCTAACGTGGTGAATGTGACAAGTCGAAAACAAATTCTGAAAGATATAGAATTATGTAAAATAATGAAAGCTGATATCATTGTCGCCAATATGCATTGGGGCATAGAATACAAACTAAAACAAAGCAAAGCACAGGAATCTCTTGCCGATTTTCTTATCGAACACGGTGTGAGACTCGTTATCGGTAGCCATCCACACGTAGTGCAGCCATTAGATATACGCAGGAACAAGGATTCGATAGAGAATGTAGTTGTATATTCAATGGGCAATTTTGTTTCCGGAATGAAAGTTGTGAACACCGACGGTGGCATGTTGGTGAAAATCGAATTGAGCAAAAAAGACAAAGACTCGGCAGTAACAATAGACAATTGTTCATACTCTCTTGTATTCGTCCATAAGCCGATAGAAAATGGCAGAGCTGTTTACCAGTTGATCCCTGTTGAGAAATGGAACAATGACAAAGGCAAAGAAAAACTTGGAGCAGACGTTTTTCAGAAAATGCAAGTGTTCTATAACAATGCTAAAGAAGCCATAGAAAGCCTCCGGAATAAACAGTAAGAAAATATTACATAATTATACTACCAATAACTAAATCTATCGTACCATGAAAAAAAATCTATTACTCTCTCTTCTTCTTGCCATTTTTTCGCCTTATATTTCAGCCCAGAAACTAAATGACATGGTCAATATGGGTAAGTACGAAAAAGCAAATTCTGAATTGGCTGCTCCCCAAAAAGGTGTAAAACGAGTTGTATTCATCGGCAATTCCATCACAGAAGGCTGGGTAAACAGTCATCCCGATTTCTTCACCTCCAACAACTATATAGGAAGAGGAATCAGCGGACAAACTAGCCCTCAACTCTTGCTTCGTTTCCGTCAGGATGTTGTTGCATTGAAACCTGTAGCAGTAGTTATCAATGTGGGAACCAACGATATTGCAGAAAACACAGGTAATTACAGCCCCGGATTCACACTCGGAAACATCAAATCAATGGTGGAAATAGCCAAAGCAAACAACATAAAAGTAATTCTGTCTTCGGTTTTGCCTGCCGATGGATTCAGTTGGAACAAAAGTATCACCGATGCAACAGCTAAAATAGAAGCTCTCAACAAAGAAATACAGGTTTATGCCAAAGAACAAAAACTTGCTTATATTGATTATAACTCGTCACTCCGTGACGATAAAGGAGCCATGAAAGCCGGATATAGTAAAGACGGTGTGCATCCCAACAAAGAAGCATACACAATCATGGAATCAGTGGCAAAAGCTGTAATAGACAAAGTGGTAAAATAAAAGTATATGCCATTAATACCAAACAAGAGCGTCTGTTCCTTAATCGAGGTCAGACGCTCTTGTTTTCATATAACGAATAGTCTTATGCTTTACAAATATCTTGCATAACCAAACCGGCAAGTGTAAATCCGAATATCGCTGTTGTATGAGCCAATGTTCCATTTATCTGAGCTTTCATGCTGCACCATTCATGGTTCACGAGATTTGGATCACCGGGTCCGGTTTCAGCTCTTGGA
Organism: Dysgonomonas sp.; assembly: GCA_047974325.1. Taxonomy (GTDB): domain Bacteria; phylum Bacteroidota; class Bacteroidia; order Bacteroidales; family Dysgonomonadaceae; genus QVMP01. Next base: position 56,166 of record JBKECE010000237.1, on the reverse strand, counting down.
CACAGGCATTTTTCTGTTCCACACGATGAGTTTTGGCCTTTATTTTCCAAAACCTCCTCACTGAAAACACACAAAAACTTTTTTGAAGGTCTCTCTGCTTTTTTCAGTTTGCGACGTAATGCAGCTCCAAGAGGACACCCTTTCACTTTCCAAAACTCGGCAACCTGAATCTTCAACGGATCCATTTTCAGGGCAGCTCCCATAGAAGAAAAGAAAACAGCATTCGTCTTTGTAGCTGTCTGAATCAGATGCATCTTATTCTCAAGGCTGTCTATTGCATCTATAATATAATCATAGCTGTCCAGATTGAATGACGCAGAGGTTTCCTTACTGTATATCATCTGCAAAGCATTGATTTCGGCCTTCGGATTTATGTCTAGCAGACGTTCTTTGAGTACTTCAACTTTCACTTTTCCCACTGTTTTGGTCGTGGCCATCAATTGACGATTAATATTGGTCACACACACACGATCCGAATCCACAATCGTGATGTCTCTGATGCCTGAACGCACCAAACTCTCGGCGCACCAACTGCCCACACCACCTACACCAAATATGATGACACGCACTGCCGCTATTTTCTGCATCCGGTCATTGCCCAGCAGCAACTCTGTTCTTTTAAAAAGACCTTTTTCTAAACCCATTAAATTTTTTTCAAAAATGCGGATACAAAAATACTGTTTTTGAACGTTAGTAAGTAATGTCTGATACATGATTACAATAATTTATGATTTCAGAGAAGTTTAGTTATGGCATAAATCGCTACTTTTGATAAAAAATAAAACCCTCATTTAACAATATGAAGAAGAAACGCATACTATGGGCCGACGATGAAATAGATCTGCTTCGCCCGCATGTTTTGTTCCTGAATGAAAAAGGATACGAAATAATCACAGTAAACAGTGGTCGTGATGCAGTTGACAGCTTCAATGATGAACCTTTCGACCTCGTGTTTCTGGACGAAAACATGCCTGGTCTGACCGGTCTGGAGACACTCTCTCTCCTGAAAGAAATAAACCCGAACATCCCGGTGATCATGATAACCAAAAGCGAAGACGAAGGTATCATGACCGATGCTATCGGCAAAAAAATTGCAGATTACCTCATAAAGCCCGTCAATCCCAACCAGATACTCCTTTCCATTAAAAAGAACCTTCACAAAGACGACATCGTCACCGAAGCCACACAAGAAGGTTATAGGGAAGAGTTCAATAAAATAAGTATGCAGATAAGCGGTGCACAAACACCCGAAGATTGGATGGATGTGTACAAAAAAATTGTCTATTGGGAAATGGAACTGACCTCATCTCAAAATCCGCTGATCGAGATGCTGAAAATGCAAAAGCAGGAAGCTAACAATTCTTTCTGCAAATTCGTAAAAAAGAATTATGAATCTTGGGTGACAGGTTCAGAAAATCGCCCTCTACTGAGTCCCGATTTATTCAAAAAGAAAGTATTTCCACATCTGGACAATGACGAAAAGATATTCTTTATTTTGATAGATAACTTCCGGCTCGACCAATGGATGGAGGTCAAAGACCTGCTCGCTCCCGATTTCATTTTTCAGGAAGATCTCTATTATAGCATTTTGCCCACAGCAACACAATATGCCCGAAACTCTATTTTTTCGGGGTTAATGCCTCTGCAAATAGCAGAAATGTTCCCTGATTTGTGGATAGACGAAGACGAAGAGGAGAGCAAAAATCTCAATGAAGAACCACTCATACAGACTCAGATAGAGCGTTTCAGAAAGAAATACAGCTTCTCATATCATAAGGTGTTGACTTCGACACAAGGAGAGAAACTTATTCAGAATATAAATTCATTAATAGTCAATCAGTTGAATGTAATTGTCATCAACTTTGTGGATATGCTATCACATGCCCGCACAGATTCGAAAATGATCCGCGAACTAGCTTCAGATGAGGCCGCATACAGATCATTGACTCGCTCATGGTTCAGGCACTCCAGCACCATTGATCTATTCAAAAAAATAGCAGAAAAAGGCTACAAGATAATCCTCACCACCGACCATGGCACTATCCGCGTCAAGAACCCTATAAAGGTGATCGGAGACAAGGCCACAAACACCAATCTGCGCTACAAATTGGGCAAAAATCTCAACTACGACTTCAAAAAGGTATATGAAGTTCGTGATCCCCAAAAGTTTGGACTGCCCAGCCCGAATATAAGCACTAAATACATCTTTGCTTACAACGAAGATTTCTTTGCCTATCCCAACAACTATAATTATTATGCCTCATACTACAACGATACGTTTCAGCATGGAGGCATTTCGCTCGAAGAAATGGTTGTTCCATTAATAACACTAAACCCTAAATAAGTTGTAATGAAAGATATTATAATAAAATCATTGGAAACGATCGGGGACGCTGCTCTTGAGTTTGTGAATGCAATGGGAGATAACACGGTTTTTGCTTTTCACGGCAAAATGGGAGCCGGTAAAACAACATTCATAAAAGCCATCTGCGAAAAACTCGGCGTAGAAGATGTCATAAACAGTCCAACTTTTGCCATCATCAATGAATACAGATCAAACTCCGGCGAATTGATTTATCATTTCGATTTCTACCGCATTAACAAAGTAGAAGAAGCATTCGATTTTGGTTATGAAGATTATTTCTACAGCGGCAGCATCTGTTTCATAGAATGGCCCGAAAAGGTAGAATCACTCCTGCCTCACGATGTGGTGAATGTAGCCATTGAAGAGATGGACGATGGAAGCCGTAAGGTGACAATCAAATAAAAAACAGGAGCTACCCTTTTTGAAAGTGATAGCTCCTGTTTCTTTTTTTAGTGCTATTGCTACAAAAGCAACATTGCCACTTATTTTTTAAATATAATTTGCTTGTGAGAACCTTGTTTTGTGTGTACATTAACAAGATAACTACCTACTGTTAGATCACTCACATTTACGGATTCAACATTGCCTTTTATACGTTTTATAATCGCACCAGAAAGATCATAAACCTCTACAGATTCAACTTCTGTTTCCGAAACAATATAAAGATTATCCGACACTGGATTAGGATACAACACCAATTCGGGCTTTTCTGATTTTTCAATGCTCGTTCCTGAACAAACTTCTTTGACAACCACATAATAAACATAACTTTCATTAGTCCCTTTTGCAATGGTATACGTACCTGCTGCTCCTAATGTGAGTGTTGTTTCTGAGAAAGTTGTTCCAAGGTTGGTGATAGATTCCACCCCATTCAGCTTTAAAGTTCCACCTGCCGATTTTGAGTTTGCACCGACAATCAATGTGGCTCCGTTAGAGGTTGTTGTGAATGCAATGCTACCCTTACTATCCATCTTCAGACCGGTACTTAAAGACACGCCCTCATAGCTTTGTGTTCCACCGTTGGACGAAGCACTACCTGCCACAGTGAAAGCATTGTCTGTGTTGATACCTTTTGCCTGAATATATTCTTTTGTGCATGAGCTTGTGTTGCCTCCGGCATCTTCTACTGTGATAACACCTTCAAGAACGGTACTGCTTGTACCATCTGTCGATGATACGGTGTAAGTGTAGTTGCCAACTGCTGTCGGGGTTCCGGTGATAGTAAGCACAAGGCCATTTGAGCCGATGGAACTTGTAACCCCTGCGGGCAAGTCTTCAACAGAAATACTGATTGCATTTCCTCCTGCGGTGAACTCAACTGGGCTGATAGCCGATCCTAATGTCACGGTCTGATCTTTGTTGCCTGCTGTGGTAGTTATGGTCACCAACGGATTGGAACTGCCGCCACCTTCTCCCTGAATAGAGACTAAGCTTGTTTTGTAATTTGTAAGAGCAGACTTCAATGCCGCATTTACTTCAGACGAAGCATCATCCACCGCATTATTGAATGTCCATTTGAAATCACCGCCCGAAACTCGTCCGGCATAGGTCATCACATTTCCTTTTGCATCCGTTGGACTATCCGGTGTATAAGCATACATGATGGAAGAATTGGTGTCGAAATTGTTGTACACATTCGAACCATAAACAGATTTTACCGTAGCGGGTACTGTTTCGTCTCGGCTTGTAACTACATACGCGTCAAAATCTTTTGTAGAATCAAAACCAGTGCCACCTGTTGCGCCATAAGCAATGAAACGCTTCTGACCTTCCATATAATTGTTGTAAGCTTTGATGCTGCCACCGTCTTCTTTTGAGAAAATAGGCATATCTTTATAATCATTTGCTTGTTTAGCTTCATTCCACACATCAGAACCTTGCATAGAAGTCAGTATAGGGTATTTACAATTGCGAAAATAATTACCTTCGACAAAAACAGAAGACGCCTCTGTTGATCCTACACCATATTTAGACACACCATCATAATAATTATTGTAAACATGAGCCGAATAGAAACGGACACGTGGATGGCGGCTGTCTGAATGGTCATACCAATTGTGGTGATAGGTAATATAGAATTTGTCCGTTTCACCACTTAAACCCAATAAATTTGATTTTCCGGTATCCCAGAAGTGATTATAGGAAAATGTCACATAATTTGATTTTTTACAATCCAAAGCTCCGTCACCTTTAACCTGATCAGCATCGCTTCCGGCATCTCCATAAAAGAAATCACAGTTGTGCACCCAAACATAATCATTGCTTTGCTGCAAGCCTATATTATCTCCTTCGTCACTGTTACAATTCATCACTGCTATATTGCGGACTTCAATATTTGAAGCATTCTTCAGGCGGATTCCCCAACCATCAGCCACAGCGTCTTGCCCAACACCTTCCAGTGTGATGTAAACAGATGCGTTGTTGTTATTTTCAACAACAATATCACCCTTGTCCATATTGGACAAATCTGTGATTTGCCCTACCAGACGAACTATGAGCGGACGAGTGTCATATCCTTTCTTGTAGCCCAAGAGGATGCTTTGGAGTCCTGTAAAATTAGTTGTTGCAAGTTTTGAAGAAGTTACCACATCCAGCGAAACAGTGTTCTTTGTCTTTTCTGTTACATATATGATCACAGCATTTGCCTTTGGCGTTCCATCTGCTTTGTATGCTCCCGGAACTCGTCCGTTAGCAAAAGCAAAACCCGTGCGATCGTAGGGCAAAACAGTCAAGGAAGCTGTTGTTGTAGCTGCACCTTCTGTTCCGGCCAACACTGGAGCTACTTTTATTGTATATGTGCCTGCTTTTAAGCCCAAAATATCGGCACGAAAATATGTACCGTAACTGCGGATAAGTTGATCATTTATTTTTTGATTGGTCACACCCTCTCCACTATAATATACATTATAACTTTCTGCACCTTCAACTGGTGACCATTTAACGAATGCAGATTCAAGCCAGCCGGCAGATTCGGTGATATTGACCGATTGTGCCCACATCTGAGCAACGACCAGCATAGTAAATCCAATTAATAAGAAAATTTTTTTCATGGTATTTTTTAATAAATAAGTGTTTTTTAGAAAATCTGATACAGGTTAACTTTTTGTGAAGGTAAAATTAGTTATATGAAAAAAATCGAACGGGGGAATTTTAGACTTATATAGTGTAATTTTAGATTTAGTTGGTGTAAAACAGCATTTTGAATCTTCACCAGATATTTCCATTATTGCCCTTGAAAAAGGGTATCCAGATGAAGAATTGTAAAGACGGGGAAAAATACTTCATGGATTCACTGTCCAAAGTAAGCTACGCAACAATATAAAAAAAAATTCCGAATTTGGCAGACTTTTAATATCACCAAATTCGGAACTATCAAATTAACATTTATCAATTACATATGATTCTCCTGATACTTTTATTTCCTGATGAATCTGTTATTTTTAAAATTGAAATCAAATTTTGAAGCGGTATCTCGAACGAATTACCCTTTTGCGAACTGTTAAATAGCAATTTACCATCAATTGAATATACCTCAACCTGTTTTAAAGGCTCAGTTGAAGTGATGAACAAAACGCGATTCATTGTTCTGATCGAATATGATGGATTCTCTGTTTCGGGTTCTATCGAATTGTAAGCCGTATTATCAAAATAGATGGCCGAAACGTTAGCTGACTGTTTCACCCACATCATTTTCAGATTATGGACACCTTCTATTGCATCAAACGTAGCTGATGAAAATTTATATACGAGCGGCGATCCGGTTTTCACGGCACTGACTTCCACCAAGGGCTTTCTTTCGTATGCTCCGAAAGTCTTCAAATCGGCCGCATGATTGCGCCATTTTACATAAATATTGCGCTGGTTGTTCATACAGACCTGCATTGTAGACGAACTTTTCACATACTCTCCTTCCAGCGTTTTCTCTACAGGAATGGATGCAACCAAGGTCGTACCATTGTCCAGATAGACATCAAAGAAAGCATCGTCTGTCACCTCCTCAGGGTTTGTGTATTCCACATACAAATAGCTATAACTACCGTATCGTCCACTTCCAAAATCAACTTTTGAGATACTGATAATTGTGCCATTGCTAGTATTGATAATAGACTGTGTCGTTCTATCATATTTTGCACCATCAGTACCGACATTTTCTATCTTAACATTGATATTGAGAGCGATACCTGACAGATTGCTCATCGGTATGTCTAAATCTTCTGCTTGCAAAGTGACTACAATAGAAAATAATGTAACTAATGATAATAATACCTTATTCATTCTCATAAAGATTTGTTCTTAATTATAGCTGCCTCCATTTTCATCTATGTATTTTTTTAGCGTGGCACACAAATCCATCGGCAAAAGGTATACATATCTGTCGGGATAATCATTTTCCAGCTTCAGCAATTCTCTTTTCAGTTTCTGATAACCATCATCACCACCATAGTTGGCCGCAATGAGATATAAATTTCTGAAAATAGGTTTATTGGCATCCGGTTTTGCCTTGACCAGATCATTGTATACATCGCCTTCATTGAAGCAATGAGTTCCCTGATTGACGGCAACCACATTATTAATATATTTATTGTTTGCGGTGCTCCATCCGTCAAATATTCCTTGCAAGTTGCAGGTTCTCATATATTCGTCAAAAGCATTTCCGGTCGTGTTCCACAGGCAGGCCGTATTGAATCCGGCTGTTTCTATCCATTCCTTATTCATTCCGAGCCATGTATTGTATGTTGAGGAATTGTATGAATCACCATAAATGAACTGAAAACCGGAAGGTCCTGCCATCAGTTCGTCATTCGGAGTCAGGTTCTTATAAAAATATTCCAGCAAGAATGGATTGATTTCCTGCAATCCCGGTGCAAGAGTAACCCCGACAGGTATTTCACCTCTGCCTGTTGCATTCTTAAACATCAGGTACAGTTTGTTTGCATCGAACTGTATGTTATCACCATCACTCCAAATGAAACTCACATAGACTTTTCCTGCTTTTGCATCAATGGGTTTGCCTTTGCGCTGATTAAATGACTTGGATGGGAATGAACACCAGAAACTACCGTTGGCATAATAGTCGCTCACGATAAATCCCGCATTATATTTATTTATAATAGAATTCAGGCCATCTCCATCATCACTTGCTCCATATCCCATGATAGAAGCTCCCGGTTGATAATTCATCTTCTGACAGATTTTTTCAATCATCTGGGCTTCGTCCGAATTTTTTTCGCTCAGATAAAAGACAAAGCCTTTTGTCGCTGCCGCATAATCATATATTTTCCATGGAGCAGAAACATAATCGTTACGCAAACCTGCAGAAAAACCAATATTCGGATGACAGTTTGCTGCCAGATTATCTATCGCCCACTGATAAGCATCAAGTTTATTTGTCCACAAATTTCGGATATCATACACATCTTTTGTCCATCCAAGGTCGTTCACTATATAGTTTTTTATGTCTTCCGTCACAGGAATTCCACCCTGTTGTGCAGAAATCATCTGAGCCAGACACCAAGTCCACTCTTTGTTTTCGTCCCAAACGACAAGTTTATTAAACAAATCTCCATACTTATTGACCATTGCCCCTAAAGCTCCATATTTATCATTGCTCAATCTCTCTTCCAGATTTATTTGCAAGCCGGTTTCTGCCAGCTGCGTGATATGATGTCCTTCAACGTAAAGATACACCTGTGCAGTTTGCTGATTGATTATACCTTGCATCACCATCGAAGAAAGTTTTGCCAGACTTTCATCTTTGCGTACATCAAAGACTGTAACGATGCCGGACTGTGCATTTTTAAAAAACATTCCACTTTGGGGAGACTTTGAACTTTCGTAGGAAATAACAGGTTCATTGACAGGAATATCCAACGAAAGATCGGGCAAGATTAGTTCTCCATCAATATAAAACTGAAATTTAGCAGAATCGCTTTCGTTTGCCATATTGGACATTTCAATCCAGATTTTATTATAAAGCTTATCGCCAAAATCTATATTTCCGAGGTCCATAATCAGTCCATCTGATGTACCCTTAATTCCATCGCCTGAAAAATAAGCTTTGTCTGACGGATCATACAAAACTGAAACTGAGGAAGATTCCATAGGAATCACTAGTGCTTGATTAGACGGTTCATCGGACTTCTCCTGAACCATCTTTACCACATTGGCACAGACTGTTGCAGACGGAACCAATGTGATAAAAAATAGTGCTATTGCGAATTTTATTTTCATCCTTTTCTTTAATCAATTATAAAATGGCAATCAAGAAACAGTGATTTCCTTAACCGGCGTAAAATTGTATCTCTTCTGAGGATTGTCGGTTCTGACACCGATGCGTATCCACCATGTTCCGGCAGGCAAGTTCTTTACATTGGTTTCAGTATATGATTTAGCGGTGCCCGGCGTATAGTTGGAGACATTCTTTTTTGCATTCAGCGTATATTTCGTCTCATTATTGTTCACTCCCACATTGGGAGATTTGCTCGATATGAAAACGCGAGCCTCGCTCAATGTATACAAATCTTCGTCGGTTGTTTCCGTATTGATTTCCGATTCTGTATCTTGCACTGTATACTTAATCACCAGATTGTTATTATCTGCAGTTCCGTTCAACTGGATATCGTCAATCTGCACCCTTGCATAAGGTACTACTGAAAAATTGAGTTCGGTTGTCTTATTGCTCTGCAACTGTACTATCTGCGATTCAGGTGCATAGAAAGCTCCCTCCTTCAAAGTTATGCGATACTTTCCACTAAATATTTTAGTATTGTTGAACATACCATCTTCTTTGTTCCAAAAAATCTGGGCTTCGGTGTTGCTGTGTCCTGCTTCTTCCCAGCTCAGCTCATAATATTCTATCTTAAAGCTCGCTGCGATCTCTGTCGATAAATTATCATTAGTTTTCGCATCTTTCACAACACCTTTCAATGTGGCATCAGGTGCATCATAATTGTCATGCTCAAAATAGTCACAAGAAGTGAATATTAGTGCGCTTAACCCGAATATATAAAATATTTTCTTCATTTTCTTCTTGTTTTTTTAGTTATAATAAGGGTTTTGTACCAACAATCCATTCTTTGATATTTCGGAATCAGGTATTTTTTCATAGTACATCTTCACATCAAATGTATAATAATAACTGTTGGGATATCCCACTTCAAAAACATATTTGTCGTCTCTCACATCCTGATACAGAAATAAAGACCTCAAACGGGTAGTTTCAAATATTTTATCGGCTATATGCCACCTTCTCAAATCCCAATATGCGTGATTTTCAAAAGCAAGTTCAACTCTTCTTTCTTTGCGGACATTGTCTATAGTCAACTCCGAACTGCTCCAGTTTTTGAGTCCTGCTCTGTCTCTCAGGTCGTTCATCCAGACCAAAGCTTCACTTTGATCCGTTGCATTGTTGAGCTCCGCAGCAGCTTCTGCTCCATTCAAGTAAATCTCAGCCAACCGGAAATCTATCCAATGTTGTGTAGAATAGTTCTCTCTCATTTCAGTTTGGCTTTCATTCAAATATTTGCGGATCACAAAACCCGTCATATTTCCTGAATATTTGCCCACACCACTTTCACCTACAACCCGATAGGTTTTACCATTCTGTGCCCTATAGGTCACGGTATCGCTGTTTGCACTTTCTTTCTTAGAACCGTCTTCTACGATCAGACCTTTTTGCAGAGTGCAGGTCGTTCCCTTAAATGTTGAATTCGGATAAATGATGCTGCCTCCAAACCGAGCATCCAATCCTGAAAAAATATCAGTTGGTTTATCAAACCGCATGGTTTGTGCTTTCTGTGTAATATTCACACCCGATCCATCCTGATATTCAAACAACTCAGCCAGATCCAAAGTCGGATTTATGCTCGAAGAGTAGCCTGTTCCCCTATATTGATAAGGCACACAATATATATCCCAACTATGAGCATTGACATTGAGCTTGTAGCTTTTCACAAAAATATTTTCACTGCTGTTATCTGCCAAAAACAGTTCAGTAAAATTCTTCTCTTTGTTGGTATTGCCCCTGTAAAGGCTGTATTTGCCCGAACTCACAACTTTTTCAGCAGCTTCAAAAGCCAACGTAAAATAATGGTCGGCATATTGTGATTCAATTCCCACCAAGCCATTCAAATTCACCGAGCCATAGCGAGCAATGCTTCCTGCATACAGCATAGCTCTCGATTTCAAGGCATAAGCGATAAATTCATTTGCCCGTCCTGAATATGATGCATCAGAAAGTATTGTTTTGCCCTTTTCCATCAAATCGGCAGCCAAATCTAAATCTTCGGCAATGAAATCGTAGCAGTCTTTCTCGGTATTACGAGGAACTTTCAGGGCATTCACATCTCCCGTCCACACCTGTGGTTCCTTCAAGATGGGCACACCTCCATATCGTTTCACCATCGAGAAATAGCAATAGGCTCGAATAAAATAGGCTTCGCCCATCCATGCATTATATTTATCTTCGGAATATTTATCTTTATATTTCGGTAAAGTCTGAATAAAATAATTCACTCTGCGGATACGTCCATAATCCCAAGCTCCCCACCAAGTTCCATCTCCGATATTACTGATATCATCTTTAGCGATGGCTTCGCCGGAAACAAAAGCCAGATAGGTCTGATTTCCGCTGGCATTGAATCCATTTTTTCCAAATTTAAAATCTTCGACAGGCAAGTCTGAATAGAGAGTGACAAAATAAGCCCTGATTCCCGATTCGGAAGAAAAAACCAACTCATCCTGAACAATATTTTTAGGATTGACATCCAGTTCGCAAGACCCGAAAAAGCCAACTGTCAGCAATAATAATATTATATATTTTATCTTCATAATTATTTGATATTTAGAATACAACATTGACTCCAAAGTTGAAGTTTCTCATGATTGGATAGAGGTATCCATAAGACCCGTCAGGATGCTCCGGATCCACAAAGTCAAGGTTAGAGAATGTGATCAGATTGTATCCGCTCACTGAAAAGCGTACGCTCTCCAGACCCGATCTTTGGATCAGTTTTTGAGGCAGGGTATAACCTAATTCCGCACTCTTTATTCTCAGATAAGAGGCATTGTAAGTTGTTTGCAATGCATTTTTATAATTTGTTGCGTATGAACCTGCATCGCGAGTGGTAGGCCATCTTCCCGAAATCCAATTTCCATCGTTATCCTGATGCCAACGGTCGTAGAAATAGGCCAAACCTCCTCCACTGAAGCACAATGGATATTGCATTTGTTCAAGATAGCGTACATTGAATCCTGCTGCACCTTGGAATAAGATATTTATGTCAAAGCCTTTCCATTCGGCCGTAATAGTTGACCCGAAGGTCATTTTGGGATTGCTGCTTCCATCGGCATATTCGTATGTGTTCGGATAGTAATCTTTATCATCTATCACGCCGTCTCCATTCCAGTCCTCATATTTCCAGTCGCCGGGCAATTGTGTTGCACCTCCTTGCCCATCCTGAATTGGAGAGTTCCAAATATCCTGCATGGAAACAAACTGACCTTCTGATCCATATGCCCAGCCCATATCCTTATATCTTCCCTGATAACTATTTCTCCATCTATCGTATGAATTCTTGTAATCACCCTCAATCCGCGAACGCCACATACTCCTTGTGATTGCAAAATTGCCACTTAACGAATAGTTGACATTATTAATTTTATTTCTGTGTGTCAATGTTACCTCAAAGCCTTTATACAAATCTTTTTCGAGATTTTCTTGAGGAAAAGATGCTCCGAATGTTCCCGGAATCTGGGCATCCCTCGTTGCAAACAATCCTGAACGATATCGCCAGAAAAAGTCAATCTCAGAAGATAGCAAACCATTCCACAATTCAATGTCTGTTCCCAGATTCAATGTTTTGGATTTGAACCACGATAAATTTTCGTTAGCCAGTGATTTGAAAGCCAGTCCACTATAAGCATTATCTCCAAACACATAACTTGCTCCCGGATATTCATATCCGGTCAGATATTGATAAGTCGAGGAGCTGTCGTCTCCCATGCTACCGTACGATGCTCTCAATTTCAGGTTGGTTATAAATCTGAGGCTATTGTTTTCTTTCATGAAATTTTCTTCAGAGATTCTGTATCCTCCCGAAATGGCAGGAAAAAATCCCCAACGATATCCTTTTGCGAATTTGGAAGATCCATCATATCTGAAACTAAGTTCCAAAAGATATTTTGACAGATAGTCATAATTGACACGACCAATGAGTCCTGCATTTTTTTGTTCCCAGATATTGTTTATATCAGACGACACCACCTGATCTTCTTTCGATGTGGCATATAACTCGTCCACTGCATCCATATCAAAATTGGCCGATCCATAGAAATTATCTTTTTTCAGGCTGCTTTTCTCGAACAACAGAAGCCCCTTGATATTATGTTTTTTGTCTATAGACGTTTCATAGTTGAGCGATGCCTGAAACATATTTTGCGACTGATTCCACGTCCGTCGATAGAGTGATGACGGATTATTGTATAGATAAGCTGTGTATAGATCCGAAGCACCATCATATTTATATAAAGAATATGATTTCTGGAAATTCTTGTTCTCAGTCATTTGATAGTCATAACTATATAATAACTTAGCTGTCAGTCCTTTTAGGAAAGGTGTATCATAGGTTAGGGAAAATGATGTATTGAACAATTTATTTTCACTCTTTTTATATCCTGACAAGTCTGCGTTCGTCGTAGCCAAAGGGTTCAAGCCATAGAGCACATCGTTTAGATAATCCGAATTATCGTTAGCATACGGAGTGTCCACAGGTTTGAGTAGCCATAAAGATTTGAATTGTTCCCAAGTATCCTTATAAGGTTGATTCTTGGCATCTGTTGTTGCATTGATGATCACATCTGCTTTCAGACCTTTTGTTATAGTGAATCCGAGATTAGACCTCAGATTGTAACGTTCATAATTTAAATCTCCGCTTTTCCATATTCCATCCTCGGCATAATAACCGAAAGACAAGAAATAGTTCACTCGGTCGGTGCTTCCGCTTGCCGATATGTTGTGATGTGTTTGTAGTGCTGCATCGCGGATCATAAGACTATACCAATCCGTTCCTCCAGATTGACTCAAACGAGCCAGATCCGCTTCCGTGTAAGTAGCATTAATGCCGCGCCCCATATTTTTATCGGCTTCACGCACCAATTCTACATATTGCGAAGCATTCAGCACATCGGGCAAACCCGACGGATTCTGAAACCCGATAGTTCCGGAATATTCAATCTTAGTCTTGCCATTTTGTCCTCTTTTAGTGGTAACTACCACAGCTCCATTTGCTGCACGCATACCATAAACAGCAGCCGAGGCATCTTTCAAGACACTTACGCTTTCTATTTCATTAGGCTCGAGACGTTGAAAGGCAGCTTCATCCCTGATCACACCATCTATGACAATGAGAGGAGAGCCTAAACCGCGAATATCCATTTTGGAAGAATAAGAACCGGGTTCTCCGGTTTGCTGCTGCACTCTGACACCCGCAAGCTTGCCAGCCAAAAGGTCTTTTACGTTCGATGCTGTGGCTGTGTTAATTTCATTTGTCCCCACCGTTGACACAGCTCCCGTAAGGGTTGCTTTGCGTTGCGTTCCATAACCGACAACAACAACTTCATCTATCAACTGGCTATCACTTTGCATCATTACGTCCAAAACCGTTCTATCTCCGACAGTAACTTCTTGTGTTTGAAAACCCAGATAGGAAAACACCAACACTGTTTTGTCAGACACGGTCAGATTGTATTTTCCATCGAAATCCGTTGTAGTTCCTCTTGTTTCACCTTTGACCAAAACTGCAACTCCGATAAGGCTTTCGCCATTCTTGTCTTTGACAAAACCGGATATTTGTTTGCCATTTTGAGCAAAAGCTGCGATCTGGAAACTAAAAATAATCAGAACTGTCAGAAAGCTGCGAATCCCGAACGTGACAGGTACTTGTTTTCTGACAGATGATTTTAGAACAACATTATTCATCATCCTCTATTTGAATTTAAATGTTAGGTTAATTAGATTACATAAGAAGCAAAAAAAGTAAAAACCATCACCTATTTATCGTATCTAATTATAGAATAAGATAAGTGATGGTTTAGTCTATAGAAATTATCTCTTTATTGCTTTAAAAATATAAGATTGTCCTTGTGATGCTATTTTTACAACATATAATCCATTGTTGGTAACCGGAATAGATTCTGTAGAATTTATAGCTTTAGATCTGCCAACAAGTGTGCCTGAAAGAGAATATACAGATACATCATCGTTTGCCTGTAGATTATTGACGACAACAGAATTACCAATTACAAAAACTTTATATTTATTTGCATTTTGTTCTTCAACATTGACAATGCCGGAACCAGGTCCTTCAGTTTGCCAAGATAGTACCGGATATTTGAAAATTGTTGCATCAACCTTCCAAACAGTTGAATTGTCTGCCGCAATATCCCATGTCAGATTGGTGGCATAGAAAGATACGGATGTCAATTCATCTTCAGTCGCATTTGCTCCGTTTTTTGCATTAACAGATACATCTGTCACCATTTCTCCATTCACTCCACCATTCACGGTTGTGTATCTATAAGCATAATTATTGGACAAAAGATTGCTACCGTTCACAGTGCCTGCTATGCGGCCATCATTCACATCATGACAGGTGATTGCCGTATTTATTGCTACGGAATTCAATATATAACCACCATTGGTGTTTCCTGTAATACCTCCAACATTTGTATTTCCCTCTACGTCACAAGTTGTATAGCAATTAGAAATCGTGCTGCCGTCATTAATCTGGCTGCAGACTCCACCTATTGCATCTTTTCCAAAAACCTTTCCGCCTATCGAATAACTATTTGTAATTGTGCTTCCGGCAAACAGAGGTCCGGTAATGCCCCCGGCATTGGATCCATGATCGGACAATGTGTTCAGACATTTGCTATTGATCACTGCAACCTGATCTATCTCGGTACGGAATGTAGCTCCTGTCAATACACCTAAACGGCCTTCACCTGTAATTTCACAGCCTTCAACAATAAGGTTAGAAATCTGAGCACCATCAGTTACACCAAAAATACTTAGGTCGGAAGCTGTTCTTTCTACAACAAGATTCTTTATTTTATGTCCGTTTCCATTAAAAGTTCCACTGAAACGTTCAGCAGCATTGTCCCCGCTGCCCCATTCTCCAACGGGCCACCAAGTTCCGCCGTCTTCTCTCAAATATCCTGTGAAGTCAAGGTCTGCATTCAGTTTAAAATTTTTATCTCTATAGTCACGAATTGCATCGAACTGACGAGGTGTTTCGATCAAATAAGGATCTTTTTTTGTTCCGCTACCTCCGGCAAACGGAGATGTCTGAGCAAAAGCATTTAAGAACAGAGAACAAGCGAACATACTTGTTAACAAAGATTTTTTGTAATTTTTCATTTTCATAAGATTAAAATTTAGTTGTTAATTGAATGATTCTTTTTTTTAATCAATCGACAATTGATTTTGGTCTATCTTGCTGATTTTTTCCAAATTCATAGTTTGGTCGATTTCCCATTATAAACTTCAAAGTGCCGCCTTTCATAATATCATCATACATTATATAAGACTTTGTATACGGTTTCCCATTTAATTCTACTGACTGTATGTACATATTATCCTTAGAGTTATTCTGAGCTATGATCTCGAATTTTTTGTTTTGGGGCAATGCAATCGTTGCCTTATCAAACAAATATGGACTGCCGAACACGAATAAACCATTTGCCGGATTCACCGGATAAAAACCCAGAGTTGAGAATATATACCAACTGGACATTTGACCGCAGTCTTCATTTCCGGCCAATCCGTCCGGCTGATCGTGATATAGGTTGTCCAAAACCTCTCTCACTCTTTGTGCTGTTTTCCATTGCTGTCCAGCAAAAGCATACAAATAAATGGTATGATGTCCCGGTTCATTGCCATGAGCATACTGTCCAATCATTCCCGAAATATCCGGAGAAGCCTCTTCTCCGAGCGATTCTTTAATCTGAAATAAACTGTCCAGTTTGTTGACGAAAGATTGTTCACTTTTAAACAACGATATCAATCCTTCCACATCATGGGGCACAAGCCATGTATATTGATATCCATTGCCTTCGCAATAATCATCATTCCGATGGGTAGAGCTAAATGGGCTGAAAGGCTCTCTCCATGTTCCGTTCTGATTTTTTCCACGAAAAAAATGAGTCTCATCATCCCAGTAATATTGATAATTTTTGGCTCTTTTTGAGAACAATTTGTAATCATCATCTTTTCCCAGTTTTTTTGCAACTTGAGCTATGCTCCAATCTGCAATAGAATATTCCAAACCTTTGGCTACAGATTCTTTTTCCAGATCGGAGGGTATAAATCCGTTTGTTTTCAAATAGTTCAAACCTTTATAATCACTGAGCATAGATGTTTTCATAGCCTGATATGCTTTTTCATAATCAAAGCCGGAAAAGTTTTTCAAGATTGCATCTGCGACAACCGGTACAGACTGTATCCCGATCATTTCGTATGTGTCGCCACCATAGAGATGCCAAACAGGGAGCATTCCCTGCTGATCGTTTATTGCAATCATCGAGTTTACAAAATCGGCAACTCTTTGCGGCTGAACAATCGTATAAAGCGGATGTGCCGCACGATACGTATCCCATAAAGAAAATACTGTATAATTGTTGAAATTTACATTCTTATATACTTTCTTGTCACTTCCTCTGTAGTCTTTATTGAAATCATTGAAAATAATAGGCTGGATAAAAGCATGGTACATTCCGGAATAGAATATCCTCTTAGCAACAGAATCGTTGCTTTGAATTTGCACCGTGTTCAATTCCTTGTTCCACTTCTCTTCTGTCTGCTTCACTATTTTTTCAAAATTCCATGCAGGAATCTCCTTGTCTATGTTTACTTGGGCATTTTCCATGCTGACAGGAGAAATACCAACCTTCACTTTTAATTGCGAAACCGTTTTCGGGAAAGAAACATTTCCTTTAACATTCAAACCTTTCAACTTATTTCCACTAACTTTTTTATCTCCATCATACAATGCAAGAGAAACAGGTGAAGAAAATTTAGCAACAAAATAAATCTGCTGATTTTTTGTCCATCCAGAAGAGAAACGATAACCTCTGATGGTTACATCATCAACTTGTTCCATATATGCACCCAAAACCTGATCGTCTCCGTTTGCATCTTTCAGATTTATCATCACATGCTTTTCTTTGTCATTTTTCAGAAAAGTATATTTATGAAATGCCACTCGATCCGATGCTGTCAATTCCACTTTCACATTATGGTCTTTCAGCAAAACAGAATAGTAGCCAACTCCGACCACCTCATCTTCGTGTGAATAATGTGACCCATACCCTGATGTAGGATTTTCTTGAGTTCCCTGATTTGTTTTTGTAGATCCGGTATAAGGCATAAAGAGCAAATCTCCAGTATCACTACAACCTGTTCCATTGAGGTGAAGGTGGGAAAACCCGATCAGCACAGAATCCGAATAATGGTATCCCGAGCACCAGTCCCAACCTTTGTTTATATTATTGGGACCTATCTGAACTGCTCCGAAAGGAGCTGCTACTCCCATAAAAGTATGACCATGCCCTCCTGTTCCGATATAAGGGTCAACATATTTATTTACATTGTCATGCCAAACAGCACTATTTTGCTTACCTGTTTGACAAAACAGTATCACCGGAATAAGCAGGATGAAAAGAATACAATTTTTTACTTTCATGGTCACTTTCAGATTATTATTTTCATTTATTTTCATTACTGAATGAATAAGGATAGTCTTCTTTAGCTATTCCTCTTTGTTTATTGGGAACGGAATCCATCTCATATTTCATTGTCATGCCATTCAGCAGATCCGGATGGTTGATCCAATTATGTTTATATTCTTTTCCATTAATGGTCAATTTTTTCACATAACGGTTCTTTCTATCGTTGCTTGTGGCAGTTATCTCTATTTTTTTCCCATTTTCGAGGCTCAATATTGCTTTCTTAAATAGCGGGGAGCCAAGTACATATTGTTCCGATCCGGGACACACCGGATAGAACCCTAATGCCGAAAACACGTACCAGACAGATGTTTGTCCATTATCTTCATCTCCGCAATAACCATCCGGAGTGGGAGCATACAATTTGTCCATCACTTCACGCAACCAATATTGAGCTTTCCATGGAGCACTGGCATAGTTGTATAGATAGATCATATGCTGAATGGGTTGATTTCCATGTGCATAATTACCCATATTCATGACCTGCATTTCACGTATTTCGTGTATCACCTGACCATAATAGCTGTCATCGAATATTGGGGGAACAACAAACACCGAATCCAACATCTGCACAAAATTGTCTTTTCCACCCATCAAATCAATCAAACCTTGTGTATCATGGAACACACTCCATGTATAGTGCCAGCTATTGCCTTCAGTAAAAGCATCACCCCATTTATAAGGATTGAAGGGAGTCTGGAATGCACCATCCTTGTTCTTGCCCCGCATCAATTTACTTTCTTTGTCGAACAGATTTCTATAATTGAGGCTGCGTTTGGCATATACATCTATTTCTTTTTGAGGTTTTCCCAATTTTCGACCCAGTTGCATAATGCACCAATCATCATAAGCATATTCGAGTGTGCGGGCAGCATTTTCATTTATGCCCACATTATAAGGCACATAACCCAGTTCATTGTAATATTGGTAACCCAAACGTCCGGTCGAAGAAATCTTGGAATCAACATTATTCGCCCCATGTACCATTGCCTGATATAATGTTTCGATATCTTCTTTTTTCACCTTTGCACCTTTAATATAAGCATCTGTTACCACTGATGCCGAATTGTTACCAATCATGCAATCGCGGTGTCCGGGACTTGCCCATTCCGGAAGAAATCCACTCTCTTTATATGTATTCAGCAAACCTTCCTGAATTTCGGTGTTCACAGACGGAAACATCAAATTAAGGAATGGAAACAATGCCCGGAATGTGTCCCAAAAACCAGTATCGGTATACATATATCCCGGAAGCACTTTTCCATTGTAGGGACTATAATGTACAACAGCTCCATCAACATCATATTCATAAAATTTGCGTGGAAAGAGCAAAGATCTGTACAAACATGAATAGAATGTACGGTATTGATCGTCTGTGCCACCATCTACTTCTATTTTAGATAATATCCTATTCCATGTATTGTAGGCCTCGTCTTTGATCTGATCGAAACCTCTTTTGCCTATCTCCTGGAGATTCTTGTAAGCCTGATCCGTACTGATAAAAGATGAACTTATTTGGGCTTCAACCAATTCTCCTCTCTTTGTTTTGAAACCGATTATTGCTCCTACATGATTTGAATTTATTTCATTTTTTCCGGCAACAATTTTATAATCATTCCAAACTTCGGCCGAAGCCAATGGTTTATTGAATTTTATCACAAAATAGTTTTTAAAATTATCCGGCACTCCGCCACTATTTTTAGTTGTATAACCTTCTATGGTGTTATTTTCTTTATTGACCTTTACAAAAGAACCATTATCGAAAGCATCAATAACAATGTATGCACTATCTGACTCAGGAAATGTGAAACGGAAATATGCAGAACGTTCTGTCGGTGTCATTTCGGTCGTAACATCATAGTCTGCCAAGTAGACTTTATAATAATAAGGTGTTGCGGTCTCAGATTTATGGGAAAACCAACTTGCCCTCTCGTCTTGATTTATTTTTTTCGCACCAACAACCGGCATAATGGCGAATTGCCCGTAGTCTCTGATCCAAGGACTGGGTTGGTGTGTTTGTTTAAAACCTCTTATCTTTGTATCGCTATATTTGTAACTCCAGCCATTGCCCATAGAACCTGTTTGAGGTGTCCAAAAATTCATTCCCCATGGTAAAGCTATTGCAGGATACGTATTTCCGGCAGACAATTCGTATGTAGACCCAGAGCCCATTAATATATTTACATAATCAACCGGTGCGGACTTTGATTCCGAAGTCAATTTTTGTTCTGCTTTGCAAATAGTCAATGATAGTCCGGCGAAGAGAAAAAACAAGAAAGTCTTTTTCATATTGTATTAGATCTTGGTCAAAGTAAAAAAATAGATTTCTTTATTATATCTTAATCTTTATTGTTGGGAGAACTGTCTATATGAGGTACTCCTCTTTTCTGCACAAATTTATATCCTGAGTATTAATTATTCCATTAATATTGTATTAACGCGGGAAATAAAAATGTTAAATCAGTGGGATGTCCTCAATTTTTGTCTCTTGGTACAATTAATTTTTCATTAAATAGCAGAATATATCTTCAAATCATTTTTGTAATTTATGGTTCTGACATAATATGATATTTTTTTTTTAGCTTTGTTGAATGGCTATCATATATTTATATTGAAATATCAAATATTGTTATGCAGAAAAGAAATTTCTTATTAATATTTTCATTCTTTATACTGAACTCTATTTGGTGTGAAAATAGGTCAACAGGAATTACTTTCTTGTCCCACAATGAGAAACAAGAAGACAGAACTACATTATATCTGAACAAAGAATTTCTTTTACCTAATGGATTCATTCTCGACTTTGATATTAAGCTGAGAGAAGAAGTGTATAACTTTGGCTATATATTCAGAATAATTGCAAACGATAACACAAGCTTTGATCTCATCTCCAATTTTTCAGGGAATGAGCGTATGTTGAGTTTTGTGGAAGGAAATGCGATCTACAAATCATTCCCAAAAAGAGCTTTAGATAACTATCATTGGGATAAATGGGTACACGTACAATTGAAGTTTTCTTCACAGAAAATAATAGTTGAATTCAACAACGAAAAGCTGGTAATAGATTGCAAGTACAAAGATCTCAGTAAGTTTTATTTCTATTTCGGAGGATCGAAACACACAAAATTCAGCTCTTCGGATGTGCCTCCGATGTCGATCCGGAACATCCGCATTTCTGATGCCGACAATCAACCTGTAGCCTATTGGCCTTTGCGTGAACACCTTGAAAACACTGTATATGACAGCCTGCATCATCTCAAGGCTACAGTTTCAAATCCGATATGGAACATCGACAGACATTTGAAATGGTCTTTCAAAAAAGAGTTCTCATTACCGGAATTTTCTCAAATCGCATATAATGAATCCGAGAACAGTGTTTATTTTGCACAAGGAACATTGTTACTAAAATAAAATCTTACAAGCAATCGGATTGATACAATTCCTGTCGAAGCCGGCAGACCATTTACGGAAAGGAATAATCAGTTGATTTATAATCCTTATACAAAAGAATTGTGGTCTTACGATCTAGATTCTCCAACGATCTCTATTTTCGACTTTCTGACTAATAAATGGTCTATGAATGATCTGCAATTAAAGAATCCTAATTTTTCGCAACACAATTCCTTTATTTTACCTAAAGATTCAGCTCTATACATTTGGTGTGGATATGGCAACTAACAATACAAAAATCTATTACAATACAAAAATAAAGAAAATGCCCCGTGGCTGAGCCTTCCTTACAAAGAAAGCATACCTCCCCGCTATCTGAGTGGATCAGGGTGGATCAACGACAGTTTAAAACTCATTTTTGGAGGTTATGGTAACATAAAAGGCAAGCACGAACTTGGTACTCAATATTATTCTGACTTATACGAGGTAAATGTCAACACTCTGCACACAAAGAAACTTTGGACTCTGAACAATACAGTTTCTAATTTTGTCGTAAGCAATAATATTGTCGTAGACAAAAATGCAGGGCTATTCTATGCTCTCTGTTTCCCAAACAATAAAAGCAACACCTCACTCTTGCTCAGGTCATTTAATCTCAAAGACGGTTCAAATGTCGTATATGCAGATTCCATTCCGTTCACATTTAATGATGTAAGTTCATTTTGTACATTATATTATAATAAAACAGAATCTGAACTTTATGCAGTTGTTCTTTTCATCCAAGATCATAAATCTATCATAAAAATATATTCCTTATCATATCCGCCACTCAAAGAAGAAGATATAAGAGAACAAGATAGCTGGACACATGGTTATTGGGTATACTTGCTCATCATACTATTCGTCGGCATGGTCATTGCCAGTGCAATTACTCTCTTTCAAAAAAGGAAAAAAGCTAAAAATGGAGCTGCAACGACTCAAACAAAAAACTCGGAAGAATCGGGCGGCAAAACTGTATTTGCATTCAACTCTGCCCGAAAAACAGAGCACCACCAATCTTCAATATTATTTTTAGGAGGATTCCAAGTGTGGGACAAAACGGGTAAGAACATAACCAAACAATTCACTCCCATATTAAAACAATTGCTTGCCCTGATCATTCTCTACAACCAAAAAAACGAAAAAGGAATATCAAACGTGACTCTGAGAGAATTTTTATGGCCTGATAAATCGGAAGAGAATGCACAAAATAACCGCAGGGTAAACATTCATAAACTAAGAAGTCTTATGGAAACATTGGACGGTATACAGATTGACAGCCAAAATGCTTACTGGAATATCACTTTTTCAGATAAAGTGTATTGCGACTATATGGAGGTTTACAGTTTATTGAAAAATCTTAAACAAAAGGAAAATCTATCAGTAAGCGATTTGAATGAATTTCCTATGGAGCTGCTGACCGAACCTCTTTTGCCCTTTACACAGGCTCCTTGGTTAGATAGCTTTAAAGCTGAATATTCAAATACAATCATCGACGAAATGGTAACACTGTCAAAACAAGAGTCATTGCGTGACAATAATGATCTGATGATAGTGATAGCCGATATTATATTTGCCCATGATAAAACGGACGAATATGCATTATCAATTAAATGCAGGGCTCTTAACAAGATCGGGAAGATTGGCATTGCGAACAATATATTTAATTCTTTCTGCGCCGAATACAAGTCTATACTGGACATAGATTACCCCAAGAGTCTGAAAGATATTATATAGTCTTCGTGAAGGAAAGCACATCTAAAAATCAGACGAGAAAAATGGTAATGGAATATTAAAGAAAACATATAGACTTATATATCACCTCTTTATCGTACAACTTTAAGTCTAATTAGTATATTTACGTGACATTCTAGGAATTCCCTAAAATCATATGTTTTATAATAAATTTATTGCTGCTTTCTTTGGTATTCAGTTACTATAAATTTTTATATTAAATACCATGAAAAAGACAACTTTATACATTGTTTTCTTGCTCTTCAGCTCTTGTTTTCAAATTTTTGGGCAGACTCTAACCCAGAAATTGTACTTTGGCCTTGGCAAAGACGACGGAACATATATAGCTAACACTAATGCAATGAAAGTTGAAGAACTTGAATTGCATGAGCGAACCACTTCAATTTCTGTTACTGGAAATAATATCACCGCATGCGGTCAAAATTCTCAAATGAGCATCATTGCAACACCTGTCAATTCATTCTATCCTGCTGCAACATGGAGTGTAGACAATGAAGAAATTGCTCAGATCTCCAATACCGGAAAACTCAGTCCAAAACAAAATGGAACAGTGACAGTTACGGCAACCATCACTTTCAACGACTTAATCACTGTATCTGCATCAAAAGAAATTACAATCTCGAACCAAGGCATAGGAGAATATTCACTAGCCATAATGGGATCGTCAGTTCCTAGTGGCACAGGAGCCGAAACGGGAAAAGGATACGCTCAGCTACTTGCTCAATGGCTTGCCCGAAGTGCTGCACACGAATGGAATACGGTCAATATATCTATTGGCGGAAATAATACGACAGATGTGTTGAACCGCTGGGAATCAGATCTGCTAACAAAATGCACCCGTTATGTATATTATGGATTGTCACTTGGCAATGAAGGAATCCACGAAAAAGGACAGGCTGCTTTTGACAGTTATCGAGACAATATGCAGATTCTCATCAACAAAGCAAGAGAAGCGGGAAAAATTCCGGTTATAGGCAATAACTATCCAAGAGCCGATTTTAATGCCACAGACTACGAATATGTGAAAAAGCTCAATATGCTAATCCACGAATGGGATATACCAAGTGTCAACCTTCTCGGATCTATTGATGATGGCAACGGAAAATGGGTGAAAACGTATGAAGCCGATAATGCACATCCCAACACCATTGGACATGCAGAAATGTTCTATGTCTTTGTCCCATCTTTGTTTGATGCCTTAACACTCGGTAAACCTCAGCCTGTTCGATCGAAAAATACATCAATTACTTTGAAAAAAAATAACAAAGTCAAACAAATTACATGGACACCTGAAAATGTGGTGCATTCGTTCACTTTGTCATTTGCTTTTAGAAGCACATCTACAGGTATTATAGCCTCATTCACGAATAGCAACAATTCTACTTCACTATTGAGAATAAATGATGAAGGAAAATTGGTATATGAAACACATTCGATTTTGAATAAATTGATATCAAGCACCGCCTTCAACGATGGCGAATGGCATCAGGTGAGCCTGTCGCACCACTATGCTTTAGGACAAACCTATCTGTATGTTGATGGAGTTTTGGTGAAAAACACAACTTTCGGAGAAAGTCTGATTCCAATCCGTTTTCACCTAAACAGTTTTGAAGATACTCCAAAATCCATAGACTTCAGCAATTTGTTTTTCCACCGCTCAGCAATGAATGCAGATGAAATCAAAGCTTTGTATGAGGGTAAAATGTTGAAATCGAGTCTCGAAATCTATGCTCCATTAAACGGTAGTGCCCCAACTGAAGATGGAATTTTAGCTAATTTGGCACAAAGTCTTAACACGTTGACCATTGAAACACAAGACGAGATGCACCACAGTCATCAATAAAAGAGATAATAAATGATTTCTCTGACATCGAAAACCTTAAAATGCATCTGCCTGTTCCATAATACACAAATAGAACAGGAGACGTTTCGGCAAGAAATTTGCTTTACGATAACCTTCAAAGAAAATTATTTTCTATATAGACAGAGGGCAATAAGAAAAATCTTATTGCCCTCTGAAATAAACTAATGTATGTTATTGTAAAACCTCAATCATATTATATTGAAGCCTACAACAATCTATCATTTTTTGACGATAACTTTCTTACCTATCTTGATGCCGTCTTTGGTCACAATCTTAATTGTATACACTCCGGCAGGAAGAGAAGATACGGTAATCGGACTGATTGCAGTTTCGATCACTTTCCGTCCATTCATATCAAACAATGCTGCATCTGTGAATTCTCCATTGATATAGATATATTCTGTTGCAGGATTTGGATAAACCGAAACATTTGACAGATCAGAATTATCTATGCCTGAAAGCACTACACATCCTGCTGCAGACAGATCAGAGATTCCACCTACACGATAGAATGCCTTCACGGAATAGCAAGCAGTCTGAGTGGCTGTTAATGTACTGTCTACAAATGCTTGTCCGTATTGCAAACTTGAATTGATTTTTACACCATCTCTGTACAATTCATAACCAATGATATCATTTGTTCTTTCTGAGGAGGTAGTAGCCGAGGCTCTTACGTTACCAATGATAGACCAGTTATAAGGATAGTTCCATGATGTAAGGGTTTGCCATGTTACGCCATTGTCTTCGGTGAAGAGGTCGCCGAATCCTTCTACGCCAGTTCCGCTATCGGTCATCATCGGATAAGAGATAACATCATGGTTAGCAACTTCAATACCAAAAGTAAGATCTCCCGATGCAGGAATTGCCACTGGAGTATCCAGCTTAAATGTGTTCCATGCATTTTCTGTGAAGCTAGCCACATTTTGAGTCACTACTCTGGTTCCTCCAACAAAGACAGCCAGTTTGAGCTTAGTGTCTACATTAGCATTAGCACTTTTTCCATAGACATAAGTAGAAATAGATGTAAGATACTTGTCCTTATACTTGGCAAGTTCAGTTGAAGTGAATTTATTGGCTGCAATGAAAGGTACACCCTCATTTCCAATAGTATAAACCTGTTCTGACCGGGCATATGTTAAACCATAAGAACCGGATGGATCTTGCCATGTTACATTTACAAGACTATTATCTGCATTCTTAACAGCAGTCACTTCCTTAGGTGTTTCCACTGAAGCTATAGATATTGAGAACTCATCCAAATAATAAACAATGTATGTTCTGTTAGCTCCGGAAGCTGCTCTAAACCGTGTTCTGAAAATCTTGTTCTTAACCAAATCTGTCAGGTCAATAGTTTGAGGAGTCCAAGCTATAGCAGCATTCAATACGTATGGTTTCACAGTTGTCCATGAAGTTCCTTCAGCATCATTGCTGACTTCAAAATAGACAGTATCTTTCACTCCAACCAAAGTACTCAACGGTTCAATTTGATATAAGAATGAGGCTGTCACTTTATTTTGTCCACGGGCATCCAGAGGTTTAGAGGTCAATGCTCTCAAATATTTTTCCTGATTACCTGTAGTAATAAAGGTGGCTGCATATCCTAATGGATTGTTATATCCTGCACCTGTGTAGCACAACCAACCATTGTTAGAACCTAGAGAAGACGCCCAATAGTTAGTATCGAAAGTACCTGTATCAAAACCTTCTGCAAATGGCAATTGATAAGAATCTACAACAGTAACTGTTACATTATCTGATTTAGGAGATTCAACTGAAGAAGTACTTGTAAGATCATATATTGCAGCAATTGCATATATAGGATAACCAGATGGAACATTGGAGTCGGTGTATGTCGGTTGATCCGCATCAATTGTAGCAATAGCAACACCATCACGATATACCTTATAGAAATCCAATGTATGTCCGCTTGGCACTTCAGGTGCTGACCAAGCCAGATTAACCGTATTTCTGGTTTCTGCCGGCACTGCTGCAGTCAGGCCTAAAGGTCTGTTCATCAAATCTAGCTGTTTTGCCAAACTCAAAACCCATGCCTTACGATAGACTGCCGATTGGCCTCTCCATCCGACAATCACTTTGCCATCACCTGAAATGTGCATAGGTACGTCAAAGAATTCTTCATCCTCATCATTAGTGAATTGAAAAAATTCAGGAAGTTCCACATCAGCAGCATAAGTATCTATAAAATCCTTAAGTTCAACATAACCTAATTTTTCAGACCATACAAAACCTTTACGTCCTGTTGTAGAAGGTCTGTAGCCAACTACCAATCCGTCGTTTGAAACTCCTGTAGGGCTCGCACCAGAAGGTCCAAAGAGAATTAATGTGTCTTTTTGAACATCATACAAACCAGCCTTGCCTCCGGCACTGGTTGCAACATATTTTCCGTTAGGACTCACATCACGAGCTTCTGAGTAATATGTAGAATCGAGTATTTTATATTCTGTTGGCGATTTCCAAACAATAGCACGTCTACCACCACTTGTTTCAGGGTAAACGGTCCATCCGCAAGCAATTGAACCATCATCAGACACATCCCATATTCTAGCTCCTTGTCCGCCGTAGGGATAGACGTAAGTCAGTGTATCTGTTGAAAATTTACCTGAAGCATCTTCTTTCCATACAAATGGCACAACATTGGAGAAACTAGCTAGTTGGTAAGACATACCTGCTACCATTTTTCCATCGGCAGATACGGCACTTGGCCGGCTTCCGGCTTCTGAAGAAGTTGTAGTTGTTCCAAAGCGGCCCAATCCTAAGCTAATCCATTTTCCGTTTTTGTATATTCCTCCATTTTCTAATGGTGAACCGTTGACCATATAAGTTGAATCAGCAAAGGTTCCTACAATAAAGCCATCGTTTGTCACCGACTCTCCACCTGCACCACCTGCAGGATATGTAACAGCCTCATCGCCCAGTTTCCATAAGAAAGCACCACTTCCTGTGACATATTGACCATTAGGAGAAACTCTGTTTGGATATCCCCATCCCAAGTCATAAAACAAGTCCTCTCCTTTGATAGAAGCAAAATCTTTCCATTTCAAAGCAGCTTTGTAGGCGTCAACTGAAGCGGCCGGAACCAAAACTGAAAGAGTGGTAGGCAGACCATAAAATGGACTATTTCCACTTGTGAACACGATTGGTGTAGGGTTTTTAACAACTAATTTCTTTAATAAATTACAATTCCAGAATGCATTGTTACCAATGCCAGCTAGTCCTGCCGGAAATTCTACAGAAGTCAATAAACTATCGTTATAAAAAGCATATTGATCTATAGATGTTACAGTTTTTGGTATTGTATATCTGCCAACAAGAGCTGTTGGAGCCTCCAACAACGTTGTTTGAGCTTTATTATACAAGGCTCCATCAAAACTGGAATAATTTTGGTTGTTTGTACTCACGGAAATCAGACCTGTCACCCTATTAAATGCTCTGGTTCCGATGCTAGTAACTGATGCAGGAATAGATACTGAACCTAATCGCAGATCATCAAAAGTATAATTACCGATAGTGAGTAATCCTTCCGGAAGGTTTATTGTTTCAAAGCCGGAATAAGCAAAAGCATAATTGCCAATAGCTGTAACAGTAGCAGGAAGTGTCACTGTCTTAAGGGCTTTACAACTATAAAGAGAATAATCCGAAATTGTTGTCAATCCCGCGGGTAAACTCACTGACGTCAAGCTGGGACATATATTAAATGTTCTGGATGGTAAAACAGTCAGGCTCAGAGCTGAAAGATTTGCCGTAACCAGATTGCTACAAGATGCAAAGAGATAAGTACCCAAGCTGGTAACTGTTGCAGGAATTGTTATAGAAGTAATAGCTGTTCCAGAAAAAGCATAGTTGCCAATGCTGGTAACGCCCGCAGGAATAGTAAAACTGGTGATTGGCGATTGATAGAAAGCATAATCACTGATACTACTAATAGACGGTGTTCCTTCCAGTGTTATATTAGTCAAACTTGGACAGTTAGCAAGAGCATACTGACCCAATGATGTCACGCTAGACGGAATGGATATGGTTTTCAGCGAATCACAATATCTGAAAGCCTCTCTTCCAAGAGCTGTAACAGTAGCTGGTATCGTAAATGATTTGATATGAACAGGAGCAACAACAATTGTATCAAGTGCAGCTTTTGCCAAAACTCCACCAATACTTGCATAGACAGTGTTTCCGGCTTCTACCAAGATCGAATCTCCGTAAAACTTAGAAAACGCAGTTGCTCCAACAGACGTTACCGTTTTCGGTATGGTCACTTTTTTTAATTTATCCAGACTTGAAAAAGCGCCATTGGATATAGTTGTTAAATTTGAAGTAGCTGAAAACGACACAGAACTTAAATTTGTACAACCATAGAACAAAGAACCTGGCAAAACTGTAACTCCGTCAGGTATTGTGATAGATGTTAGTCCCGTACAGTTAGTAAATGTACCTGTACTCAGAGATCTAACTCCGGCAGGTAAAGATAATGTTGTAAGACTAGCACAACTCATAAACGCATTGGTTCCGATAGTGTCGAGTTGAGAAGAAACTCCAAAATCTACAGATTCCAATGATTTTGCCAAAGAAAAAGCATTGGATCCAATTGAAACGATAGTAGTGGGTAATTTAACAGATTTCAAACTATCCAATCCCACAGCACTAAGACCTTGCATTGTGTAAAGACCATTCAAAGGAATCGCATTCGCTGCATAGGACACGGAAGTTGTAAGTGGAGATGTACCCCCTGTTCCGGTAAAAGCAGCGATAGTGACACCACTAATATCCAACTTTTTCAACTTAGCCAAGGTTCTCAAGGTAGCAAAGTCTCGGGCATCAATCGTACCTGTCACAGTCAGATCTTCGATATTTGCTAAGGTGTACCCTGCCTCCAAGACCTCTTTCAGTCCTCCGGGAGTAGAAACACTTACATTAATCGGATCAGCCTTGCCTAGGAGGCAAAGAGCCAAACTAATGAATAATAGTAGAAATTTTCTAGTCATAAAATTTGAAATTTAGTTAATAACTCAAATATGTAAATTAATATCTAATTGGTAGGTTAAAAAACGAAATATGCATTAAAACAGCAAATACAATGGCAAATATACGACATTTTAACACCGATAATAATATATCACAGAGCAAAAATCCAGTTCTAAAACACTACAGAATAAGATTTAGAGGTGATATTTTGTGAATAAATACATTTTTCGCCACAGTTCACTGAGAGTATCGGTTATCCTTGTTTTATAAATAAAGAGCAGTATAATCACAAAGAGGCCAATATCAAGAATACCCATATTGAAGCATAACAAAAGTTATTACGATAAAAGATTGGATAGTGTCTCTGTTTACCTGATGGTCATATAGTTCAGTTTATGCGATTTTTCATTACCTTTGCATGCTTGAAAATCAGCATCAACAGATTGTGCATTCTGATTTTGTCATCTGTTTGTTACCTGTTGAGTTTCTTGCTTTAATCATTTTATTGATAACGAACAAATTAAAATAAAATAATGGCTTTACAGTGTGGTATTGTTGGGCTTCCGAATGTCGGAAAATCAACTCTTTTCAATTGCTTATCAAATGCAAAAGCCCAATCGGCTAACTTTCCTTTTTGCACAATAGAACCAAATGTTGGAGTAATAACCGTTCCGGACGAACGGCTCAACAAGCTGGCAGAGTTGGTGAAACCTCAACGCATTGTACCTACCACCGTAGAGATAGTAGATATTGCCGGATTGGTAAAAGGCGCGAGCAAAGGCGAAGGATTAGGCAATAAGTTTCTTGCCAATATCCGTGAAACTGATGCCATAATCCATGTGCTGCGTTGCTTTGACGATGACAATATCACCCACGTTGATGGAAGTGTGAATCCCATTCGTGACAAGGAAATTATTGACATCGAATTGCAATTGAAAGATCTGGAAACAGTGACTTCACGCATCCAAAAAGTAGAGAAACAAGCCAAAACAGGAGGAGACAAGGATGCAAAACGAGCCTATGAAGTTCTGTTGCAATTCAAAGCTGCCTTGGAACAAGGAAAATCGGCTCGTACGGTGAAATTTGAAGATAGCAAAGAAGATCAGAAGATAGCCAAAGAGCTTTATTTGCTCACATACAAGCCAGTTCTTTATGTTTGCAATGTAGATGAAGCAAGCGCCGTGAAAGGCAATGGATACGTAGAACAAGTACGCAAATCTATCGAGGGAGAAGATGCCGAGATTTTGATTGTTGCTGCAAAAATAGAGTCCGAAATCGCCGAATTTGAGTCTTACGACGAACGCGAAATGTTTCTGTCAGAAATTGGACTTGAAGAGTCGGGTGTTGCCCGTCTCATCAAAGCAGCCTATCATCTTTTAGGCCTGCACACATATTTCACGGCAGGCGTGCAGGAAGTGCGTGCATGGACATTTCCGGCAGGAGCAAAAGCTCCACAGTGTGCAGGGGTCATTCACACCGACTTTGAAAAAGGTTTTATCCGTGCAGAAGTGATCAAATATGATGACTTCATCTCATTAGGATCAGAATCGGCCTGCAAAGAAGCAGGAAAAATGAATGTGGAAGGTAAGGAATATATAGTGCAAGACGGAGACATCATGCACTTCCGATTCAACGTATAATATCGATAATATTCAAAAATACAGCAGTAAGAAAAATCTTACTGCTGTATTTTTTTTTTCTACCATCAAAAGTAATTTCACCGCTCTGTGATGCCTTTCCACGAATCGGAACGGAAAGGACAAACAGGTAAACCTTCTTCATTGAATAAATTTCCATCCGGATTATTTGCCCAATCGTAGCGCACAGCAACCGGAGAGGGAACTCTATCGCTCGAAACAACCACTTTATCACCATCTATATATGCTTTTGCCCAAACAAATTTTTTGTCGGCTCCGGCAATACTAAATCCTTGTACATAACCATAATTGTTATGCACCTTCAAACCTGATCCTATATTATTGAACGAAACCACAGCCCTGCCATCTCTGAACTCCACAGACTTATAAGTCGGACTACTATAAACCAAATTTGCAGCTCCATAGTCATTGTGAAGTGCATTCAGAGCCAAACGCAATCCCACGTCCTGTTTGTTGCGGGGATGTATATCATCAGCGTCACCGATGTCTATTGTAACAGCCTGACCCGTTTTTGGTAGCACGAGTGTCATGGTCTGCGCTTCACGAAGTTCTGCCCAATTGCTTTCAACAGGTTCTTTATCCATTTTCATAAAATTAGCCAACTGCACCCAATAGAATGGAAATTCATATCCCCATTTCGTCCGCCAGTCTTTGACCAGATTGGGAAACAACGTTCTATAATTATATGCAGCAAGAGCATTGTTTTCACCCTGATACCAAATCGCTCCTTTGATGATATACGGTATAATCGGATTGATCATGCCGTTATAGAGCAAAGACGGACTGTAATTTGGTGAAAAATTCACATATCCTGAAAGCTCATTAGAAACAGAGATCTTATACCTCCAATTACCTGACAACGAATACTTTTTACCATCTACTGAGATAAAGACATTTTCGTCAGTGCTGGTCAATCCACCACCGCCACCGGTATCTTCAACACGCACAACTATCGTGTTTTTTCCTGCTTTAAGCACATTTGCGGGTACATCATAACTTCTCGAAACATTATATCCAACGGTTTCTCCGACTTTAATACCATTGATCCAAGTGATATCATTGTCATCAATCGCTCCTAATTCTATTCTTCCCGATTTTCCGGCAACATCATCCGGCAACACAACATCGATCCGTTGCCAAAGAATTCCATCTATCTGTGCTAAATTACCGGACCAGAGACCGGGCGATTTGAACGAACTCCAATCAGTAATATTTGTCGAAGGTTTAAACCATTCTTGTTTCAATGCCGGATCATTCTTCAAAGTTCGCAGAAAATCGTTTTTCTTCTTTTCATTTTCCTTCATAAAGGCTTCGGGATTATCAACCTTTACGTTATCTGCATATCGCTCATTGAATAATGTTGGCAATGCAGCAAAGGCTTCGGGACTTGTCCATGTCTCTATGTCCGTTCCTCCCCACGATGAATGTATGATGCCGATAGGTATTTTGGTTTCCTGATATAATTTGCGTGCAAAGAAATAGGCTACAGCTGAATAGTCACCAACTGTCGAAGGTGAACAAACTGTCCATTGACCGTCAAGATCCGACTGCGGGGTCATCTGAATTGTTTTCACCACATTAAACGACCTGATTTGGGGATAATTACTTTCAGCAATTTCAGAGGTTGCATTATTCGCATTTTTCACCTTAAATTCCATATTCGATTGCCCACTGGCAAGCCAAACATCACCAATTAGGATATTGCCCAACACAATTGTATTCTTTTTCCCCTTCACAGTGAGGTCGTAAGGTCCACCATAAGCCATTGATTTGAGCATGATGTTCCATTTACCGTTAGCATCGGCTTTCGTTTTCAATTTCTGTCCGTTGAAAGATAGTTCTACGTTTTCTTTTTTATCTGCCCAACCCCAGATTTTTATTGCTTTGTCGCGCTGGATGACCATGTTGTCAGAAAAAATGTGTGGAAGTTTTACTTCTGCCTTCATAATATGCATATTGCAAAGAAAAAGCAACACACATAAAAAAAGTGTTTTTTTGTTCATGATTAGATTAGAATGATTAGTTAGTGATTTTATATTTCCATCGACACAACGATGTGCATTTTCTATATCTCTTTTTTTTACAGTCAAATAGCAAAAATCGTACAGTGCCCGCCAACGGCGAGCACTGAATATATGATAACTTGTCCGGAACTGTAAAAGAACGGTCTTTATTGTAAAATAAAATTATTTACAAAGAACAAATATACATCATTTTTTACTTTTTGACCATCCGTTTTCTATCATTCTCGTCAAGGTATATTTTACGCAATCTGATTGCGGCAGGAGTCACCTCTACATATTCATCTTCTTTGATGTATTCCAACGCTTCTTCAAGGCTGAAAATAATTGCAGGAGGAAGACTAGCCTTATCGTCTGTGCCGGATGCACGTACATTGGTCAGTTTCTTTGATTTGGTCACATTCACCACCAGATCACCCTCTTTTGAGTGTTCTCCGACAATCTGTCCCATATAGATATCGGTCTGAGGCTCGATAAAGAAACGGCCTCTGTCTTGCAGTTTATCCAGTGCATAGGCAAAAGCATTTCCCGATTCACTGGCAATGATAGAACCGTTCTGACGTTTGTCTATATCGCCTTTCCAAGGTTGAAATTCGAGAAAACGATGTGCGATCACAGCTTCACCTGCCGACAGCGTAAGCGCTATATTGTTGATACCAATTATTCCGCGTGAAGGTATAGTAAATTCAAGGAAGACACGTTCATTTTTCGTTTCCATCATCGTCAACTCTCCTTTACGACGGGTAACGAGATCAATTATTTTACTCGCATATTCTTCGGGAAGATTCACAGTGAGCAATTCCACCGGTTCGTGCTTCACACCGTCAATTTCTTTTATAATCACTTTGGGTTGTCCTACCTGAAGTTCATAACCTTCGCGACGCATCGTTTCGATGAGCACCGATAAGTGGAGCACACCACGACCAAAGACAATCCACGAATCGGCATTATCTGTAGTTTCGACACGCAAGGCTAAATTTTTATCTAATTCACGAAGCAAACGGTCATGAATGTGACGCGATGTCACATATTTACCTTCTTTTCCGAAGAACGGAGAATTGTTGATCGTGAACATCATAGACATAGTTGGTTCGTCTATATCAATCGGATCCAACGGTTCCGGATTGTTAATATCAGCTATGGAATCTCCAATTTCAAAACCTTCGATGCCTACCAATGCACAAATATCGCCACATTGGACTGTACTCACTTTGGCACGGCCAAGACCTTCAAATACATTAAGTTCCTTGATCTTCGCTTTCACGATTGACCCATCACGTTTGCACAACGAAACATCCATATTTTCGACCAAATTACCTCTGTGTACACGACCGACGGCAATACGACCAACATATTTAGAATAATCGAGCGATGTAATCAACATCTGAGGACTCCCTTCCAAAATCTTTGGTGCAGGAATGTATTTGACAATAGCATCTAACAAAGCCGTAAAATCAGTAGTCGGAGTGTGCCAGTCGTCTGACATCCAGCCTTGCTTTGCCGAACCGTAAATGGTTGGAAAATCGAGTTGTTCTTCTGTTGCATCGAGACTGAACATGAGGTCAAACACCATTTCGTGCACCTCATCGGGGCGACAGTTTGGCTTGTCTACCTTATTAATGACTACAATAGGTTTCAAACCTATCTCAATAGCCTTCTGCAACACAAAACGAGTTTGAGGCATAGGCCCTTCAAAAGCATCTACCAACAGCAAGCAGCCGTCAGCCATGTTTAAAACACGCTCCACTTCGCCACCAAAGTCGGCATGTCCGGGAGTATCGATGATATTGATTTTTGTTCCTTTATAATTTATCGAAACGTTCTTTGAGAGAATCGTAATTCCTCTTTCGCGTTCCAGATCATTATTGTCCAGAATTAATTCACCTGCAACCTGATTGTCTCTGAAAAGTTGTCCTGCTAAGAGCAGTTTATCTACAGTAGTGGTTTTTCCGTGATCGACGTGTGCGATAATCGCAATATTCCTAATATCTTGCATACCTAAAAATTTGAGGCTGCGAAGTTACGACAATTATTCCATTGATTTTTCAGAGCACCTTTAAAAAATTGTTGCAAAATTATTGTGAATCAAAAAAATCGCTCTGCAACGTATGTCCTGACAAAGATTTTTTCTACATAAAAAACTCCAACATGAATCAATCACCTTGGAGTTTATATTCTTTTTATATTCCCGGGCCGCCGCCAGGTCCACCGGGACCACCACCTCCGGGAGGAGGTCCTTCACCTCTCGGTCCACGAGGCATTTCCATGTCGCTGGCTTTTGCTCCACCCTTAAATGCTTGGAACTTGTAAACCAGATGAAACATGAAATAGCTTTCGATACCACTTGTTATACTCTGTTGCAGATAATAGTTGGTAACAGTCTGTGATATATTGCTTCTCTGCTTAAGAATATCATAGAATTTCAATCTTACGGTCAGATTCTTCGCTTTTAGCAATTGTTTCGATATAGAAGCATTCCACATCAGCTCATCTTGCTTATATCCTTCCGAATAGCCGGAATTTGTTGAATAAGTAATATCAGATTCTATGGTCAGATTAACAGGAAGGTAAATTGCTGTATTTGCTGATCCTCCGTAATTATAAAACCTGTAATTTTCTTGCCCCGACAGGGAATTGCTTGAAGATGAATAGCTCAGATTACCTTTCAAACCCAAATCGAATAAACTGGAACGATAGTCCACTCCGGCTCTCTCGGAAAGAGACAAGCTCTTCAACTTATTTTCATCTTCGTTTACATAGCCATTAGTTTCTGAATAACTGCCATAAGTCATTGTGCTTATAGAAAACTTTTTATTAAAATTGAGCGGTGTATTATAGATTAGACGTGCATTTCCATTCCAGTTTCCATTCACATTCGTGTAAGTGGTTT
This sequence comes from Dysgonomonas sp., assembly GCA_047974325.1. Lineage (GTDB taxonomy): Bacteria > Bacteroidota > Bacteroidia > Bacteroidales > Dysgonomonadaceae > QVMP01. The sequence continues at coordinate 19,421 of JBKECE010000237.1, read as the reverse complement.
CTCTTTTTCCGGAAGTTATATCGCGCTGTGTGATGGAGACAATATCATTGTTCACGTAACTGAAATTACCCATCACCATCAACGTACTGGCCTGTGCCGAATTAAAATCCCGATAACGTATACGTAATCTGTTTTCAAAAGAAGGTTTCAGATCAGGATTACCATATACTATATTCATCGGGTTAGACTCATCGCGGGCACTGGATAGTTGCGTTGTAGACGGTTGGTTCACCGTTCCATTATAATCAATCCTCAAATTGCGTTGTTTACTCCACATATAGTTGAACTGCGCCACAGGAGCAAAATTAACCACATTGTTCTTTGTTATTATCGCCGTATCCAATCGAGTTTCTTCTGTGCGTGAATTGGATGGTTGAACTGAAAAACCCAAAGTATAATTATATTTCTTGCGCACTGCTCTGAAATTAAGTCCAATTTCCTGATTGATAAAATTATTTTCGAGGAAACGGGTTGCCGAAGAGTCTTGTATGTCATATGCACCTGACTCACCCAAACGGGTAAATGTTTTTTTGTCCGATTCCGAATAAGTTCTCTTCAAACTATAATTAAGCTGCAAAAAGTTACTGTTGCCTATCGGTTCCACATATGATATGTAACCGCCCATATTATTTCCTTTATTCTTTTGATTAAAAATCTGGTCGGTGATGCCAATAGAATCAGCCTCTAAGAAATTCGTCTTATTCCAATTGTTGCCATCGCTATTTTGATTGCTCACACCTCCGGTCAATCTTACACTCAGCACTCTGCCTTTCTTGTTCAATTGCCGGCTGATTTCCAAATCTCCGCTTACACTCGTGCCTGATCCTTTAGCATAATAGCTGGATCGTCCGAAACTTACCGTATCGGTCACGTCGTTCCAAGTTGTGGCAAAATCGCTGCTCTGCGAATTTTCGTTCTTGTTATATTGAAAGTTTGGTTTAAATATAACTGTGGTGGCTGAATCGGGACGCCATTCGAGGCGAAGGCTGGCTCCAAGATTGTCACTCTTGTTTTGTCCCAGTTCCTTTTTATTTTCATATTGGATACTATCCGTATTCGAGTTAAAATATTTTGTAGAATTGTCTCTCTGAACATCATTATCCGAACTGCCATACCTTACATTTCCTCCCAATTTTAACTTCGGAGAAGTTTCTAATGCAAAGTTGAAACCACCATTGGCCGCAGTGGTTACACCATTGTTCCCACCAAAATTAAGACCTCTTGAAGGGCGATTCCCGCTAAACATCGTAGACGCAAAATCTGAAAAGCCGGCATTGTTCGTATTGTTTGCACCCAGCAAAACCGAAAATTGGCTACTGTTGCGCATATAATTTACCATACCATTGGCTTCATACCTGTCGTTGCTGCCATAACCTGCAAATCCATTGCCGAAAACACCTTGTTTCATACCAGGCTTAACTGTCAAATTGATAACGGTTTCCTCATCTCCATCGTCAAAACCCGTCATCTGAGACATATCCGATTTTTTGTCATACACCTGCACTTTATTGACCATTGATGCCGGCAGATTTTTTGATGCAACTTTAGGGTCGTCACTGAAGAATTCTTTTCCATCCAACAGAATCTTTTTCACTTCTTTGCCATTCACCGTGATTTTTCCGGTCTCGTCAATTTCTGCTCCCGGCATTTTTTTGATCAGATCTTCGACCATGGCACTGGGAAGTGTTTTATAAGAATCTGCATTATATTCCACGGTATCTTCACGCACAATCATTTCCACAGCTTTTCCTATAACCACAGCTTCGTTGAGAAGAACTGTATTTTCTTTCAGCAAAACCTTGCCAATCGGATTTGTTGGATTCACCGCGTTTACATTCAGATAGACATCAGAATAGCCCAGAAAGGAAATCTGAATAATGTATCGTCCTTTGTTGACTGATACGGAAAATTGCCCGTTATTGTTAGAAATCTCACCTTGCACATAAGTGCTGTCTTTTGCAGTCAAGACACGAATGCTGGCACGAGGCACAGGCTCATTGTCCGTTTCACTCAGAACTGTTCCGGAAATAGTAACTTTGTTCTGTGCAAAAACATTTATTGCAAATAATACGAACAAAGAGATAAGGATACCTTTTTTCATCTTGATTATTATCTTACTTGTCTATTCTGGCTTTTATGACTTTTTCAGGTCACAAAGGTTTAAAATAGAATTCAATTATATTAAAAATTAACATAGTTTGATTGTTCGAAAAACATTTTAACCTGAAACAAAGAATGAAAACCCTACCAGCCTAATTTTTTATCTGGCTCAACTTAGAAATTATTCGTAAATTGCGCCCGATTTACAGTTCGCAAATTTAATATTATACTGTTTTTTGTAATGAAAGACTTTGTCAAGATTCTAAGACGTTTTATTCCTCCCTATAAAATATCGCTCATCCTCAGTTTTGTATTCAACATCCTATCGGCTCTGATGAACGTGTTTTCTTATGCTTTGATCATACCTATACTGAATATCTTATTCAAAATAGACAATGAAGTGTACGTATACCAATCAATGGATAAGTTAGACGGACTTTCATTTTTTGACAAAATAGGCGAAATGGTGTCAGTCCTGAAAAATAATTTTTATTGGTATACTGCCGAAATGACTCAAACGCATGGAACCATGCAAACCCTTTTTTTCGTAGCTCTTGCACTTGTGGTAATGACACTCATAAAAACCGGGATCACGTACCTGAGTTCATATTTTCTGGTTCCTATCCGTTACGGAATTGTGCAAGATATACGCAATCAGATCAATGATAAAATTCTGTCATTGCCGCTATCTTTCTTCTCAGAAGAGCGCAAAGGCGACATCATTGGGCGCATGACGGGCGATGTCGGTGAAGTCGAAAACTCCATTATGAGTTCCTTGGATATGATTTTCAAAAACCCTATTCTTATATTGGTCTATTTCATAACCATGCTGTTTATCAGCTGGAAACTCACTCTTTTTGTTCTGATATTGCTGCCTATTTCGGGATTTGTGATGGGTAGAGTGGGTAAAACACTAAAAAAATCTTCTCTCGCAGCTCAGGCAAAATGGGGTGAACTGATGTCTCAGATCGAGGAAACACTGGGCGGATTACGCATCATAAAAGCTTTTAACGCAGAAAAAAAGGTATCTGACAAATTTCATAACGGAGGCACGACCCTGCGCAAAATGAACAGCCGCATTGCTGCGCGTCAGCAATTGGCTCACCCAATGAGTGAATTCTTGGGCACGCTCACCATGGCATTTGTCATAGGATATGGCGGCAGCCTCATCTTGTTAAACGATGCAACCATCACTGCACCTAGTTTTATGTTCTATCTCATCATATTCTATAGCATCATCAATCCGGCAAAAGATTTCTCAAAATCGCTTTACGCCATTCAGAAGGGATTGGCCTCAATGGAACGAATAGATAAAATTCTCTTAGCCGAAAATAACTTATTGGAACCTGAAACGCCCGTAGATATCGCTTTCAACGACAAAATAGAATACAAAAACGTATGGTTTGAATATCGTGACAAGACTAATTGGGTACTGAAAGACATTGAACTGACAATTGCAAAAGGCAAAAAAGTTGCTCTCGTCGGGCAATCTGGATCGGGAAAATCGACTCTGGTAGATCTCCTTCCTCGTTTCTATGATGCCACAAAGGGTTCTATCCAAATTGATGGCATCGATATTCGGAATGCAACCACACACCAATTGAGATCATTGATGGGCAATGTGAATCAAGAAGCCATCCTTTTCAACGACACATTCTATAATAACATCACCTTTGGCGTTGAGAATGCAACAATGGACGAAGTGATAGCTGCTGCTAAAACGGCTAATGCGCACGATTTCATCATGACCTCAGAAAAAGGCTATGAAACAAATATAGGCGACCGAGGCGGTAAACTGTCGGGGGGACAGCGACAACGCATCAGCATAGCTCGTGCTATCCTGAAGAATCCACAAATACTCATTCTGGATGAAGCGACTTCAGCTCTCGACACCGAATCAGAAAAACTGGTGCAAGAAGCATTGGAAAAACTGATGGAAAACAGAACCACCATTGTCATTGCCCATCGTTTATCAACAATTAAAAATTCGGACGAAATCTACGTTATGCACGAAGGACGAATTGTAGAAAGAGGTCACCATGACAAGTTGTATGCACAGAACGGATATTACCGTAAACTCTGTGATATGCAAAACTTCTGAAACAACAATCTACATATATGATAGATGTAAACAACATATCGAAGAGTTATTCAAAAAAGGTCGCTGTTGATGGATTGTCGTTTCAACTTTCGAAAGGCGATATCGTTGGATTTCTCGGTTCAAACGGCGCGGGAAAATCAACCACTATGAAAATATTGGCCGGAACACTCAATCCTGATAACGGCAATGTTTCTGTTTTCGGGCACGATATCATCAATGACTCAATGAATGCCAAACGGAGAATAGGCTATCTGCCCGAAGACAATCCTTTGTATGGCAATATGTATGTTCGCGAATATCTTGAATATATTTCAGACATCTATTCTGTTTCGAACAAGAAAGATGCGATTAGCAAAATAATAGAAAACACAGGATTGCAGAATGAATACCGAAAAAAAATAAGCACTTTGTCGAAAGGTAACCGTCAACGCGTAGGACTTGCCCAAGCATTGATCCATGATCCCGATTTTTTGATTCTGGATGAACCTACAACCGGATTAGATCCCAATCAGCAAGTTGAGATCCGTGATATGCTGGCAAATCTGGGTTCGGAGAAAATCATATTCTTTTCATCACACATCTTGCAGGAAGTGACAAGTATCTGCAACAGGTATATAATCATAGACAATGGTAAAATAATTTATGATGAAAAGGCTAAAAACACCGAATCTATCGAGGATACATTCCATCTCTTAACAAGAAAAAAGCAATGAAGATAGTCGTAGACAAAAACATACCCTTTCTGAAAGGCATCATCGAAAAATATGGAGAGACTACTTATCTTTCCGGTAGTGATTTTTCGACAGAAACAATAAAAAATGCAGATGTTCTAATTGTCCGCACAGTCACCCATTTCGGTCAGGAAATACTCGGAGGATCAGCCGTAAAGCTCATTTGTTCAGCTACCATCGGATATGATCATATAGACACCGATTATTGTGACAGTAACGGGATCAAATGGACGAATGCTCCGGGCTGCAACTCCGGATCAGTGCAGCAATATATCGTATCGGCATTGATACAGATTGCACATAAAAAAGGATTTAATCTCAAAGATAAAACAATAGGAATCGTTGGGGTTGGTAATGTAGGATCAAAAGTCGCAAAAGCCTGTGAGGTTCTCGGGATGAATGTTCTATTGAATGATCCTCCAAGACAAAGAGCCGAAAAAAGCAATATCTTTGTCGATCTGGAAACAATAAAAAGGGAAGCCGATATCATCACATTCCATACTCCTTTGACAAAAGAGGGTGTGGACAGCACTTTTCATCTGGCAAATGACGCATTTTTCTCATCCCTTGATCGAAAACCAATCATCATCAATTCAGCCAGAGGTGGTATTGTGGACACTCAAGCCATAAAAGATGCGGTGAAAACGGATAAAATATCAGGAATAATTGTCGATTGTTGGGAAAAAGAACCGAACATTGACCTCGAATATATGACGCTTGCAGATTTCGCAACACCTCACATAGCTGGCTATTCAGCCGATGGTAAAGCCAACGCCTCAAGAATGTCGTTGGAGACAATTGCCAACTTCTATGACCTACCCAAAGAACCTATCGGTCTGATAAAGATACCGAATCCTGATAATGAAATTATAGATCTGAATAATTTTCATGCCGACAATAGAATATATAATACTATTCTGCAAACATACAATCTGGTGGATGATAATAATAATCTTATAAATAATCCACAAGATTTTAGCCTATTGCGTGGAAAATATCCGTTGAGAAGAGAATATCCGGCATACACAATAAAAAATGCACAGCAGAATGAAATAGATATTCTGAGTAGACTAGGATTCAAGTATTAAGCAATATTTAGCTTCCCTAACACACTTCCTCTACATTGCCTAACCGCACATACCAGATGTATCCTTTTACGTGGGTGTATCCCATTTTAGTTATCTGCTCCATGTAGTGACTCAACTGTTTCTTATATTTTTTATTCTTCAATTCACCAAATTTATAATCTACGACTAGTACTTCATTGTCATTTATCATCACCCGGTCGGGACGGACAAAAGAACCATCGGGTTGCAATATCTGCACTTCATTCAAGATGCGATAGTTCCCCGAATACCAACTCAGAACTTGTGGATTGTTGAGAAAAGAGTCCAATTCATCCAATATTTTTTGTTTTTCGGCAGATGTGATCATACCATCGAAGCAATAAACCTCTACGGCTGCTTCGATATCCGAAACAGACTCCACTCTGCTAAGTATCTCGTGCATCATTGTTCCATAATCACGTTGGCCATTATCGGAAAAATAGTACCTGTTTTTGAGACGTAATTTCAATCTTTCATCGAAAGGAATATTTACCAATGTGCCAGCAGGAATTTCCTCCACCAATGTTTTTTGAGTCTGTTTTTCTCTCGGAATATAATCTCTTCCCAATTCAAAAACACCGTTCTCATCGTCATAATATACTGAAAGATCAATCGTTTTTTTATCTTCCGTTTCTTCTATCCCGATTGACTTGTTGATGCAGTGCCACAACAAAGTGGAAGTATTCAACAAGTCATCTCTTTCTTTCGGTTTAGGTGCAAATGCGATCAATTCTTTCTTTGCACGAGTGAATGCTACATACAAAACATTCAGATTATCTACAAAGGCATGTAGGCGTTCATCAAAATATTCAAATTCAAAGATCGTTTTTTTCAGTTTCTGAGAATATTTCACAGGAACAAGATGTAGCTTGTTGAAAGGTTCCTGCTTTGGATGGCACCAGAGAATTGTTGTCAATTTATGATCTAAATCCCAGTTGCAGAAAGGTAATAAAACAACGTTGAATCCGAGTCCTTTCGATTTATGAATGGTCATTATACGGACAGCATCTTGTCCATCAGGTGTAAATATAGTTTTCCGCACTCCTGACTCGTCCCACCATTGCAAAAAAGAATCAAGATCTGAAATGTGACGGACGGTAAAATCGAGTATTGTATCCAGAAAAGCCTGAATATATACATTTTCATTCTCTTCCATCGCATCACGAAAAAGGTTAAATATCTCTTCTACCATTTCGTACAACGGAAGTTCTCTTATATGAGCCAATTGAACGGAAATATCAACCGGAAAGTCCTGTGAAACGGAGAAATAAAGATTCAATGCATCTTCTGCATTCAGTTGGTTGGTGAATTTATAATATTCATATACAGCTAATGTTTTGAACGATATGTCTGACGGTTTTTGTAAGTATCGAAGCAAAGATATGATCAGTTTTATACTCTTTGATGCATTCAGAAACAATGCTTCATCGGAAATGATGTCATATTTATATTTTGATCCGGGATGCTTGTCTTTATATTCCAGCAAAGTAGTGGCAACGTCAGCACCCTCTTTTTTAGTTCTCACCAATATTGCAATATCCTTGAGCGAATAGCCTTTGTCCTGCATTTGTTCGATGACAACGGGCAGCTGCTCGAGCGACCTCTGCTGCCAATCCGGAAATTCGTCCCGATCAATAAAACTGACTTCTACACGTCCTGTTTCAGTCATTTTTTTTAGTGGAAGCTGCTGGTATGAGCCTTTATAAGCTTTCAATATCTTAGACCGAAAAGACATCAGTTTGTTATCAACCAGATCTTCTGGCAAATCGTTGTTATACAATGCTTGCAGGAGGCTCGAACCTTGCGAAAAAACGGCATTATTAAAATCGACAACATTGGGCAGACTTCGCCAATTGACATCAAGTGTTTGGTGGTTAATTCCTTCATTCCGGAAATCAATATCCAACTGTTCGTCAAGCAGATTCCAGTCTGAATTTCGCCAGCGATATATGCTCTGCTTCACATCTCCAACAATGAGATTGGCTTTTCCGGCAGCAAGGCTGTCTTTGATGAGTGGAGAAAAATTTGTCCATTGCATGTTGGACGTATCCTGAAACTCGTCGATCATATAATGATCGATGTATGTGCCTATTTTTTCATAAACAAACGGTGTATCCGTCTCTTTTGTTATCTTATTCAACAGTTCGGTTGTGTCTGAAATCAGCATTATATTATTTTCGACAGCATATTCGCGGATTTTCCTATCCACATCACCCAATATGCCAAGCGTGAAAAAATAACGATTGATTTCGTAGGCAGTTTGATAGTTAAGTGCATCTTCATAGTGTGATATGATGTCGCAGACACATTCATTCAATCCCGATGAAAACGCCTCTTCTATCTTATATTTTGTGTCGGCTGGAGTTGTTTTTGTATACCAGACTGATACATCACCCATCAATCGGAGGAAAGTGTCGGTCGGTTCTTTTATTTCACCTTTTGCCCATTTCAGAAAATTACCAAACGGTGACCGTGCGCCACCTTTAAAATCATCTACTTTGAGATTGAAACGATCCATTATATTCAATCCTTTTTCGCCAATTTGCCGCGATTGATTCTCATAAAGACGGATATAGGAAAGAAGCATCTTCTTATAGTCGTCCATGAGTTCTTTGTCGGCAATATCTTCTTGGACATCGTCACTGAATGCTTTGTAGCTTTCCTTGAATATTTCGGACGAAAGAGAACGGATGTCGGCCTTAATGTTCCACGTTTCGCCACTTTCTACCTTTTCCTCCGAAAAACGGATGAGCCAGTCAAGCAATTGCTTATTACCTTTTTTTTCCAGATCATACAACATTGAATCAATGGCTTCACTTAAGACTTTATCCGTATCCAATTCGACATTGTATCCACCACCTAAGCCCAATTCACGGGCAAAAGCACGCATTGCCTGTTGAAAAAAACGGTCGATCGTGCTAATCGAGAAAGCTGAATAATCGTGAAGAATATGAATGAGAATAGTGCGGGCGGTTTCACGGATCAGTTCTTCCGAATTATGTCTGGATGAACGGAGTTTTTCAATATAATCGGAAGGTCGGCCAGATGCCAGGTTTGAAAGTTCTTCAACAATACGGCTTTTCATCTCGTCCGTAGCTTTATTCGTAAAAGTTACGGCCAGAATATGACGATAGGCATACGGTGCAGAAAAAAGCAGGCGGAGAAATTCACCGGTCAATTGGTGTGTTTTACCCGAACCGGCCGAGGCTCTGTAAACCGTCAGATTCGCTTTTTCAGATGATCCGTGCTTTTGCATAACCTTCTTTCTGGAGCAATTCCTGAATTTTTGTCCTGAAATCGCCCTGAATAATTATTTCCCCATCCTTGGCGCTACCGCCTACACCACATCGCACTTTGAGAAATTTCCCAAGAGCTTCCAAATCATCACCAGAACCGATGAATCCGGTGATAAGGGTCACAGCTTTACCTTTACGGTTACGCTTATCGAGCGAAATCCGAAGTTGCTGCTTTTCCTTAGCTATGGTTTCTGCATTATCTTCCTCTGAAGTCTCGAATTTAAAGTCAGGGTTGGTTGAATAGACCATATTCAATCGGTCTTTCCAATCATTATTATTATTTTTTGCCATATTTAAATCTTATTAATCTGAATCAAAGATACAAAAAAGGTCTTTAGCAGAAGCTAAAGACCTTTTTGTTATTCAAACCAAAAGTTTTCTATATCAAACTCCTCGATTTATCACCCAAATATCCTCCATGATGCCGAGCTGCATAGTCGGAAAGTTTAAAACCGATTCTCTTCATCGTATTCACTACCAAAAGATCACCAATCACAGTCATCACGGTGGTGGATGTTGTCGGAGTCAGCCCCAATGCACAAACTTCATCAGGATTGCCTGTGAGAATGCACACATCAGCTTTGGCTGCTAAGAGACTTTCCCCATCACTAGTGATAACAATAAATTTTATCTCGGGAATCAAATGCCTAGCTAGACTGAGCAATTCTATGATTTCTCTTGTCTTACCCGAATTAGAGATCACGATCATCAAGTCATTTTCCTGCAACACACCCAAATCTCCATGCTGAGCTTCACTTGGATGTAAAAAAATGGCCGGTGTTCCCGTCGAACTAAAAGTTGTAGCAATGTTTTGAGCTATCTGCCCCGCTTTTCCCATACCGCAGGTAACAAGTTTTCCTTTCTTTTCATGTATTTGTTGCACGATAAGATCAGTTGCAATGTTATATGCTTCCGTTATGGGAATATTCATGATTGCACTTGCTTCAACTTTCAAAATATCTATCATTTCTTGTTTTTCCATTTCGTATAAACAAGAGTTAGTTAGTTTTGAATTTATAGCTGACCTTTGCCAAATCTTCGTTAGCTTTCACTATTTTATCCTTCAGTCCATTCTTATAGTCAGTCAATTTCGTTTGTAGGGAAGCATCACCTGCAGCCATCATCTGCAATGACAAAATTGCGGCATTCAATGCCCCGTTAATCCCAACAGTTGCCACAGGTATTCCCGGAGGCATTTGTACTATAGCAAGCAAAGCATCCATTCCATCGAGCGAAGAGTTGATTGGAACCCCTATCACAGGCAAAGTTGTCATTGAGGCAATAACACCGGGCAAATGAGCTGCCATTCCTGCGGCAGCTATGATCACCTTGACGCCTCTGGATTGGGCGTTTTTCGCAAAAACTTCCACTTCAGCAGGAGTTCTATGAGCTGATAAAGCATTCATCTCGAAAGGGATTTCCATTTCGTCAAAAAACTTTGCTGCTTTCTCCATCACCGACAAGTCGGAAGTGCTGCCCATTATTATACTTACAACTGGATTCATTTATCTAAAGTTAGTTATTAAAAATTTCGCCTGCATCCGAGCATGAGATTACAATCCTATTAGAGCCTGATAAGCGCTAGCAGATAACAGATCATCTAATTCTTCAGGAGCAGCCACAGAAATCTTCACAATCCATCCTTTTTCGTAAGGATACTGATTCACCAACTGGGGCGCATCTTCCAATTCAGGATTCACTTCAAGAATGGTTCCTCCAACAGGCAAAAACAAATCGGAAACTGTTTTTACAGCTTCGATACTTCCAAAAATATCGCCCTTGTCCACCGAATCTCCCTCTGTGGTGATGTCCACGTATACAATCTCACCCAACTCGCGTTGCGCATAGTCTGTTATGCCTACGTATGCTACATCACCCTCGACACGAATCCACTCATGATCGTTAGAATACTTTAAATTTTCAGGAAATTTCATGATCTTTATTTTTTTATATATTAACAATATTGAATATGTACACTATAAATTGGCACTTAACCAGACAACAAAATATGCGGCAAGAAACCCTGCCCCAAAGCCGATATAAACTTGCGCCGGAGTGTGTCTTTTGAGGTATAAACGTGAAACACCCAGACATCCTGCTAATATAAACAATAGCATAAACAAAAGAAAAGGATTTTGCTTGTTCACATTTACACAAACCGACATCAGTCCACCAATCAGCCCTCCGATTCCCAGCATATGGGCGCTTATTTTCCAAAAGAAATTGACAATAAACCCAATCAGCAATACCAGAACAGGTGCTGCCAGCAGCCCTAAAAACCAAATCTGCAAATTCACATTATACAGATAGACAACCAAAGCAATGTTGGAAAGCAGACAAATAATATAGGGCAGATGTCGCTCTTTCTTTTCGGATAGTGTATAATCTTTAACCACTCCCGACATGCGCAACGACAGGATAAACAACATGGGAATCAAGCAGGTGAATAACAAAACCGTTCCCAATATAAACCAAGTCATGTTCGCATAGAAGAAAAAAAAATTAGTATAGTAAAACAACAGCAACACGCCATAGAAAGACATGAAAAGTGGCTGAAAAACAACCGAAAAAATTTGAGCTATTATGTGACCTGTTTTCATTCTACTAAACTAAGCTTTTTAAAGCATATATTTCACAGATAGAAGGCAATATTTTATACCTTGACTTATTTTTTTATGGCGAAACAAAAAATAGGCTTCTTCGAGACAGTTACGCACAAGAAATTTTTTGTTTTTCCGATATAATCCTTTGTCGTGAACATTTTCTTTCAGAAATTTTTTGAACGCCACCCTCATATCGATATGCGGCCTTTTATGTATCAGTTTTTTTGAATCACTCCACAGCAAAGCCACAACGCTTTGTTCGTGATTTCTATAATAATTAAGCTTTTGATGTGAAAATACAATTTTTCCGGTAGTCAGTATTTTTTGCCAACACAGCCAATCTGTTATATAACCAACATTCACCTCCACACCTCCGGTTTTCAGAAAAGAATCTTTACTGAAAAGAACTGCACTTGTGTTTGGTACAAAATTTTTGATCAGAAAATATTTTTTCAGAAACTCCATTCCATCCATCGCAAAATCGTGAGAAAAAAGTTCCGGCGCATATTTTTGAGTATAATCACTCCAATCACCATATACATTGCTATCCTTATCTATTTTGTAGGATTGGCAATATGACAAAACTGCGTTATTTGCCACAATATTGTCATAGAGCGTTTGCAAAAGATGCGGATCGGCAACATCATCACTCTCGGCAATCCAGATATATTTACCCTTTGCCAATCGTATGCCTTTATCCCACTGAAAAAAAGTTGAACCTGAGTTTTCTTCGTTATAGACAATCTGTGACACCAAAGGGTTGTCTCTATATTGTTCTATAATCGTACGACTGTTATCGGGCGATTTATCATCGAGAATAATAAGCTCAAAATCACGGTATGTCTGATTCAAAACAGAATCGATCCGTTCTTTGAGATACGGAGCATGATTGTAACTTGGCAATATGACTGAAACCATTGGAGACCGATCCATTTCCTCTTTTTTCAAATTTCTTTTCTTAATCGGGCAACAGGAATGTCCAACTGTTCACGATACTTTGCCACCGTTCGCCGTGCTATCAGATAACCTTTTTCTTTCAAAAGTTCAGATAGTTTGTCGTCAGTGAGAGGTTTTCTCTTATCTTCACTTTCTATGCATTCCTTCAGAATTGCTTTTATTTCACGTGACGAAATATCTTCACCTTCATCATTTTTCATTGATTCGGAGAAAAAATATTTGAGCGGATATACACCAAAACTTGTCTGCACATATTTGCTATTGCTCACACGCGAAATAGTGGATATGTCGTAGCCGGAAAGTTCCGCCACATCTTTGAGTATCATCGGACGTAAACGTGTTTCATCGCCAGTCAGGAAAAAATAATATTGCAATTCCACAATCACTTCCATCGTCCGGCGCAAAGTCTCTTGCCGCTGTTTGATAGCTTCGATGAACCAACGTGCAGAATCTAATTTTTGCTTCACAAACAAAACTGCATTTTTGGTGTCGGACGACACGCTTTTTTTGTTTTCACTATAGCCTTGGAGCATATTAGAATATTCGCGACTCACTCTCAACTCTGGTATGCTCCGGTTGTTGAGAGACAAAAAAACCTCTCCATTTTGGCTTTCCACAATAAAATCCGGCACAATAGCGCCGGAGGTCAACGCAAAAGAATCGCCCCACGCATTTCCGGGTTTAGGATTCAAAGATGTAACCATCTGAATAACCTCTTTCATCTTATCTTCACTGATAGAAAGAGATTTCTGTATCTTATCAAAATGCCTTTTCGAGAATTCGTCAAAATAGTCAGTGAGTATCTTTATAGCCAATTTCACATCATCATCCTGATGCTGTCTTTTCAGTTGTATCAGCAAACATTCCTGCAAGTTACGAGCAGCTATGCCGGCAGGTTCAAACTGTTGGACAATGGTCAATATCTCGTTCAATTCAGATGTTGAAACATCCAAATTTTGTTGAAACAAAAGATCGTCAGAGATTGCGTTCAGATCTCTGTCCAGATAACCGTTCTCGTCAATGCTACCGATAATGTATTCTGCTATTTTTTCCTTTTTAGAATCCAAATCACATAAATGCAATTGATCCAGCAACGATTCGTTAAGCGACTCAGCAGCAGAAAAAGGAATATCTACACTCTTATCCGCCGCAGAGCGATTATTGTCTGCCAATCTGTAGTCGGGAATTTCTTCTTCGTTCAGGTAGTCTCCCAGAGTTATTTCGTCCTGAGAAATTTCGTCTCCTTCATTTTCAACAGGATCATTCTCCATCAAATCTGCATCATCACTGTCATGACCTTCTTCCAAAGCCGGATTCTCTTCAAGTTCCTGCTTTATACGGTCTTCCAATTCGAGGCTAGGCAATTCAGTGAGTTTGATCACCTGCATCTGAAGAGGAGAAAGTTTTTGCTGTTGTTTGAGTTGTAATTGCTGTTTTAGAGCCATAAATACGAATCGAATCTTTTGATATACAAATATAATAATAGTTTGCGAAAGTATAATTACTTTTATAAAGTTTGGACTTATAACAATTCATACTTATTTTTGTTTCAAAACCAAAAGAGGTGCACCCGTATGTATAGAATCAGAATATTCCTCATTGCTTTCATTTTATCTTCTTTTTCACTCAGCGCCCAAAATTATGATTACAAATTTCGCCTGATGTTGACGGATAAGGGTGACAATTCCGCTTTTTCGACAGACAATCCAGAAGCTTTCTTATCGCAACGTGCGATAGACAGACGCATTCGCCAAAATATTCCGATTGATGAATCAGACCTACCAATATCAGACACATATATCACACAGATCGAAAATTTGGGTTGCACGGTTGTTGCTAAAAGCAAATGGTTGAAATCGGTGAGCGTGCATTGTTCCGATTCTTTGCTAATAGACCAATTGTTGCTGTTGCCTTTTGTGAAAAGCGCAACATTTGTCTGGCGTGGCGAAACGGCTACGAGAAAATATAAGACACCAAACACTGAAGTAAAAATGGTGAAATCAGTAAAAAATTCATCGCCCTATGGATATGGATACGATCAGATTGCTCTGAACAACGGTCAGAAACTCCATGAGGCCGGATATAAAGGCGAAGGAATGCAAATAGCCATTATAGATGCAGGCTACAGCAACTTGCCTATGATAGATCAATTGAAGAACATCAATATATTGGGAGTTAAAGATTTTGTATACGAAGGAGGAGACATCTACACAAGCAATCCACATGGTACACATGTGTTGTCCACTATGGCTTCGAATATTCCCGACACTTTGATAGGAACAGCCCCGAACGCAGGTTACTGGCTTCTGCGTTCCGAAGATGCCGTCACCGAATATCCCATAGAGGAGGATTATTGGGTTGCAGCAGCCGAATATGCAGACAGCATTGGAGCGGATCTGATAAACACTTCTCTTGGATACACTCTATATGACTTTCCGGCAAAGAGTTATACATATAATGACATGAACGGCAAAACAGCATTCATATCGCAAGGTGCGGATTATGCTTCCCAAAAAGGTTTGTTAGTTGTGGCTAGTGCCGGAAATGAAAGAAATAAGCCTTGGGTCAAGATTGGTGCACCGGCTGATGCTCAATCGGTATTAACGGTCGGAGCAGTAAAGCAAGATTCTTTGTTTGCGAGTTTTTCTTCTCAAGGTCCTTCGTCCGATCTCCGTACAAAACCTGATGTCATGGCAAAAGGAGCAGATGTCAGCATCATTATGTATACAACCGGACAAGTAGCCAGCGGAAACGGAACATCCTATTCTTCCCCTATTATGTGCGGCATGGTAGCTTGCTTGTGGCAGGCTTTCCCTCTACTTACAAATAAACAAATATGCGATATCGTAAAGCAATCGAGCAATTATTACACAAGTCCGAATGATGATTACGGTTATGGATTGCCCGATATGGAAAAAGCCATACAATTGGCTCAAGATTTTTCGAGCATCAGAATAACAACATCCACTTCTGAAAACTTTACCATCCTCTCCGATAGCTATGGACGTGTTACTATCAGACCACGCAATCAGCATCAAGAGTCGTTTAAGGTCAATATCTACTCGGTCTCAGGTACGGAATTGGTCTCGGAAACTTGTTCTTCAGAAATCACTTTCGATTTGGGAATGAATCGCAAAAACGTGTATCTGATAGTTATCAACGGGCAACATATTACAGAAAGAATAAAAGCTTTTTTTTAAACACAGGCAATGGACAATTCGGCAATCTCATTATATGAACTCAATCATTTGATAAGGGGACTTCTTTCCGAAACTCTCCCTCGCAGTTTTTGGATTAAAGCCGAAACCAGTGATGTACGTGAGAACCAGAATGGACACTGTTATCTCGAATTTATAGAAAAAGATGCAGGCAATCGATCCATAATAGCCAAATCAAGGGCAAGTATATGGGCAAACACATACAAATTACTAAAAGTTTATTTTGAAAAAGAAACTGGTCAGCGCTTTGCTTCGGGGTTGAAGGTACTCGTACAGGTTAGCGTAGAGTTCCACGAGTTGTACGGCTTCAGCCTAAATGTACAAGATATAGATCCGAGCTACACTTTGGGTGATCAGGCACGGAACAGAGCTTTGATTCTGAAACAATTGGAAGAAGAAGGCGTTTTGACACTCAACAAAGAACTTATCCTGCCCATTCTAACCAATAGAATCGCCATCATATCATCACCAACCGCAGCCGGATATGAAGATTTTTGCAATCAATTGGAGTTCAATCCGCAAGGATATGTTTTCTACACAAGACTTTTTCCGGCAGTGATGCAGGGAGAAAGAACCGAACGTTCCATTATCTCGGCTCTGGAAAAAATTTATGAATCGGTTGATTTATACGATGCCGTAGTCATCATCCGTGGAGGCGGAGCAACTTCCGAGCTCAGTTATTTTGATTCTTATCTGCTTGCAGCCAATTGTGCACAATTTCCACTACCGATCATCACCGGCATAGGACACGAACGTGACGATACTGTTCTGGATATTGTTGCTCACACAAGAGCAAAAACCCCGACTGCCGTTGCTGAATTTTTGATCGGTAGAATAGACGAAACAGCTAACAATCTGCTGTTGCTGCAACAAAACATCATGAACCTTGTTTCTCAGAAATTGTCTGGCGAAGCTCTGTTTTTGAATAATATCGCCACACATTTGTCCTATCAACTAAAAGAAAAAACAAGAGCAGAACTGGTATTGATAGACCAAACAGTTCTACACATCCGAAATGCAACAAATAATTTTTTCAAAGAAAAGAAACATTTTTTCGAAATAGAAGAACAACACCTGAAACTAATCTCACCTGAGAACATATTAAAAAAAGGATACACACTCACGCTGAAAGGCAGTAAAATCATAAAACGGTCTGTCGATACAAAAATCGGTGACAGCATAACAACAATTTTCTCAGACGGACAAGTGAAATCGACCGTTCAAGAGAAAGAATCCCAAGCATGACACTCTTCGTCAAAAAGCAACAGAAAATATGGCAAAAAAGGAAAAAACGTATAGCGAAGCAATGAAGGAATTACAAACTATCCTTGCTAAAATAGAAAATGACGATATAGACGTAGATGTCCTCACCGAAGAAACAAAAAAAGCGGTGGAACTCATTAAACTATGCAAAGAAAAGTTGTATAAAACAGACGAAGAAGTAAAAAAGATATTGGACAACATAGAATAAAATTAAGGATGCAAACAGCAAAAAAGAGCGTAATCATAGTAGCAGGAGGCAAAGGTTTGCGCATGGGTACAGATTTGCCTAAACAGTTCATTCCTATTGCAGGAAAACCTGTTTTGATGCGCACGATAGAAGCATTCCGGAACTACGATGAAAACATAAATATTGTGCTTGTTCTCTCTCGTGACTATGATGCGTATTGGCAAAAAATCTGCCATGAATACGATTTCAAGGTTCCGCACCAAGTAACTTTTGGTGGAGAAACCCGCTATCATTCGGTGAAAAATGGTCTTATGCTGGTAGCAGACGGTCTTGTTGCCATTCATGATGCTGCACGACCTTTTGTCTCGAAAGATCTCATTGCACGGTGCTTCGAAAATGCTGCTTCACAGAAAGCCGTTATTCCCGTAGTGGATGCTGTTGACAGTCTGCGCGAGATGACAAACAATGTACACAGCCGTATCATAGACCGCAGTAAAATAAAAATGGTGCAAACTCCTCAGGTTTTTTGTGCCGATATTATCAAAAAAGCCTATTCAACGGACTATTTGCCAACTTTCACGGATGACGCATCGGTGGCAGAAGCATACGGAATTGAAATATATCTGGTGAAAGGTGAACCTCAGAATATAAAGATTACTACACCGTTCGATCTGGAGATTGCAAAATTGTTGATAAAAAACAACATTCAGCCAAAATCTTAATACTTTTGCGGGAGCAATATAACATTCTTTTTAATCCGAGAATATGACAGAATCTTTGAAAGAGAAAACCGTATCAGGACTGAAGTGGACCGGAATAGAAAAACTGTTCCTGTATATCTTCGTGTTTTTTGCGGGTATATTCCTCAACAGAAAGCTGTTTGACGAAGATTATGGGCTTGTTGCGGTTCTCTCCATATTCACTTATCTTGCAAACGCTTTGCAAGATAGTGGTTTTCCTCAAGCTTTGATTCGAAAAAAAGATGTGACGGAAGCCGACTACAACACAGTTTTTTATTTCAGCATCAGCATCGGCATATTTTTGTATACTGTGCTTTTCTTTTGTGCACCACTCATTGCAGATTCTTACAATGAACCAAAGTTGGTAAATCTGTCGCGTTTCATTTTTTTATCGTTCGTTTTCAATGCATTTTCATCAGTTCAGAGCACCCAGATAACAAAGTCTGTCAACTACAAACTGAATACCAAAATCAGTATTGCGTCCACCATATTATCATATTCACTGGCAATAAGCCTTGCTTTTCTCGGCTACGGACCTTGGGCTCTGGCCTCACAGATGGTGGCATTGCAGGGTTTCAGAATGATCTTTTTGTGGATCGGCAACCGATGGCGTCCTCAATTAATGTTCTCGATAGATTCATTTAAGTCTCTTTTCGGCTTTGGCAGCAATCTGCTACTCAAAAGTATTCTCGATACGATCTCTACACGAATCACACCCAACATCATCGGAAGATATTTGGGACTTGCCCAAACCGGAATTTATGACAATGGCAACCGATGGTATGGTACTTGTTTCGATTTTGTTTCAGGAACAATACTGAATGTCACATATCCCATATTATCAAAAGTTGATGAAGGCAGCGAGATGACAAGAATATACCGGAAAATAGTGAGGACAACCTCTTTCATCGTTTTTCCTATGTTTCTCGGATTATTCCTTATTGCCCGTCCGTTTATGCTCATCACGATTGGCGAAAAATGGGCAGGATCAATCGGTGTGCTACAAATTCTTGCTATCGGAGGTATATTTATCGCCCTGAATGCACTGTCGATGCACATCATCAAAATAAAAGGAAAATCGTCATATATACTCTATACCGAACTTATCTATACAGTTCT
>JBKECE010000234.1:0-2259 GCA_047974325.1 Dysgonomonas sp. | reverse complement strand
ACTATTCTTTATGTTTCCCAAAGCAGACTATTATCCACTGTCTGTTGAACAACTAGAAGCAGTTGTGGCAAATCGCTCCGATTCAACAGTTATTTTGCTCGATAATGAAATTGTAGGCTTTGCCAACTTTTACGAAGTTAAAGAAAATAATTATTGTTCGATTGGGACTGTTATTGTCAGTTCTCATTTTCGAAACAAAGGGATCGGTAAGTACCTAGTTGAAACAATGGAATCCATCGCATTGGAGAAATATAATGTCAGAGAAATACATATTTCCTGTTTCAATACCAACACAAAAGGGATCTTATTATATTCAAGACTTGGTTATCTCCCTTATGAAGTGGAAGAACGGTTGGATAAGGAAGAACGCAAAGTTGCTTTGATAAAGATGAAACGGGAAATATAGGTATCCATTAAGCTATTTTTTCATTTTTTCGTCTAAATCTCTCAAATAGGGAGTTGGAATATTGAATTTTTGACTTGATTGAATAATATTTACGATCATTCTTTTTACTTCTTCTGTAGATTTTCTTAGGTATCCATCAAACATAGCTTGCATAGCATCGTCACTAAAGACTTTCTTAACGATAGGAGAACTGAAAAATAAAGGTAGGTAGTACAATTTATTGACTTTTTCTTTCTTTGGATTTATTCCCATCGCTTCGCAAACATGAAACCCATCCCGAATGGCTCGTATTGATTTCTTTACAGTTTTCGAGTTATTTAGAAAATCTTTCATCTTTCCACCTTCCATTATGACTCCAGCTGCAATTCCTGCCATAAATGCACAATGAGGAACAAGCCATGTTACAATATCTTTGGATATAAACGGTTTCATATTCGCTTTTAGTAAAACACTTGCAATTTCTTGTACTCTGGGAGTTGTTTCTCCTGTGACTTCCCCTAACATTGTTTGCGAATATTTTGAACCCGAAATAATTGAATTAATACCATTTTGATCTTTACCGCCCCCTGCCATAAAAGGGAAACCAAAAAAATATTGTTCGGAAGATAGATGGTTCTTTATCTTTTCAATTTCATCAATCCACATATTCTGAAAGAAAAGAATATGTGCTTTTCCTGCGAATTCTTTTAACGTCATCAGTACATCATCCAAATTCAGATTGTTTGTCGTAACAATGATGTAGTCAAAGTCATTATCAGCAGATAAAGTATCTATTACTCTAGGCTGAAATATAGTGTTTTGAATATTTCTTTTTCCCTCTCGTAAATCGGTACAGTGGATATTTATGCCTCTCTCTTCTATTTCTTGTTTCTTCCCTTTTCTAACGAGAATGCTAATGTCACATCCTGTTTTAGCCAGTTGCCAGCCATAAGTACAGCCAATAACTCCAGCCCCATAAATTAATATTTTCATGATAATTGATATAAATATATTTGTTAGTCACTCTGGAAAAAGGTCTATAAATGCCGAACGGAATAAGGAATGATAGTCTGAATATATTGAATCACAAACCTTTGCTAATTCAGAAGGGGTAAATCCAGAAAACTCTTTTAGCTCTTTTATGAGATGTGATTTATCATAATAGCCACACTCTTCAGATAATTGCTCTAATGTTTTATCAGAGTGTTGTTGCAATAAATGATATAACTTTTGGAATCGTGTAATTTGCAGATATTCTTTCGGATTTGTGCCTACATGTTCTAAAAAGACCCGTTTAAATTGCTTGTAGCTAAGACAAGTAGTCTCTGCAAGCCTATTGATATCTGTCTCTCCTTGATAAATTAAATTTATTGCTGTACTGACTCGCCTTTCTTTGTATTGATCGAGTTTATAGATTCGATTAAATAGAAACTGCTCTATAAACCCAACACAAGCGAAATTATCTGTAGTATCATTTAATCTTTTTTCGAGTTGGTGTAATTCTTTGTCATTCAAAGAATCGAGTGAAGCATAACTTCCATTTAGTTCTACTAGAGGTATATTGAAAAATGCTTTTGTTCCTGCTGGTTGGAAAATAATACAGATAAAATCAATATTACCAGAAAATGAAATATCTACATAGTCTGTAGCTATGCCATATAAATGAGACTGAGGCAAATAATCATCTTCGAATAAAGAATAAGTTCGATGTCCTCTGTAAAAACTTAAAGCAGAACATCCAAATGGAACAAGCCGTTGAGAATTATAGTCAACATTCGCCATTGTTAAAAACCAATATTGCTTGACATACGGAGCAAGCAAAAGAGAGGGTTGTATGACTTGGAACTTATTCATTCTCCAAAAATAAAAGATAA
>JBKECE010000179.1:0-20559 GCA_047974325.1 Dysgonomonas sp. | reverse complement strand
GGTGCAGTGCTGCTTGGTGATGATCGTAGTGTCAGTGCGGGCGCAGAAGCTGAGTTGACGGGGCTTAGTTTGAGCGTGCCCGTTGGTGACGAATTAATTGGTCGAGTGGTTGACCCGCTTGGCAACCCGCTTGATGACAAGGGCCCAATTAAAACCAAGCAGACAAATTCAATTGAACGTCGCGCACCAGAAGTTATGGAGAGAAAGTCTGTGCATGAGCCACTAATGACTGGTATCACCGCCATTGATGCCATGATTCCGATTGGACGTGGACAGCGTGAATTGATCATCGGTGACCGCCAGACGGGAAAGACAGCCATAGCTATTGACACAATTATCAGCCAAAAAGCCAATTATGAAGCTGGAGATCCTGTATATTGCATCTATGTGGCTATTGGACAGAAAGCATCTTCTGTGGCAAACATCATGGAAACATTGAGAGAAAAAGGAGCTTTGGACTACACGATAATAGTATCTGCAACAGCTGCAGAACCAGCGGCATTACAATATTTCGGTGCATTTGCAGGTGCTGCAATCGGTGAATATTTCCGCGATACAGGTCGCCATGCATTGGTCGTATATGATGATTTATCTAAACAAGCTGTTGCTTATAGGGAAGTTTCTTTGATATTAAAAAGACCTCCGGGACGTGAAGCATATCCGGGTGATATTTTTTACCTGCATTCACGTCTATTGGAACGTGCAGCAAAGATAATAGAACAACAGGAAGTTGCCGAGCAAATGAACGATTTACCTGAGTCACTTAAAGGCAAGGTCAAAGGAGGAGGGTCATTGACAGCTTTACCTATTATCGAAACACAAGCCGGAGATGTTTCCGCATACATTCCCACAAATGTGATATCCATAACGGATGGTCAGATTTTCTTGGATATAGATTTATTCAATTCGGGCAATCGTCCGGCAATTGATGTCGGAATCTCGGTTTCTCGTGTGGGTGGTAGTGCGCAAACAAAAGCAATGAAAAAAGTGGCAGGAACTTTGAAAATAGATCAGGCACAATATCGTGAATTGGAAGCATTTACCAAATTTGGAGGTGATATGGATCCTGTGACTGCTCTAACGATTAATAAAGGTCAGAAAAATGCGGAATTGCTTATTCAGCCACAATATTCTCCGATGCCGGTAGAAAAACAAATTGCGATTTTATATTGTGGAACTAACGGTTTATTGAACAAAGTCCCCATTGATAAAGTGCGAGAATTTGAAACTGATTTTCTTCGTGTTTTGGAAATGCAATATCAGAAAGAAGTGTTGGATGTGGTGAAAAAAGGTGTTATAAACAGTGATGTTACGGCAATAATAGAAACCGTAGCTAAGGAAGTATCCAGTAGATATTAACAAAATAATCAAAGACCTAATTGAATTATGGCATCATTGAAAGAAGTTAAAGATAGGATATCATCGGTAAACAGTACGATGAAGATCACATCGGCTATGAAGATGATTGCATCGGCAAAGCTGCACAAATCGCAGGCTGCAATTTCTTCATTTTTGCCATATTCTGTCAAGTTGAATCAAATACTAACCAATCTTTTAGCTTCAGAACAATCAATTGTATCGGATTTTTCAGTTGTGAGAGATGTGAAAAAGGTAGCAATTGTTGCATTTTCCTCAAATTCATCTTTGTGTGGAAGTTTCAATGCCAATATAATCAGAGAATTCCATAATACTTATTCTGAATACGAAAAACGGATTGGCTCTGAAAATATATTGATCTATCCCATAGGCAAGAAAATGGAAGATAGTGCGATCAAGTTGAAGATAAAGACCCAAGGATCTTTTCAGAATTTAGCAGATAAACCATCTTTTCAGCCTATTTCTGAGCTGGCGAAGGAATTAGTAGACAAATTTCTGTCACATGAAGTAGATCAAATTATACTGATCTATACACACTTCAAATCGGCAGGAGTGCAGATTGTAACAAAATCCGTATATTTGCCATTCAATTTAGATATTCAATCTGAAACTGAAGACAAAAATAAGAGTGTTCTCTTAGATTATATATTGGAACCTTCTAAAGAAGAATTGCTGTCACATCTTATACCAAAGGTTTTGACGTCTAATTTGTTTTCTGCATTATTGGATTCTAATGCGTCGGAAAATGCAGCTCGTAGTATGGCTATGCAGATAGCGACAGACAATGCACAAGACTTGGTGCAAGAATTGAAAATAGAATATAATAAGAATAGACAGGCTGCAATAACCAATCAATTACTTGATATCATCGGAGGAGCCGCAGCTTTATAAAAAATATTTTTATAATTTAATTAGAAAAAAAGAAGACCCAAATAAAAATCAGGTCTTCTTTTTTTATTGTATTACAATACAGGAAGTTACTTCACAACAAATTTTTGATTCTTTATAAACTTGGAGCCATCATTTATGGAATAAATGTAAACACCCTTTGCAAGATTGGACAAATCTAAAGATCCATTGTTTTCGGTCAAAGTTTTTTGTGTTACTATTTTACCCAATGAATTGTATATAACTAATTTATAGAAAGAGTTAACACCAAGATCGTATACGAATTTCACATTATTGTCTTTTTGAAGAATTGACGCTCTATCGCCTGACAATGCCGAATTGTTGATGCCTGAAGAAGATTCTGTATATTGGTAATTTACTGTAGCAGATACGCCTTCTTCAAACGAATTCTGAGGAGACACTGTATATTTCACCTTACTTGTAGCATATTTGTCTACTTCAACTTCAAATGTTAAATGAGCGCTAGTTGTAGTTCCAACAGGAACTAGAGTTGTCAGCATTGCATTTTCATTTGTCAGAAGGCAATTGCCAAAACAAAAACTGATTTGTCCAAACTCAGGTGCTAAAATAACTGTCTGGTTCATTTTTCCCTCAATATTGCTATTGGTCAGATTATGAACTTCCAGATCCGATTCCATAATTATCTTACCCATACCATCATCGACCACTTTAGTTATGGTTATTTCATCACCATTGTTCAACTGAGTGCCTTTATGAAAAAATGCAAAGGATTGGGCAGATACTGAGCCACTACAAAAAAGAAAGGCTAAGAGAATGAATGTAAAGTTTTTTTTCATATAGTTTTATTATTTAATTGTTTTTATTTAATGATTGATACTTGCGTCGCTTGATAGACTTCTTTTGTCGCGGCATTAAATACAAAGCCAACAATATCTATATTTTCAGGTATCCAGCTTTCATTCAATGTATATTTGTTTGTATAGGTCGAAGCATCTCCCAGAACCAAAGAGATATCCTCGCCCCATTGTCCGTTTACTGCATCCCTGAAAATGTGATTATGCTCATAACTTTGATTTACTGTCAAGTCTGGCAATTGCTGAAAAGCAATAATCTTGTTTTCCAAAACCCATAACTGTAGTTTCAGATTTTGTTGCATTACTTCATTGCTATTTATATTTGATGTAATGGTTATTTCCCTTGTATCTGCGTTGTAATCGCAACTCAAATGAATATCAATAGGTGATGATGTTTGTATATAGTCTTTTACTGTATTTGCCCATTGATCTATATCGCTTGAAATTGAAGATGATTTACCATCAAAAACAGCTGTTGGATGCATTTTAATATTGTAATAGCTATTGTAATTATCTCCAGTTTCTGTTTTCAGACCCTTCAGTGTCGCTGTCGGATAAACAGCTTTATCTCCGGCATGCATACTGACCACAACCAAATGTTCGCCATATTGTTCTTTTAATGTCTTGGCAACAATGGCAGCATTGGGACAGTTGGGGCAACGTTGTCCGGTAAAATCCACTAAGAGTACATTTTTTTCTACCGGTGTTTGAGGAATATCAATATACCGATCAGTGTCGGAAACAGAATCGCATGCCTGAAAAAATAATGCTGAGAAAATTGCTGCTATATATAGTATTTTTTTCATACTGCTTTGTTCTTTAGAAAGTATAGTTATACGAAACTTGTACACCTTTGGACGCCGGAACTGTACGACATACGCCTCCGGAGCAATTATATCCGGCACGAGTTCTGCCATATCCAACTTGTAAACGGTGCGATTTGTACATATAGGTGGCAGATGCTGAATAATAATGAATATCGGTTTCTCCTGAATTGTACATATCAGAGACAGTCAGCATCAAATGTGGTTGGATGGAAAGTTCTGCCAATCCAAACATCCAGTCACCTTCATCTTGCTTGGTATGCAGATATTGCAATTCTGAACGTATAATCAGTTTTTTATTGATCTGATATTTACCTTCAGCTACAAATAAGTTAGATTTAACGATTCGGTCACCACCATCACCAGCTGTAGATGATTCACCTTTTATTATCCCCATATTGTAATACTGATTCATGTACATTAAATTCAATACAAAATCCGATGTAAATTTTTTTTCCAAACTGAGTGTATAGTCTTGATAGTATATTTCATCTCCCATTTTGAAAAAGGACGATGTGTAACCGTCTGTACCATAATATTCGAATTGTTTTGATGTTCCTGATACAATGCCTGGTAAGTTGGATGGTTCAACACTTACCTTGTCGATTGCACGGATATGAGATATATTTGCTTTTAGCTTTGTCCCATATTTTCCACCAATAAAAGATCCTTTCTTGAATGTATATCCGAATTCTCCTTGAAAAGCCCATTCTCCACCGGCAATTTGGGTAGCATAAGGATAAATAGTCGCTAAAGCATAAGTTTGCTGCTGGGTGAATGCAGGTAAATGATTGATGAACGATGCTATGGATGCTGGAGCTTCAACGCGTTTGCTTCGAAAAGCCATATTATCGCTTCGTTTTGCTTGTAGCAGAATGCTCATTCCTCTTTTTGAATAAGATCCGGAAAACAATAACGCACTACCGTTTTTGTATATATATTTATTGTCTGAAGACGGATCTGCACTTTTGTTTGCATATTCGGTCATGAAACTGTAATTTCCTTTTTGAAGATGGGCACGAGCAGCAAAAGCTCCGATCGTTTTGGGTAAATTCAGCATTTTGCCTGTACCTGAGATCGAAATCATTTCTTCATCTTCATACTTACCTACATAAGAAGTTCCAAAAGATAGGTATGTATTTGATTCCTGTAATTTTCGACTCCATTGATCGATGCTGAATTCTGCATCTCCACCCCAGACATAGCTGTCGTTATGGTCAAAATATCTACGTTGCTTGCCTCCCAGCATTTTCAAATTAATGCCTTTGTATGGTTGGATTGTCAGACGTGCACCTCGCAAAGCATTGTCTATACCTAAACTTCGTTCCTGATATGTTCTGAAAATAAGTCCATTACCAAACTGATCATAAAAATCACCGAGAGTAAGGGTTATATTTTTGAATCGCCCTGTTGCATAAAAGTATGGAACTCCCCAACCTTTAAAATCATCTTCAAATCCGGGCATTGGGAATTTCATATATTCGAGACGGGCACCCACATCCACATATTGACTTCTGGCATTTATATCAAGATAGGTATTCATCAATCCCCACTCTTTATAGTCTTCAGCTCCAATAGCTTCATCCTCTTGCGGAAAAAGTAGCATATCCGACTGTAAGCTACCATTTATGGTTATTTTTTTAGGAGAGTCTTCCTGTGCATGTAAAATTGGGACGCTAAACAATAATGAAGAGAATAGGCATCCGCACGTTATTACAGTATTTCTCATTTCTTTTCTGCAATAATTTTTCTTACTTCTTCAATCAAATGTTCTTCGGATCCGTCCGTATAACCTGTGCGTGATGATACAATTTTACCATTGCCATCCAATACTATAGATGCAGGAATAAGATTCACACCTAAAGCCCGTTTAAAATCACTGTTTGGATCGAGTACTACATCGAAATCCCAACCGAAACCATCGACCAACGGCTTAACCTTAGCTGCGTTTTGAGCTTCAT
Organism: Dysgonomonas sp.; assembly: GCA_047974325.1. Lineage (GTDB taxonomy): Bacteria > Bacteroidota > Bacteroidia > Bacteroidales > Dysgonomonadaceae > QVMP01. The sequence goes on along the minus strand of JBKECE010000179.1, from coordinate 14,673 downwards.
CTATTGAAACTGCAATAACCTTTACACCTGTTTCTTCCCGCCACTCATCATACACTTCGTTAATTGCTTTAAGTTCACGCTGGCAAGGTTTGCACCATGTTGCAAAGAAACTGATAATGATTGGTTTTCCATCATTACTCAAATCTGCTGTATTGATCGTTTTGCCATCAATGTTTTTCAAAGAAACAGACGGCAATTGTCCATAGCTTGCCAAAGCACATATAGTAAGAAGAGCCAGCGATAAAAAATATCTTTTCATATAAAAAAATTATTTACTATGTAATATTTAATAAGTGAAATTAAAATGATCAGAAAAAGTTTAAGTTAAAATTTCAGTGATAAAATAAACGTATTGAAAGATAAATCAATTATATTTTCGACAAAAATACACATTTTTCATGAAATAGCATCTCTTTTTCTACGGAAACGACACGTTACAAAATATAAAAAAGCTATATAGAAAAATTCAGAACATCGTCAAAATCGGCTGGGCGGATTCTCATTTCAGAAGTATGATAGACCAGAGAGTAGGGGATAACACTTTTTGTGAGCCATACATTACCTCCTATTGTGGAGTCATGACCAACAATTGTATTTCCTCCTAATATGGTTGCACCTGCATATATCACCACATTATCTTCTATTGTAGGATGACGTTTTCTGTTTTCCAGACTTTTGATAACAAACAATGCTCCAAGTGTGACACCTTGATATATTTTTACATTATCACCGATGATTGTTGTTTCACCTATCACGATACCTGTTCCATGATCAATAAAAAAGTTATCTCCAATCTGGGCAGCCGGATGAATGTCTATTCCTACTTTAGAATGAGCATATTCCGAAAATATGCGTGGAATCAGAGGTACATTTAAATCATTCAGATAATGTGATATTCGATGAACAGCCAACGCAAAGAAACCCGGATAAGCAAGAATAACTTCTTCTACAGATTTGGCAGCCGGATCATTGCGCCTGAAACATTCGGCCTCTATCAGCAAATTTTTCTGGAAAACCGGTAATTGTTTAATAAATGAATCCGTGATTCTTTCTGCATCCTGTTCATTCAGCAGATTTGATATATTTCTTACCAAGATTGTATGTATTGTCTGGATAAGCCGTTCTGTCAACCGATCTTCAACATCTATCGGGAACAAAACATTATGAAACAAACTTTCTAAAACATGCTCCAGTTCTTTTTTATTGATGGGTAATTGTCTCGAATTCAACCTCAATTGATCTATTATATTATCTTTATCCATTCTCTTAAATATTAGAGAGCAAAATTACAATTTTTGGATGTTAAAGAGCAGTTTTTTTCTTAAAAACATTTATCTGATAAATAGTAAATATTATCACTAAATTTATATATTTGTAAGTGTATTTATTCATTATAATTTATATAAAATCATGAAAATAGATAACGTTTTGACATCACTAGAATCAAAACACCCGGGTGAGCCGGAATTTTTGCAAGCTGTCAGAGAGGTGTTGATTTGTATTGAAGACATATATAACCAACATCCTGAATTTGAGAAGGCTCGCATCATTGAACGTTTAGTTGAACCTGACCGGATTTTTACATTTAAGGTTCCTTGGGTTGATGATAAAGGTAACGTACAAGTGAACCTTGGTTACCGGGTGCAATTCAATAATGCTATAGGACCATATAAAGGAGGATTACGTTTCCACGCGTCTGTGAACCTGTCAACACTCAAATTTTTAGGTTTTGAACAGACATTCAAAAATGCGTTGACTACATTGCCTATGGGAGGAGCCAAAGGTGGTTCGGATTTTGACTGTAAAGGAAAATCAAATGCCGAAGTTATGCGTTTTTGCCAGGCTTTTATGCTTGAACTGTGGCGGAATATCGGTCCGAACACAGATGTTCCGGCAGGCGATATTGGAGTAGGAGGGCGTGAAATAGGATACCTGTATGGAATGTATAAAAAATTAGCGCGTGAAAATACCGGAACATTCACCGGCAAAGGATTGGATTACGGCGGTTCATTAATCCGTCCTGAAGCAACGGGGTTTGGCGGACTCTATTTTGTTCACCAAATGCTTGAATCCAAAGGTATAGACATTAAAAACAAAACGGTGGCTATCTCAGGCTTTGGCAATGTTGCGTGGGGGGCGGCTAGCAAAGCCTCAGAGCTTGGTGCAAAGGTTGTGACTATTTCCGGCCCGGATGGCTACATATATGATCCGGATGGAATTTCCGGCGAAAAAATAAATTATATGCTCGACCTGCGCAATTCGGGAGAAGATATTGTAGCTCCATATGCAGAGAAATATAAATCGGCTCAGTTCTTTGCCGGAAAACGCCCATGGGAACAAAAAGTGGATATAGCATTGCCTTGTGCCATACAGAATGAACTGAATGAAAAAGATGCTGAAAAACTTATTGCCAATGGAGTGTCTTGTGTTGCTGAAATCTCAAATATGGGATGTACTGCTGAAGCTGTTGATCTGTTCATAGACAAGAAAATATTATTTGCTCCCGGTAAGGCTGTAAATGCAGGAGGTGTGGCTACCTCCGGTTTAGAAATGACTCAAAATGCAATGCACCTTCAATGGGCTGCCGAAGAAGTTGATGCCCGTCTACATCAAATCATGACTAACATTCACTCTCAGTGTTTAAAATACGGGACGGAAAAAGACGGTTATATAAACTATGTGAAAGGTGCAAATATTGCAGGTTTTATGAAAGTTGCTAATGCTATGATGTCGCAAGGTATTGTTTAAAAGAGTTGCACAAAAGCAGATAATCAATATTCTAGTTAAAAACAGAAAATGCAGAGGCTCTATTTTATAAATATGGAGTCTCTATTTTTTTAGCATAACTGGTATGTAATGATATCAACAAAAAAAATGTCCAAAAGGATACAAACCTTCTGAACACAAACTTAAACCTAATAACCTTTTTTTCAATCTTCTTACCTAATATCTAATACCTTATTCTCAATCTTTATGATACAAAGATATCATGTTTTTTCTTTTCCGCAAAACTTTTCTATGTTTAAAAGCATAAAAAAATAAAAAAAAGCTAATTCTTATATGAATTAACCTCATTTTTTTTGCATAAAATATTTATACCCAAGCATATAACGAGTATAAGTGACCCTAATTTCCAATTTTTATATGAAAACTGAAATGAGCACGGAACTTACTTTAAGCCTTTAATAATTTTTGTAATATCGATTAGGCTAAAAGCTTCTTTAAAGATTTTAAGTATTTCACTGTATGTGGCTACAGATGTTTCCTTAACTTCCTTATTCTCTATTTTTGTTATCTCAAAAGAACAATTTGTAATTGTTTTTTCAGGACTTGTTGGGATGTTATAAATTTTAGACATAGCTCTGAATTATTTTAAAGTTGTGCGATTATTCATTGATAACAGTTAATTTTCAACCTAAAAATTACTTTTTTACAAAAGTAGAATATTTTGATATTTATAACAAATTTTTCTTTGTTTTGTTTTTGTTATTTTTTATAGAACGAATTGTTACATACAATTTATCAACAAAAAAGAAGATATTTTATAGTTAAACCCGAATACCTTCTTTTATTTGTTGCGATGAATATGAAAACTTATTCTTCTTCAGGTTTCATATTGTGAAAAACATTCTGAACATCCTCGTCTTCTTCAAATTTGTCAAGGAGTTTGTTCAGTTGGATACGCTGTTCTTCGGTAACATCCTTCTGTTCGTGTGGAAATCTCTCAAATTCGGCACTATGGATTTCAAATGCATTGTCATCCAGATATTTCTGAATGTCAGAATATGATTTGAATTCACCATAAAGCAATATTCCATCTTCATCCTGTTCTATTTCGTCCACACCATAATCAATGAGTTCCAATTCAAGATCATCTAGAGAAACTCCGGGTTTTTCAGATATTTTGAATACACATTTATGATCAAACATAAATTCCAAACTTCCGGATGTACCCCATGAACCGCCATGTTTATTGAAATAGCTTCTCACATTGGCCACTGTGCGTGTAGGATTATCGGTTGCAGTTTCGACGACAATAGCTATACCAAACGGTCCATACCCTTCATACACAACCTCTTTGAAATCTATTTCTTCTTTCGATGTTGCTTTCTTTATTGCCCGTTCAACATTTTCTTTTGGCATATTTTCTTTTTTTGCCTGCTGCATCAAAACACGTAACCGTGGATTGGTATCAGGTTCGGGACCTCCTTCTTTGGTGGCAATAGTGATCTGTTTTCCTAATTTTGTAAAGACGCGAGCCATATTGCCCCATCGTTTCAATTTTGTTGCTTTGCGGTATTCAAATGCTCTACCCATAAATTATTTCTAATTGTAATGTATCTATTTTTTTATTGAGTACAAAAATATAAAAAATGTAAGACTCATAATATTATAAAATGAAAAAAGAAATAAGGAAAATCTTATTGCATTGAAGAGGACAGTATAGGATTAAGTAAAAAGATGGATTCGATATAAAAATCAAATCCATCTTTTTTTATTTATAACAATTTTTTCAAATCGTCAGGAGTCACATTTTTAGCTATAATAACTCCGTTTTCGTCAATTAAATAATTTCTAAATCCGTTTTCTAATTGATAATTTTTATAAATCTCTGATTCCGATCCATTTGTATCACAAAATTGATATTTATTATCAATTCCGTCAATATTCAATGTTTTCTCAAAGACCGACCTGCTTTTATCAAAAGAAATACCTACCATTACTATTGGAAATTTTTCTTTCTCATAAGCATTCCACAACTGAACATTTTTCATATGGGACTCTGCATCATATGCAGCCCAAAAGTTTACTAAAACTTTAACTCCTTTCAGTTCATGGAGGCTTATTTTATTACCTGATGTATTTTCAATTTTAAAATCAGGTATACGATTTCCGGGACTGATCCCTTGCGAAATCTCCGAAGTTCTTGTTGTGTAGGATGATGTTGCCAGCAAAAAACCTACAATCAAGAAATACTTCAAGTACTTCATAAAATAATTTTTTAGTTACTACTAAAGTCTTATTTCGAGTTTCACAACACCAAAATAAGCCTTTTCCGATTCTCGGAAAATCAAATTCTACGCTTAGAACCTGCTCGTTTTTTCAAAATCCTCGCAAAGATACGCATCAATTTCACCGAATCCAAACCTTTAATATTTATTGAAACTTGCATAAAAGGCATTCTGAGACCTGAAAACAGTTCTACATAAAGATTTATGACATAGAAATAGATTTTGTCTAACAAATATTATTTAACATTTATATGTTATGAAAATAATCTCAATAATTTTGCTATAAATATCTTTAAAATACTGATTGATAAGAATATATTTGAGAATTTAGATACAGGTGAATATCTCAAGACCTTGATCATACACATATTTGAAGAATAATGGTTTTCATAGCTGTAATAAATTTTGTATTTTTGTCCAGTTTTAAAAACAATGATTTTTGTATTTTTTAATACACTAACAATCAATAAGAAAACAAAATAGAATAATGAATATTTCATACAATTGGCTTAAAGAATATTTGAATTTTGACTTGTCACCATCACTTGTCGCAGAAGCCTTAACATCTATAGGGCTTGAGACAGGAGGTATAGAGGAAATACAAACCATAAAAGGCGGACTTGAAGGTTTAATGATTGGCGAAGTCCTTACTTGTATCAATCATCCTAATTCAGACCATTTACACATAACAACAGTGGATGTTGGACAAGGTGAACCTCTACAGATCGTTTGTGGGGCAGCCAATGTTGCTGCCGGACAGAAAGTTGTAGTGGCACTTGTGGGAACAACTCTTTATGCAGGCGAAGAATCTTTTTCGATCAAAAAATCTAAGATCAGAGGTGAAGAATCTTTTGGTATGATATGTGCCGAAGATGAAATAGGAATAGGTACAAGCCATGAAGGCATAATAGTGCTACCTTCAGATGCAAAAGTTGGAACTCAAGCCAAGGACTATTACAATATAAAAAGCGACTATGTGCTCGAAGTCGACATCACACCAAACAGGGTTGATGCAACTTCACATTATGGTGTGGCTAGAGATTTGTCTGTCTACTTGAAACAAAATGGAAAAACTGTAAGTCTGATTCGTCCATCAATAGACTCATTCAAAACCAATATCAGTGAAAAAGGTATTCTTGTGAAAGTGGAAAATACGGAAGCTTGTCCGAGATATGCTGGAATCACTATAAAAAATGTAACTGTGAAAGAAAGCCCCGACTGGCTGAAAGAAAAACTCTCAGTCATAGGGCTTCGTCCAATAAATAATGTAGTTGATATCACCAATTTCGTGCTTCATGAATTAGGGCATCCACTTCATGCATTCGATTTGAAAGAAATTTCCGGAAATATGGTTTTTGTTAAAACCTTGCCCGAAGGACCAAAATTCACAACATTAGACGGTGTAGAACGTACACTTAGCAATCAGGATCTGATGATTTGCAACGAAACCGAAGGTATGTGCATCGGAGGTGTATTTGGTGGCTTGAAATCAGGTGTGACCGAAATCACAAAAGATATATTTCTTGAATGTGCCTATTTCAATCCGACATGGATTCGCAAAACAGCCCGTCGCCATGGATTGAATACTGACTCATCGTTCCGTTTTGAACGGGGGTGCGATCCTAACGATACCATTTATGTTCTCAAACGTGCAGCGTTGTTGATTCAAGAAATTGCAGGAGGTGAATTAGTCGGAGAAGTGCAAGATATATATCCTGAACAAATTGAAAACAAAATAGTAGAACTTACATACGCTAAAGTTAATGCGCTGATAGGTAAAGATCTGGAAAAAGAAACAGTCAAATCTATATTGTCAGGTCTGGAAATTGAAATAATAAGTGAAGATCAGGATCGGTTGACGTTAAGCATTCCGACATATCGTGTTGATGTTACCAGAGATGTAGATGTTGTCGAAGATATTCTTCGCATCTATGGTTATAATAATGTGGAAATTAGTGATTCATTAAAATCCAACCTTTCATATCAAACTCCGACTGACAGAAGCTACGATCTTCAAACACTGATTTCCGAACAGCTCACCGGATCTGGATTCTCCGAAATCATGAATAATTCCTTGACCAGAGAAGCTTATTATAAAGAATTGGATACTTATCCTTCTTCAAAATGTGTGCGCCTATTGAATCCATTGAGTAACGATTTGAATGTGATGCGTCAGACTTTACTTTTTGGAGGTTTGGAAAGTATTGCTTATAACCGGAATCGAAAAAATTATGACCTGAAATTTTATGAATTTGGCAATTGTTATTTCTTTGATAAAGAAAAACGTGTTGAAGGAGAAATTTTAAAGGAGTATTCAGAAGAATTTCATCTCGGTTTATGGATTTGCGGTGATAATGTCAATAATTCGTGGGCAACTCCGAACGAAAAAACATCTGTATATTTTTTGAAAGGATATGTGGAGAATATCTTACTCAGATTAGGTTTGCCAAGAGACAAATACGAATATGAGCAAGTATCGGATGACATATTCAATTCCGCAATTATTATTAAAACCCGTAACCGTGTTATTGGAACATTGGGTGTTGTCGCAAAAAAATTACTAAAGCAGGCTGAAATCAATTCAGAAGTGTATTTTGCAGAACTCAATTGGAATGCTTTGATGAAAGATATTAAAAATCATTCAGTGACCTTTGAGGATATTTCGAAATATCCGTCTGTGAAACGTGATTTAGCTCTACTGCTGGATAAAAACGTTCTGTTTGAACAAATAGAGAAAATTGCTTATAAATCTGAAAAGAAATTATTAAAAGATGTTTCCTTATTTGATGTCTATGAAGGTAAAAACCTTCCCGAAGGTAAGAAATCATATGCTGTTAATTTTGTAATTCAAGATAACGAGAAAACTCTTACCGATAAGCAGATAGATTCCATAATGAACAAAATCCAAAAATCGCTGGAGCAAGAATTAGGTGCAAAACTGCGATAGTTGTTCAGAAATATAAATGCATTTGATAGAAGCCATGGTTAATATTATATCGTGGCTTCATTTTTTCTCAATGCTATCAATCCAGTTATCTATGAGTAGATAGATGCTGTTCAAGATACGCTCCCAACCGGCATCGGTTTGCAAGTCAATTCCATTATAAACAGGACACACTTCCGAAAACATCGTGAGATAAGTTATAGACGAGCTGAGTATAGTAAAAAAAGCAGCAGCTTCTTCCTGATCACATTGCGCTAAATGACTAATAATAGTTATCAAGGTTATGCTTTTAGCTTCTCGCTTTAATTTCAATTTTTCAGTAAGTTTATTTTGAGTAACTAATTCCCAACGTTGTATATGCTGCATAATTTTATTTTGCCGCATTTGTGTCAATTGTGTGCAAAAGAGCTGTTTTATAAACTCTCTGAGATTTTCATTTTTTGGAAACTCTACCGAGAAGCCAGCCCAAAAATCATTCTCAGCAAGATAAGAGGCAACAAGATCTTCTATATTTCCAAAATACCTATATATCAATACTTTAGATACATCTGCTTTGGATGAAATTAAATTTATTCCCAGTTTTTCAAAACCTTCATCAATAATAATGCTTTCAACAGCTTTGATTATTTTCTTTTGAGTATTTTCTCTGTCTTTTTCATTTCTGTTTGTTTCCATATACTACATAAATCTTGTTACTTACAAGTAACAAATATATGTAACTTTAGGGTAACATGCAAGATGATGGAAATTTATTTTCAATAGCATATCCAATAAATTTTTATTTCAGCAAAACTTTGATTAATTTTAATTTTCGTACAAAAGATTTGTATTTACATGAAAAGAAAGATTCTTACACAAATTAATATTATACTACTGCTATTTATCACAATACTACATTTCACTTCATGCGATTATAAATATTCTTGGGTTGATAATGTGTTTTTTGATTATAGATTCAAACCTGTACTCCGAAATGGAGATTTTTCAGTTTCAGCAACGATGAGAAACAGTAGTATAACAGAATTAGATCTGACCAAACAAGAAGTAGTGGATATAAAAGCCTCTAATGCTTGGATAGAAGTGGCTGGGCCTTTTGTAGATGGTGACATGGTAAACATCAAGAATATCATTGTGAATAAGGACACTTTGCCTTTAAACTATAGTAAGGTTGTACAAGAAACTGCTACCGATGAGAGGATATACTTCGAAAATGATACAGCGTACATGAGGTTTATGCAGAAAACTCTAGACAAAATGGTGAAAGATGGCTATGTAAATGTTAAAGTCAATGGCTCAATAAACACCGAGAAATCCAAAATATATGTAACTTTATGTCATAATGTAGACATATATGTTAGAGAATAGTTTGGAAAAATATGATCAATATATTTCTGAAATTCAAGAGATTGAACAATCAGTTGGAACCTTAAGAGATAAATATTTAGCATCAAAACAATTTTTAGAGAGGTTATGCAAAGATATAACCAGAGGTGAATCTTTGCAGTTTTCATCATTGTTTTCGAGATTGGTATTTATCAGCAACAAGTATCACATCGACCGTCATTCTGAAAAACAACTGCATAAGATCAGAATAAACGCATCCTTTCTTCTCCGGGACAAAAATAATAGGGTTTCTTCTTTTCAATTTGATAAAGCAATAGGGTGTATAAAATATTTATTATCAACAATATACATAGATAGAGTAGGAGAGGACGTTGATTTATCTCTAAAAGAAGAATCTCTAAGGAAAGATATTTTACCACCCCATAAGATAGATTATGCTAGAGTCGAAATTATTGATATAAGCGAAAATACAATAATAGGCAAAAGTTCCGATGCGGAAAATACCATTATTCACATCAAATACAACACAAAACGAACAGGAGAAATATTCAAGCAAACTATAGATCATCTATGGATTGGTGCACAACTCAATATTTTAGATTCAATTATTGATGCAGATGGTCGCTACATACCCAGCGTTATTGTTTTGGAGCCTGACTATCTGGTGGATGCTTCCGCTCTGGCAGAATGTTTCCAAAATTATAGCTGGTCGCATCTACACTATTTCAGAAAGAAGTTTGAACAGGCATCTAACACGAAACACATTCTGCTAGGAAATCTGGCTAATTTCTTTCTCGATCAGCTGACTTATTCCGATGATCCACAATCTTTGAATTTTGAAAATGTATTTTTTGAGGCATTCAAACAAAAACCCTTTGAATTCACTAGCTGTAACGAGATAGCACAAGCGGACGACTTCAAGCTATTCATGGCTAAGTCCCTGCTACAATTTACAAATATTAAAAGGGTTATAATCAATGATTTAAATCAAAATAATATTGATGTATACAAATGTATATTGGAGCCATCATTCCTTTGTGAACGATATGGAGTGCAAGGTAGACTCGATTTGTTGCAATCAGTCGATAGTGAACAAGAAAAGTTCAAGATCATAGAATTAAAATCAGGCGGATTACCTTTTCCAAAAAATGATCCGGGTAAAATAGCCATCAATCACGAGGTACAAACAGCAATTTACAGGTTAATCATTCAGACTGTATATAAAGCCCAGCCATCAGATATCCTGTCCGCAATATTATATTCAGCTGCTGAAAACGATGGTGAGAATTTACGCTTTGCAGCACCATATCAAAGCCTGGATAAGGAAATTATAAATATTCGCAATTTGATAGTTGCCACCGAACACAAAATATATAGCGGCGATGGTAAACATTTGGAAAGTTTGTTTAGCCAGATATTTGATAGAGGTAGTTATGAAAAAATACCACAGTTTTTTGCTGATCAATTGACTGGTTTTGAAAAAACAATTATGAATCAACCTGAATTAATACAGAAATATTTTTTTAGATTTGTTTCATTCATTACCAGAGAATTATATATACAAAAAACAGGAAACGACGGATATGATTCGAATGTATCTACAGCCGGTTTGTGGAATACTGAATTTGCTGAAAGGCAGGAATCATACGATTTGATATCGGATCTCGAAATCATTTCAATAGACAGTTCCGGACAGGACATGAAGATTCGTTTTGAGAGAAACAACAAAGATGAATTCAGCAATTTCAGGCAAGGCGATATCTGCATCTTATATCCACATGCTGATGCACAAGATACAGTTCTTACAAATCAGATATTCAAAGGCAATGTAGCCGAAATATCGCCTGATCATATTCTGCTCAGATTCAGGTATAAACAAAACAATAGATCCATTTTTGATAAATATAGGTTTTGGGCAATAGAACACGATTGGTTAGATCATTCCTATACTAATATGTATAAAAATCTTTTCAGTTTTCTCAAATCACCAATCTATAAAAAACAGTTGTTGTTGGGACTGGATGTACCACAAGCCAATGATCCTGTACAAGTCGGATATATTCTTAACTCTGAGGTTGATAATATCACCGAAAAACAACAGAACGTTTTATCAAAAGCAATAGCAGCAAAAGATTATTTTCTGATTGTAGGACCTCCGGGAACCGGAAAAACATCAATATTTGCACGACATTTGATTGAATATTACTTTGATCATAGTGCTGCCAATATGCTGATAATTGCATATACTAACAGGGCGGTCGATGAACTTTGTGATGCCATAAACAAGGCCTTTAAATGTGAGGGGGCAGAATGTGAAAACTATATCAGAATAGGAACAGAGCTATCTTGTGGTGTAGACTATCGTCACAGACTTTTACAAAATATAGCAGGAGATGTAAAAAGCAGAAAAGAATTACTCCAAACCATCAGGCAACAGCGAATAATTATTGGTACACAAGCCGCCATTATGGGTAAACCAGAATTGTTTGATCTGAAACAATTTGATTTAGCTATAATAGATGAAGCGTCACAAATTCTGGAACCTCAAATAATAGGGCTACTACCGCAGGTTTCTAAATTTATAATGATTGGTGATCATAAACAACTATCAACCATAACACTGCAAGATCAGAATAAATCTAAAATTAGTGATAATGACCTGAATAATATAGGAATATACAATTGTAACGAGTCGCTTTTCGAAAGATTATATCGCACTTGCGAACAAAATGGATGGAGCCAAGCTTATGATACACTCATCTATCAAGGACGTATGCATCAAGATATTGCGAAATTTACAAATTATTTTTTTTATGATAATCAATTATTGCCTGCCAGCTTATGGCAAAATGAAGACCTACATTTCGAAATAGAAAATTCTGACAATAAATATCAACAGGTTATAACTAAAAACAGAGTTGCATTCTTCGACAATCAGTTTATTGACAATAAATCATGTAATCACAAAGTGAATGATGGAGAGGCTAGAATTATATCTGATTTATGCATAAACATTATTAAAATCTACAATAAAAATAAATTAACATTCATCCCTGAACAGACTATAGGTATTATCACACCTTACCGAAATCAGATAGCACTTATAAAATATAAACTTCAAGAAACAAATATACCTGAATTGCAAAATATAATGGTGGATACTGTCGAACGTTTTCAAGGAAGTCAGAGAGACATAATATTACTTTCTTTTTGTATGAATAAGGCTTATCAGCTTGACTTTTTTTGCAATTTAAATACGGATCAAACCGTCGATCGTAAATTAAATGTAGCCATAACAAGAGCCCGTAAGCAGCTTTTTTTAGTCGGAAATTCAATTATCCTGAATAAAAACAATATATATAAAAGTTTGCTCTCATCTATATACAAATATTAATTATATAATATACTAAAGCGCTATAATCATATATTACATTTGTAGATTATATTTACAAATAACATTTTTATATTCTAAAAACTCACAGATTTACATTTATATATCATACAATCTATCACAAAAGTATACATGCAATTTAATTCAAATTTTATAATATAAATATATTTATACCAGCTATTTATTGAAATAATAATAAGTAAAGATATAGATATATGTGGGCTATTGATTCGTATAATAATATACAGATTATTTTCTTTCGTTTTTATTAATTAAATATATAATAATCAGTATTTAATATATATTATATGAAGTTTTGATTAAATGTATTTATATATATTATACAGATGTAATTTTACAAACGTATTCTTAATGTAAATATTTGTACATTCCATTGTAATTGTTAGTTTACAAATAGATTCTATTTTTGTAAATTATTTTATATACATTTGTGTGTTGTAATAATATACAGAAATATATATGATAACTGACCGAATCAGAACTATAATGGAGTCTGAGAATATGACTCCGGCACGATTTGCAGACCATCTAGAAATCGGTCGGGCGGTCGTTTCTCACATCTTAAATGGGCGTAATAATCCAAGTCTGGATGTTATTACGCGGATATTGTCAAAAATGCCTCAGATTAGTCCAGAATGGCTTTTGACTGGAGAAAGTGGTATGTATAAGAATGCTATCTCGCAACAAGAAAATGTGACTACGCAAAAACAGATACAATCATTGCCTGATTTATTTTCGCAACTAAAAGAAGATCGATCAGATTCGGTGTCATCAGATGCATCAACCCAAGAACTGCAAAAAAATAGAGTTGAAAATCCAATAAACCAGTCCAACAGCACAGAAGCAAAAGAATATCGAAACCATGAGATAGTTGAATTACCTAGAATTTCAACACAAGAGGTTATAAATGAACGTATTATATATAAAGAAACTCCTCCTAAAAAAATCAAGCAAATAATAATTTACTACTCAGACAATACCTTTGAGACATTCGTTTCTAATTAAAAGAACTTTTCATTAACTTTGCAATGTAATAATTGAATATGCTCGCATGAAAAAAATATTAGATTTGATTGTGATTGAAAATAATCAATTGAACCAGAGCTATTGCCTTCTAAAACTTTCAACTAAAAATAATCAACCATTACCGGAAATGCTTCCCGGACAATTCGTAGAAGTGAAAGTGGAAAATTCTCCAACAACTTTTCTACGCAGACCTATATCTGTAAATTATGTCGATATTGAAAAAAATGAACTCTGGCTGCTTATACAGATCATCGGAGATGGTACACGGCAGATGTCTAAATATGAGGTTGGCAATTCTGTAAATTTACTGTTACCTCTAGGAAATTCGTTCTCTATCCCAGAAAAAGCAGATACAACTGTTTTGCTTATTGGTGGAGGTGTAGGCATTGCACCAATGCTATATTTGGGAGCAAAGTTGAAAAATAAGGGGTTGAAACCTTTATTTCTTCTAGGAGCACGCTCAAATAAAGATCTATTACAACTGGATGAGTTTGAAAAATATGGAGATGTTTATACAACTACAGAAGATGGAACTCATGGCGAAAAAGGATACGTGACCAATCATTCTATATTAGGCAAAATACAATTCTCTCGAATTTATACTTGTGGCCCAAAACCAATGATGATGGCTGTAGCAAATTTTGCAAATAAACATCAAATTACATGTGAGGTTTCGCTCGAAAATACTATGGCATGTGGTTTTGGTGTATGTTTATGTTGCGTAGAGAACACAACTCGAGGAAATGTGTGCGTTTGTACAGAAGGTCCGGTCTTCAACATAAAAGATCTGAAATGGATCAACCAAACAAAGTAGTTATGAGACAAAAAATAATCCGTTTATTCATTTTTGGCGTCATCATGCTGTCTGCCTTTGCAGGGCGTGTGTATGGAGCAACTCCACAGGATACAATCAGGGTATTGGCCATCGGCAACAG
>JBKECE010000122.1:0-23140 GCA_047974325.1 Dysgonomonas sp. | reverse complement strand
TACGCTATTTTAATCCTATAGGAGCACATCCATCGGCTGAAATAGGCGAATTGCCGAATGGTGTACCTCAGAATCTGATTCCTTTCCTCACTCAAACTGCAATTGGAGTAAGAGAACTATTGAGCGTGTTCGGCGATGATTATAATACTCCAGACGGTTCATGTATTCGTGATTTTATCAATATTGTAGACCTTGCCAAAGCTCATGTGGTGGCAATGGATAGAATGCTCCAAGACAAATCAGATGAACAAATCGAGATTTTTAATTTAGGAACAGGACGAGGTGTTTCAGTCCTTGAACTGATCAATGGATTTGAAAAAGTGAATGGTATAAAACTGAATTACAAAATTGTTGCAAGGCGCGAAGGAGATATCGAAAAAATTTGGGCAGATCCTGAACGTGCTAATAAAGTGCTTGGATGGACAGCAAAAGAAACTCTTGAAGATACACTGGCCTCTGCATGGAAATGGCAGCTTAAACTTCGTGAAAAAGGAATTATGTGATAGGTTTATCTAAACAATAAGATAAAAGGTGAAATTGTAAAAAAACAATTTCGCCTTTGTATTTTTTATATTTCTGTAGCAATTTGTTTTTCCAATTCGTCTTTCCCTGATTCCTGAATTGCATCGAATTTGCAGAAATCGGAATTCTTACTCACAAATTCAGGTACAATTTTTTTCATAAGCAAAACTGTTTTCGGAATATCAACTTCTCGGGAATATTTGATTAGTTGTTCTATGGGTTCGCATATTTCAGTGAAGTTATACTCACGTACTTTTGCAATCAAAATCTTATCGTGATCAGTGGGTATTACTGTTTCTGAATCGTTTAACAATTCTTCATATAGTTTTTCACCGGGGCGCAAGCCTGTGAACTTTATTTTGATATCAGCATCCAATTTTAATCCTGCGAGTTCAATCATTTTTTTTGCCAGATCGAAAATTTTGACTGGTTGTCCCATATCGAACACATATATATGACCGGATTTTCCAATTGCAGAGGCTTCCAATACTAACCTGCATGCTTCCGGAATAGTCATGAAATATCTTGTAATCTCAGGGTGTGTAACGGTTAAAGGACCACCATGCTCTAATTGTTTCTTAAATAGAGGTATCACCGAACCATTGCTTCCCAAAACATTTCCGAATCGGGTGGTAACAAATTTTGTTTTCTTATTTTTGATCTCTTCCTGTGTTGCAAGACTTTGGACATAAATCTCAGCCAATCGTTTTGATGTTCCCATTATGTTTGTGGGATTTACAGCTTTATCAGTAGAAATCATCACAAACATTTCAATGCCATAGCGAACAGAAAAATCTGCAACCTGCTTTGTCCCGAAAACATTTGTTAGTATGGCTTCACATGGATTATTTTCCATCATCGGAACGTGCTTATATGCTGCGGCATGAAATACGATGTCAGGTTTATATCTTGAAAAAATCATTTCCAACCGTTCCGAATTTCTTACATCTCCAATCACTGAATGAAATTTCAGATTCGGATATTTTTCTTTCAACTCCAGATCGAGATCATTGAGCGGAGTTTCTGCTATATCCACACATATTACCATTTGGGGATTAAAGAGTGCCAACTGTCTCACTATTTCACTCCCAATTGATCCGGCGGCTCCTGTGACCAATATTTTTTTATTCCTGACTGTCTCGTCAATTATGGTGGTGCTTATTTTTATTTCTTTTCTACCTAACAAATCCTCAATCTGAATTGGGCGGATATTGCTGAATATGGATTCATTTAAGTCGCTCACATCCTTAAATTGAGGCAATAACAGAATCTTATACTTGTTGTTCACTAAAACATCTACCATTTGACTTTCTTCCTGGATCATCTCATTGTTAGGAAAAAGAATGGTTTTGAATGAGTATTTTTTTAATTCGCTGATGTCATATTTACTGATGGACACAATCGGATATTTGCCAATGCTATGAGACGACTTATCTTGAGTTATGAAGCCAATGACGGTGTATTTGCCTTGCGACATTAACAAAGCCTGATTCAAAGAAACACTTTCAGGGGTTATTCCGTATATAAAAATAGGTATAGACCGATCTTGTTTTTCAATCTGGTTCAAATATTTTTTGTATCCGTAGACTATAAAAATTCGGGTACCCAACATTAGAAATGTCGAAACCGACAGTGATATTATGGAAAAAGCTAATGTGAGACTGCCTGATATACCACCAACTACAACATAAAGAACTAGAAAAAATAGGAGGTGAGAAGTAATCAGAGAATATAAAATTCGCTGAACTTCATATAGGGTTGAATAGCGTATGATGCCACAATAGGTTTTGAAAATTAAGAAACAAAACAGATTGACAGACAACAAGGCAAATGTTACTCTCCAGAAATTTGGAAAAAAAACATTTAAATTACTATATACTGTGGTAGCTATAGAATATGAAATGACTGCGGAACAAAAAATTAGAAAAAGATCTATTAGCAATACAGTCCATTTGCTGAGATATTTACTCCTGAAGAACTTAATATATAATTTATATAATGAAGAGATAACGAATCCCATATATTTATTTTTTTATAGTTTATATTCTTGAAAACTGATCTTTATATGTATTTCTTATTCATCTTCTTTCTTAGGTGATTTTTTTTATTAATTTAAATTTCAAGAGATATAAAAGTATCATAGGTAGCAATACGATTATGGCTAAGTAAGCATCACTAATTGCTCCATATAGTCTGACTACAATAAGCGATATCCCAAGTTGTAATAATCCGTATCCTGCCGAAACCAGGCGGTGATCTATTTTTCTCTCATTACTCAATATTTGATAGAAGTGTAAGCGATGTGGCTTGAAAATGTTTTGTTTCAACCATATCCGATGTACTATAGTACAAACAGTGTCCACTCCATATACTGCTAAAAATAACAGCCATATGATGGAATTTGTTTTCAATATTAATAACATCATCAGATATATTAACCAAAAAGCAATAGCAATAGAGCCTACATCTCCGGCAAAGCATTTAGCTTTTTTCCGGTAGTTGAAGTATAAAAATACGACAGAGGCAATGAGCGGAAAGATAAGAAAATCGTTATCGACAAACTTGTTCACAAGTTGATTATCCATCCAATTGTTGACAACGAAGAACGACAATAAGACAGAGATTGTGTATATTCCAGTGATGCCATTGATCCCGTCCATAAAATTATAGGCATTGGTGATTCCCACAGACACTATGTATGCAATGAGTATTATCCACCATGGTTCCAGATTGAATAAATTCACATCATAGAATAGAAGAGAGATGGCTATGAACTGAACTGCAGCTCTTAGTTTTCCTGATAAGCTTTGGATGTCATCGACGAAACTAACCAAAGAAACCAAGGTGATTCCAGTGAAAAACAAATAATTAGTCTTGACATGCAGAACGAAATAGAACAAAGCTGCAAACCAAAAAATAATGCCTCCACCACGCAGTGTGACTGCCGTATGCGAACTTCGTTCGTTTGGTTTGTCTACAATGTTGAATTTATCCGCTACTTTAAAATAGAGTAGCATCAATGTTACAAATAAAACTGTTATTATAAGGTAAATCATTTATTTTACTGTTTAAATGATTTTATTGTTTTTATAATTCCATCGGAAGAGCTTACGGGTAATTTGTCAACTCCAATAGCCGATTTTATTTTATTGTTAGAAACGACATAATTCTCTGTTAGTTTGTTTAGGCGAAAAGTATTTAGAGGAAAGTGTAATATATCACCACATTTTGTCCCTAATAAGATTAAGTTCTTTGGAACATTCCATATCCGAACTTTCTTATCCAAAGCCTTGCACATCAATCCTATCAGTTGGTTGGTAGACAATGGTTCGTCGTCTCCAATATTGTAGATTCCTGAATCTGCCTTTTTTGCAATCAAATGTTCTATGATGAAGCACAGATTATCAATTGATGTGAACGATCTCTTATTGTCGTATATTCCAAGAGGGTAGGGAATCCCTTTTCTTATAAATCCAAACAAAAGATTCAGGTTCCCCTTGTTGCCCGGCCCGTGTATCATACACGGCCTAAATATATAATATCGTTTTCCTTCGCTTATTTCTTTGCCCAAGATATATTGCTCGGCTTTTATTTTACTTTCACCGTATGCCCCAACCGGATGCGGAATCACATCTTCTGTTAGAATATCAGTTTCCACGGTGTTAGCAGCTGCTTTTACAGAACTGAAAAAAATAAACTTTTGGGCATTAGACTGCAAAAAATGGTCGTAGATCTGTTGGGTGAGTCCTGTATTTATCTTGAAGTAAACATCGGCATCACTTGTACCCTTTGTATCGTGAGCTTTTCCTGCCAGATGAATGATAATATCTACTTCGGGCAAAGCCTCAACTTCTGACCATAAATATGTTTTCTCAATGCCTTCTTTTGGATGATTTAAAATATCTAATCCATACAATATATTTTTCTCCTTGAGAGCCTCTGTAAGATTGCTCCCAACAAAACCATGTATGCCTGTGATTAATATTTTCATATTTTTAGCGAATTCATTGTTTGGGTAGGATAAACTCCCATATTTTCACAAAATATTTGAGAGAGAGGATCAAAGAATTAGTATATAGATCGTTTTCTTTACAGGCTGTAACTATTTCTTTGTTTAGGGTAATATTGCTTTTTAAGCCGGAGGTACTTTTTCCACCCATCCGCATTTTCATAAAAGCAATTGGCAGATATTTATATTTCAAATTCTTTTTATAGAGAAAGCGAATCAATAGTTCGTAATCCGATGCGATCTTATAATTTGTGTTATAATAACCAAATTCATCAAAATATTTTTTGTAAGTAAAAAATGTAGGGTGAGCCGGCATAAAACCAAATCGGAATTGTTTGGGTGTAAATCTCTTGGATGAATAATAGCGAATTGTTTTGTCGAGATTAGATGGGTATACAAACCTGACATCCCCAAAAACAGCCTGTATTGACTGATCCTCAAATGTTTCATTGATGATAGACAGTATATTGTTTTCCAAATAAAAATCGTCGGAATTAATTATTCCGACTATATCTCCGCTAGACATCCGTATTCCTTTATTCATCGCATCATACAGACCACAATCAGGTTCACTGATCCATTTCATTCTGCCTTCAAAAGCAGGTTCATATTCTTTGATAATATCCATCGTATTGTCAGATGATTTGCCATCTACAAGGATGTATTCAATGTCAGAATAAGTTTGCTTTAACACAGACTCAATGGTATCGCGGACAGTCATTCCACTATTAAACGTAGCGGTAATAAGTGATATTTTCATCTGCTTTTTTTATCTCTAATTTCATTGATTTGTAAAATCATAAAGCCGTGCTAACAGCAAAGAATGAACAAAGATAATCATTTGAAAGATTAAAACAAAAGCTCTTTAGGTGAGCAATAATTCTTTACGGAAAGCAGTTTCTTATAGCGGAATTAGATGCAGTGTCAAAATGGTAAGTAAAATCATAGTTCTAGGATTATAATAAGGTTAAGGTATATGAATAACGCAGGAATAGAAAATATCATGCTGTCAAAACGATCAAGTATGCCTCCATGTCCTGGCAGGGTATTGCCGGAATCTTTTACGCCGATGGTTCTTTTAAAAAGTGATTCGATCAAATCTCCGAATGTTCCGAATATGATGACAACCAAAGCGTAGCCTATCCAGCAGATTAAGGATACTTCTGTATAGAAATGGGCTAAAACAAAGGATGCTAAGAGTGTGAACACAGCTCCTCCAACAGATCCTTCCCATGATTTTTTTGGAGAAATTCTTTCAAACAGGCGATGCTTTCCAAATTTTGACCCTGTTAGGTATGCAAAAGAATCGTTTACCCAAATGAAAATAAATAGGGATAAAAGGAAAATATAGTGATAAGAAAAACTATTTCCATAGCTAAATGCTAGATAATTCAGCAATGAAAATGGAATTGCTATATACATCTGTCCTAAAAAAGAGTATGCGAGTGTTTTCAGAGCATCATTCTCTTTTTGATAGAGAGCAGATATGAAAATCACGAGCAGGTATAATATATAAGGTATGAGAATGAGGGTAGATTGATATATCTCTGAGAAATAAAAGAATGAACTTCCAAAAAGTAAAATACCACCTGTAATATTCAGAAAAATATTTACATTGATTTTTCTAGTCTTCTTTATTAATCCATAGAATTCGGATAAGGCTAAAGCCTCAATTATGGCAAATGCAATTAGAAAAATATATTGATTGAATAGGATGCTGCACAGAAGAACCGCCACAAAGATCACGCCGGTCAATACTCTTGTCGCGAAGTTAGATAAAACCACTTTTAGATCAATTTTGTTATGTTCAGTTGACAAATATGTGTTTAAACGTGAATCAAAGATAGTAAAAAGAAAAGATGCGACTAAAATTAATCGCATCTTTTATAACATATTTTTGTCTAATATTTACTCCGATTGTCCGGGTTCGGCTAGAAATCCAACTCCATCATTTTCATTTTCCTGCTTTGAAGATTCTACATTGGCAAGCTCTTCTTCTTTGCTCAACTCATCGGCCCGGGATGTCCATTGACGCTCTCCGAAAATGGTTTTCAGGTCGTCAGAGAAAATGACTTCTTTTTCGATTAAGATAGAAGCCAATTGATTGTGTCCGTTTGCATGTTCTTTTAGCAGATTTTTAGCTCTTTCATATTGCTGATTGATCATAGCTTGCACTTCTTCGTCGATCAACAATGCTGTTTTTTCGCTATATGGTTTTGTAAATCCATAACTTTGCTCTGTGGAGTCATAATAACTTAGGTTTGGCAAATTTTTGCTCATCCCCATATATGAGACCATTGCATATGCTTGTTTGGTAACACGTTCCAGATCATTTACTGCACCCGATGAAATATGCCCTATGAAAACTTCTTCTGCTGCACGGCCACCCAGCAATGCACACATTTCGTCTAACATTTGTTCTTTTGTTGTTATCTGTCTTTCTTCCGGCAGATACCAAGCTGCACCTAGGGCTTTGCCTCGAGGCACAATTGTTACTTTGACCAATGGATTTGCATGTTCCAGAAACCAACTTAAGGTTGCATGACCAGCTTCATGGATTGCTATTGATCTGCGTTCATTGAGTGTCGTTACCTTGTTTTTCTTTTCCAATCCTCCAATGATCCGGTCTACGGCATTGGTGAAATCTTCTTTTTGAACCACTCGTTTCCCCTTACGTGCAGCTATAAGAGCAGCCTCGTTGCAGACATTGGCTATGTCTGCACCCGAAAATCCGGGAGTTTGGCGTGCAAGAAAATCCACATCTACCGAGTCGTCTATTTTTACGGGACGAAGATGTACCATAAATATCGCTTTGCGATCATTGAGGTCGGGAAGATCGACGTATATCTGTCTGTCAAAACGTCCGGCTCTAAGTAGGGCTTTATCCAGAATGTCGGCTCTGTTAGTTGCTGCAAGAATAATTACACCACTGTTTGATCCAAATCCATCCATTTCTGTAAGTAGTTGGTTTAGCGTGTTTTCTCGTTCATCATTGGATCCCATATTAGGATTTTTTCCCCTCGCACGGCCTATGGCGTCTATTTCGTCTATGAATATTATACAAGGAGCTTTTTCTTTTGCTTGGCGGAACAAATCACGGACACGTGATGCACCCACACCAACAAACATTTCAACAAAGTCTGATCCTGACATTGAGAAAAACGGAACATCCGCTTCGCCGGCAACAGCTTTTGCCAATAATGTCTTACCTGTTCCCGGAGGGCCAACAAGTAAAGCTCCTTTGGGTATTTTTCCTCCGATTTCAGTGTATCGTCCCGGATTTTTAAGAAATTCCACTATTTCTTGTATTTCTTCTTTTGCTTCGGATAAGCCTGCTACATCGCGGAACGTAACCTTCAGATCCGCTCCTTTATCGTAGAGTTGTGCTTTTGATTTTCCGACACTGAAAACGCCACCTCCACCGCCGCTTCCACCGCTTGACATACGGCGCATGATGAAAAAAGTGAAGCCAACCAACAGAAGGATTGGCAGCGAGCTTAGTAATAACTCAAACATATTTGCCCCGTTTTCATAGCTGACTGTCATTTTATCCTTCACTTCCGGCGTCAGTTTATTATAAAAATCGTCAAATTTGTCTGCCGATGGTATGTATACCATGATACGGGGATTTTTACCTATTTCCTCGGATTTCATTTTGAAGATCTCACTCGCCGAATCGGCTCTGACAGATGCCTCCAATGAGTTTTTTTTGTTGTATACAATAACTTTATCCAAACTTCCGGCACTGGCATATTTTTGAAAGTCTGACCAGCCGATCTCTTTTACGACCGAATCATTGGCAAAAAACCACATTCCTATCAGGATTAGTATCACCAATGAATAGACCCAATAAATACTGAATGGTATTTTGGGTACTTTCTGTTTGGGTTTATTGTTATTACTGTTGTTATTATCCATATATTTTAGTTGTAATCAATTTCCTAAAAACAAAATTATCTACCTTACTTATTCTAATATATACAACAAAGTTCTTAGTTTATTGTTGCATTATTTCTTTAATCTAAGTCCGGTATATATTCTAGAATTGCATCTTCCCACAAGTGTTCGATGTCATAGAATTCACGGAGCTCAGGGATAAACACATGAACAATAACCGTACCATAATCTATACCAACCCATCGGGATTCTTTCAATCCTTCGACAGAAATAGGACGTTCTTTCAGTTCTTTTTTTACTTGATTTTCAATATTGTCTGCGATTGCAGCAATCTGAGTGGTGCTGTTTGCTTCGCAAATGACAAAATATTGGCAGATTGAACCCAATAGGTTTGACATATCTACGGTTACTATGTTTTTTGCTTTTTTGTCTTGGCTCGCTAAAATAATTTTATTGACAAGTGTTTTTACTTCTTCTTCCATTTATTAACTGTTATTTCAAGTGTGCAAAGATAAAGCGTTTTTTTGAATAAACCGTTACAAATAAAACTTAATGACTTCAAGTTAAATGCCACAAACTCGTATCTTTGCAGCATGGTTAATTATGATTTGATAGCTATTGTAGGGCCAACGGCTTCCGGAAAAACCGACTTTGCCTGCAAGCTGGCTTATGATCTTGATACTGAAATAATCAGTGGTGATTCCCGACAGGTCTATAAATCAATGGATATCGGGACAGGAAAAGACTTGTCCGATTATGTGATAGAAGGGACGCAAATACCTTATCATTTGATAGATATACGTGAAGCCGGAGAAAAATATAACATATTTGAATATCAACAGGATTTTTACGGAGCTTACAAAGCTATCAAGAATAGGAACAAATTGCCTATCCTCTGTGGAGGGTCAGGTTTATATATTGAATCAGTACTGAAAAGTTATCCATTGGTTAATGTCCCTGAAAATAAAACTTTACGACTTAGCTTGAAAGATAAATCACTTGAGGAACTTAGCTCTATTCTGTCAAAATACAAAACACTGCATAATCAAACTGATGTTGATACTGCCCAAAGAGCTATAAGGGCTATTGAGATTGCTGAATATACGCTCCACAATCAGGCAGGAACAAATGACCTTTTGAATCTAAAAAGCCTTGTTATAGGAATAGATATAGATCGTGATGCCAGACGTGAAAGAATTACCAAGAGATTGAAAGACAGGTTGAAAGAGGGGATAATAGATGAGGTAAGGTCTATCATAGAAAAAGGTGTTTCTCCGGAAGATTTGATCTATTATGGCTTGGAATATAAATATATTACATTGTATCTGCTCAATCAACTGACTTATGACGAGATGTTCAGCCAATTGGAAATAGCCATCCATCAATTTGCAAAGCGTCAGATGACATGGTTTAGAGGAATGGAAAAACGTGGATTAAAGATTCATTGGCTCGACTACAGATTGCCTGATAGTGATAAAATTAAAGTGGCCAAAGAATTATTGTTTAGAAAAACATTTTGATCAAAACACTTAGATTGGCTGTGAACAAACGAACCGAAACAGCAAGCAGGATTACTCCAAAGAACTTGCGCAACACATAAACGCCGGATGCACCAACTAGTTTTCTTACATATTTCAGATTTTTGAGAACCACAAAAACAACAATCATATTCAATAACAATCCTACAATTATATTTTCAACAGCATATTCGGCTCTCATGGACAATAAGGCTGTGAACGTTCCGGGACCGGCAATCAGAGGAAAAACAATCGGGACGAACGATGATGTGGCACCGGGAACGTCATATTTAAATATTTCGACACCAAGAAGCATTTCCAATGCTAATATGAAAATGACCAATGCTCCGGCAACTGCAAAAGATTCAACATCCACATTAAAAAGATTCAGCAACCACTCTCCAACAAAGAGGAAGGCTACCATTATGATGAATCCATATATTGAAGACTGAACTGGATTCAGATCTTTTCCTGTAGATTGTATGCTTAAAAAAATAGGTACTCCACCCAACACATCTACTAATGCAAACAGAATGATGAATGTGCTTACTATTTGTGTAAAATCAAATGCGATTCCCATACTTCCTCTCGTTTAAGCCGTGAATATTTTTTACAAAAATAACTAAAAAGAATACAATGCAGGGTGTTAATAATGTTAACAAAGCGTTTTCGTTTTGAGAGTTCTTCAAAATATCACTTTTTTCCCTGCTAACAAAGTGTTCCACATCAACGACACAATGGTCATGGGACCAACTCCACCCGGAACAGGTGTAATGAAGGACGCTTTTGGAGCAACTTCTTCAAACAATACGTCTCCCTTCAGTTTGAAACCTGATTTTGTTTCTGAAGAAGGTACTCTGGTTGTACCTACATCTATTACGACAACACCGTCTTTTACCATATCTCCTTTCAGAAAACCAGGAACTCCCATCGCTGCTATGATTATGTCTGCTTGAAGGCAAATATCTTTAATGTCCGGTGTTCTGCTATGGCATACCGTAACGGTAGAATCACCAGGATATCCTTTCTGTATAAGTAAATTAGCGATGGGTTTGCCTACAATATTGCTACGACCGAGCACAACACACCTTTTTCCTTGGGTAGGAATTTCGTATCTTTTCAACAATTCTAGAATACCAGCAGGGGTCGCACTTACAAAGCAGGGTAGTCCGATATTCATGCGTCCTACGTTTACCGGGTGGAATCCATCCACATCTTTGCGATAGTCGATTGCTTCTATAACTCGTTGTTCTGAAATATGTTTTGGCAATGGCAGTTGAACGATGAATCCATCCACATCCTGATCGCTATTCAATTTGTCTACACATGCAAGAAGTTCTTTTTCCGTTACGTCAGATTCATAGCGAATGAGTGTCGATTTAAAACCTACCTCTTCACATGTTTTCACTTTGTTGGCAACATAGGTTTCACTGCCTCCATCGTGTCCCACCAATATAGCTGCCAGATGTGGAGTTTTGCCCCCGGATATTTTTATTTTAGCCACTTCTTCAGCTATTTCTTTTTTTATCTGTTCTGATATAGCTTTCCCGTCAATTAGTTGCATAATCTTTATATTGTATATGTTTTTTTATTGGCAAAACAAAGATAGCACCGATTTTCCTTGTAAACAAAAGAAATGGAGGTATTTGAAATAGGAGAGGGAAGCTAATTTCTATTAGCTTCCCTCCATTTTGAACCAAAATTAAATTTTGTTCAATAAATATTATTTGCCGCTCTGAGCGTCTTGTATCATTTTAGCATTAGGAAGTATGTATACTTCAACACGGCGATTTTGTGCTTTTCCTGCAGCAGTGCTGTTGTCTGCAACCGGTTGAGCTGAACCATAACCTGCTGATGTCATACGAGAGCCTGTAACGCCTTGTCCGTTAAGGTAATCGTAAACAGCCTTAGCACGTTTTTCTGAAAGAGGTTGGTTGATGTTATCATTACCTGTGTTGTCTGTGTGACCATAGATTTGAACATCTGTATCAGGATTGTTCTTCAAAGATGTTGCAAAAGAAGTCAGGGCACTTTTAGAAGTGGAACTTAATGTGCTGGAATTTGTAGCAAATAGAATTCCTGATTCGAAAGTAACTTTGATTGCCTGTCCGTCATTGATAGATTCAACTTGTGCACCATTGATTTTTTCAAGCTCAGCTTTTTGCTTGTCCATCTTGTTTCCGATGATAGCACCTGCGCTACCTCCAACAACTGCACCAATACCTGCACCCCAAGCGGCACCTTTGCCTCCGCCTATGATTGCTCCGATACCAGCACCAAGAGCACCACCAGCTCCGGCTCCGATTCCTGTACCTTTTACAGTATTACTAGCACCACAACTTGATAATAAAAGTGCTACACTAAGACCAATAGCACCTAAGAAAGATAATTTTTTCATAATAGTTTTGTTATTAATAATTTATATATAAATATTTTACTCTTCAAACATATCCAGCGAATCGCAATATTCTAACTCTCCTTTTATAATAAGAGTTATTTCCTCTGCCGAAAGTTTTGTTATTTTATCTTTTATTGTGTTTTTTAACACATATTCGATCAATTCATCTTCATCTATATCAATAATCTCTTCATTTGAACCTTCAGTATCCATCAGGCCTTTGTCTTCGTAGAAATCATAAATAATATCAATTATGTAATTGATCTCATCGTCCGACATTTTTTTCTGCAGATCGGGAGTTAGTGTTTTTTTTATGAATTTGACAGCTTCGTCTTCATCATAACTTATAGGATCATTTCCTTTGCTCATTTTTTTGAATATATAGTTTATAACAACATAAGAAATTCTATGTTCACACTTTAGTAATTTTTTTAAAATTCGGGAATTCTTGTCTGTTCACTTTAAAGTCTTTAATCGCCTCATTTATTATTAGTTTGATAAAGAAATCTCTTGATACTTCGTTTGGGCGTTTTTTCAAACTCGGTATCTCGAATCTCGAATCTCCCGATCTGGCTATAATTTGGTAATTGCTTGTTTATTTGCGCTATATAGTTCTCCAATAAGGCAGGTAGTTTTTCATTATCTATTTTATTTGCAGTCAAATAATCAGAATCTGTAAAAATCAATGCGACAAGTTTGTTATTGCTATCTTCTATTATCAAAGACTCGGAAACCAAAGGCAGATTGTTAACGAAGTCTTCGATCTCTTCGGGGTAGATGTTTTGACCGGAAGATCCTAGTATCATCGTTTTGCTTCGTCCTTTAATAAATATATAGCCATCTTTATCGATAATACCCAAATCACCTGTGTTGAGCCAACCTTCACTGTCCAGCACTTGTTTTGTAGCTTCAAGTTCGTTATAATAACCGATCATCACATTCATTCCGCGTACCATGATTTCACCAGCTATGCTTTCCTGATCAGGTGATGCTATTTTGGCTTCCATTCGGTCAACTACCTTTCCACAAGACATTGGTTTATATGTAGCCCAATAATCATATGCAATCAAAGGACCGCATTCCGTCATACCATAACCAACTGTGTAAGGAAATTTTATTTTGGTCAGAAAATCACCTACTTCTTTATTCAAAGCTGCTCCACCAATAACGACTTCTGCAAGATTTCCGCCAAAGGCATTACGCAATTGAGCTAAAACTTTGTTATGTACGATATTTCTGAGCCCTGGAATTTTTAGTAAAGTTTTAGCCGGCTGTTTATCTAGTTCGGGAAATACTTTATTTCGTATAATTTTCTCTATAATCAAAGGTACTGCAATCACCAGACTCGGCTTAACTTCTGCGAAAGCTCCCATGATAACCTGAGGCGATGGCACTTTGGTCAGAAAATGCAGATGGCAACCTTTGGTCAGTGATAATAGAACCTCAAAAGCTAACCCATACATATGTGCCATCGGTAGCATACTCACCATGCCGTCACCCGTTTTCACAAATGAGATATTATCTATGGCGTAACGTGTGTTTGACCATAAGCTCCGGTATGGGATCATAACACCTTTTGGTTTGCTTGTTGTGCCGGATGTATAGTTCAGAACAGCCAAAGCTTCGGGGTCTTCTTCATGAATGAAAACATCAGCCTGAGAAAATCCGTTTGGATATCTTTTTATAAAAAGTTCAGATATAGTATTTTCTTCTTTACTGAAGCCCGTGATATTTGTTTGTACGACCGAAAAGTCTTCCAATAAGACAATAGAGTTTAGTTGTGGCATTTTTTCGGCAGTAAGTTTTTTCCAGACTGCTTCGCCGACAAATAAAATTTTCGATTCGGAATGATTAACTATATTGTGAACGCTTTCTGCATTAAAATCGTGGAGAATTGATGTTGCAACGCAACCATAGGTGAGAGACGCAAAAAATGCGATGGCCCAATGTGACGAGTTGCGACCGCATAGAGCAATCTTGTCTCCTTTTTTGATATCTAAAGCTGCAAAAATGAGGTGAAGTTCTGCCATTTTTCTGGCATAATCTTTAAACAAATAAGTCTCTCCTCCCAGATCGGTTAGAGCAGGCCTGTCCCAATTCGATACAAGTCCTTCTTTTACAAGGTTTAGAAAGCCATTTTCCATGAGATATTAATCTTTTCAGCTAATTATATTCTCTGCAAATATAGATAAATTTTTTGTCTGAAGTTAATATTTTTTACAAATAAGAAAAGCCTGTCCGGATTACAATTTGTACTTTTATATTTATAATTATACATAACAAATGAGCGATTGTGTAAGATGGATTGTAGAGGATTTCAATGAGCTTAGCACCGAGTCCCTCTATCGGATATTGCGTTTGCGAAGCGAAGTTTTTGTGGTTGAGCAGAATTGTATCTATCAGGATATAGATGCCAAAGATCAGAAAGCTGTCCATCTGATGGGTTATCTGGATGAAGACTTAGTTGCTTATTGCAGGTTGTTCAGACCGGGCGATTATTTTGAAGAGGCAAGTATTGGGCGTGTTGCCACATCTCCCCGTTGCAGGAACAGAAATCTCGGAAACACTTTGCTCGAAAAAGCTGTCGGAGAAATGGAGTCTCGCTTGGGCAAAATACCCATAACGATATCAGCACAACTCTATCTGAAACAATTTTATGAGAAACATGGTTTTGAACAAACGTCAGAAATGTATCTCGAAGATGATATTCCTCATATCCGTATGAGGCGGATTTAATCTATATCACAGACTTTTAACATAAGCACGCCTCGTTTTGTGGTGCTCAGCATTGAACCCGTCCCATTGGGATTGTACTTTGTTGTTCAATTCGAGTTCAGGGTTTGTTTCTGCAAAACGGAATCCGTTTTTATGAGCCGAAGGTATAAAATCGTCGAATATCAGAGCATTTACACCTTTGCCTTGATATTCAGGAGCTACGCCCATCAACATCAGATCCACAACTGGGTTTTTCTTGCCTTTTAAAGCTCTAAGTAGATGATACCAGCCAAATGGAAATAATTTTCCATTCGATTTTTGGAGTGCATGCGAAAGATTAGGTAGTCCAATTCCAAAGCCAACAACCTCGTCAGTTTCTTCTTTCACAATAATGCTTACGACATCCCATCGTAACAAAGGCACGTACATTTTTACATAATGATCTATTTGTCTTTTGCTTAGTGGGGAAAATCCATAAAGTGGAGCATAAGCTCTGTTGAGCAGATTGAACAGTTTGTCAATGTAAGGTGATACCTGTTTCAAACTTTTGAACTTGAGTATTTTGAGACCATATTTTTCAGCAACAATGGTTGCTATTCGGTGATGTCTTTCGGGCACGGCTTCCGGCACAGGGATATAAAACTCGTGCCAGTCCACTTCTTTTTCAAAGCCTAACCGTTCTATCTGATCCCGATAGTATGGATGGCTGTATTTTGTGGACATTGTGGAAATCTTGTCATATCCGAATATGAGGAGACCCTCATGGTCAAGATCGGTATATTCCATCGGTCCTTGAATTTTAACCATACCTTTGCTTCGTGCCCAGTCTTCGGCTGCTTTGAAAAGAGTATCCACTACTTCATTGTCGTCAATGAAATCAACGAATCCAAATCGGGCGTGTTTGCTGTTCCATATTCTGTTGGCTTCATGATTTATAATAGCAGCAATACGACCTACTATTTTATTATCCTTATATGCCAAAAAGAGCTTCTGTTCGCAAAAATCAAAAGCCGGATTTTTCTTGGGATTGATGGTTTCCATCTCATCTAGAACGAGAGATGGAACGTAATATGGGCAATCTTTATATAGATTGTTGGGAAACTTGACAAATTTTTTTGCCTCGGATCTGCTTTTGACTTCAATTATAGTTACAGCCATTTTTTTATAGAAAAAATACGGGGAACAAATATACACTTTTTTTGATTACACCTATTATATTCTTTTTATTGCACATAAATTATGTGTATATTGTGATAATTCGCGACTATAAATGCCTTTTTCATCTACATTATCAATTTTGACTTTTCCTGACGAATGTATTATTTTTTCATCTCCAAGGTAGATTCCGACATGAGTTATTTTACCTTGCTTCTCAAAAAATAAAAGATCGGAAGCCTGAGCTTCGGCAAGGGTATTTATTTTGCTACCTGCATGTGCCTGTTCGCTCGCATCGCGTGGTAATTGATAACCATTCATGGAGAATACGATTTGTGTAAATCCCGAACAATCAATTCCCATTATATTTTTCCCTCCCCATAGATAAGGTGTGTTCAAAAATAGCATCGCCGTCGGTATGATGTTTCCTTTGCTGCTTGAAGTCAAATATGTGACAAAGCTTGGGTGTATCTGAAATCTTTTTCCTGAGATGTTGAAACTGTTTGTATCTATGTCATAGAACGGTAACTTGCTTCCTGCCGAAAGATGATAGATGGTTTTGTCGGTCAAGCAAAATGCATTTACAATCGGTACACATGTCATGAAGACTGGGGCTATTGTAAGTTCAAGATATTGAGTTTCTGAAATTTCCGAGAGAGTTTTTTTATCAACCCAGCCTTCGTATCTATCACCGTAATTGATTATTTTTACAAAAGAACCGGAGATTTCCTCAATGGAGCAAATGTCTCCGAAGAGGAGTTGTGTAACCATTTCTGCACTCTCGCGGGCTTCTGCTCTTACGGGGACTACAGCGTTGATATTGATGGCATATTGCATCATTTACTTTTCAGATATAGAGAAATGACATAAAAAAAGGAGACTTTTATAGGAGCCTCCTCAATTTTTTATAATTATTCTTACTTTATTTTACAATAAATTTCTTCGCACCAAATGTTTTGCCTGCATCCTCTACGGAGTAGATGTATGTGCCTCTTTCCAGAGAGGTTGGCAAATCTACAGTGCTTGAACCTGCCGTAAGTCTTACGGAACTTACACATTTACCCAGAAGATTATATACTCTGAGCGTTTTTATGTTTTTAAAATTATATGATATTTTAATATTTTCGCTTGTTGCGTTGGTTACAGTCACAAACTCATCTTCTGCCAAACCTACAGTGATTCCATCTCCTGCCAATTCAAGAGGTGAAGCCATCGCTGCATAATTGCAAAGCGATAATGACAAAAAGAGAAGGAGTATATATTTTTTCATATCAAGTCTCATTACTATTTATAATTCACAAAAATAAGAAATATATTTAATAATGCTAATTATTTTCTGCTTTTTTATTTGTTTTTCATAAAAAATCAAATGTCTATTATGTTCTTTTTCAAAGATTCATCCAGAAGGGCTTTGGGTACAGCTTGCTTTATTTCATTGATGATGATTTTGAGAACACGTTCGCGCAGAAATTCTTTCCGGGTCACAAGACTTATCTCTCTCACCGGTGTGATGTCTTTGAACGGGCGGACATTCTTTTTTTGATTTTCGGAAAGTTCGTCTATCGCCATTTCAGGGATTATGGTCATGCCACTGT
Organism: Dysgonomonas sp.; assembly: GCA_047974325.1. Lineage (GTDB taxonomy): Bacteria > Bacteroidota > Bacteroidia > Bacteroidales > Dysgonomonadaceae > QVMP01. Next base: position 5,332 of record JBKECE010000122.1, on the reverse strand, counting down.
TGTTATCAACAATGTTGATTAGTGTGTTTATGCTTCCGGCCTCATATGTGAACATATTGTGCGAACTTTTTCGTTTGCGCGTATTGCACAGTTTTAATATCTGGCTACGGAAGCAATGGACGTCTTCCAAAAGCCACAGCCTATTGATGTTGATGTCGTCTTCTTCGAACTCTTTTTTTGCATAGAGTGATGTTTCACGAGGTGACACATACGAGAAGAATTTTTCATAATAGATAGGGTGTTCTTTCAGCTTATCATTCTTGAGCGGTGTTGCAAGTATGGCTCCATCAAGTGATCCGTTAAGCAACCGTTCTATGATCTGCGCCGTTGTGATCTCTTCGATGACGAGCTCGATATCAAATCCGTTCTCTTGGTGCACTTGCATAAAGTGCGGAAGCAGATAGGGAGCTATGGTGGGGATTATTCCCAATCGGAATATGCCTTGCACCACACCTTTTTCTTCTTGTATGATTTCTTTTATCTGTTTTACTTGCGATACGATGACGCGTGCCTGATTGATGATCTGTGTGCCGATTGATGTTGGTTGCACAGGCAATTGGCTGCGATCAAATATTTTGATGCCAAGTTCGTCTTCAAGTTTCTGAATCATCATGCTCAGAGTAGGCTGAGTAACGAATGATGCTTCTGCCGCTTTTGCAAAATGACGGTGATTATCGACCGCAATAATGTACTCTAATTGTTGTATATTCATAATTCTGAACTAATTAAAAATTAGTATTCTCGTTCTCCAAAAATGGATGTTCCTATTCTTACCATGGTTGAACCTTCTTCGATTGCAATCGGATAATCGTGTGACATACCCATGGATATTTCTTTGAAATCTTCCGACTCTTTAAAAAAAGATTGTTTCAACTTGTCAAAAAATAATTTCAAGGATCTGAATTCTTTACGCACCTTATCCATATTGTCGGTGTAAGTTGCCATTCCCATAACGCCCGCAATAGTTATAAACTCCAGATTTTTCCAATCACAGTTGGATAGCATTTCAGTGCATTCTCCGAAGCTTAGTCCATCTTTGCTGTCTTCTTCCGCTATGTGAATTTCAAGCAGGCATTTAACCTGCTGATTGATCTTCTTTGCTTCTTTTTCTATTTCGCTTATCAATTTCCAGCTATCTACACTCTGAATAGTGTGTGCATAAGGCAAGATAAGCTTTATTTTATTTGTTTGCAAATGACCTATGAAATGCCATTCAATGTCTTGAGGCAATTGTTTTTGCTTTTGTGCAATTTCCTGTTGACGGCTTTCTCCGAATACACGTTGTCCTGCATTGTAGGCTTCATTGATGGCATCAACGGAATGAAACTTAGATACAGCTACCAGTTTTACATGAGTGGGAATTGTACTTAATATTTCGTTCAGATTGGAGGTTATGCTCATTTTTCAATATTGTTTTTTCCTAAACTCCGGCTTCTGCTTCTTTTGCTGAGGCTACGGCTGTTTCTATGAAAGTGCTTCTCACCTGTTTGGTTTCTGCCGAATAGGGGAAAACATCCATCAAAGGAGATTCCGCCAGACTCGCAATGCTGAAATCAGACAATGTGCCGCTCATTCCTTTTTCTACGACAGCCAATGCTTCTTTGATGTCACAGGCCTGAGCCAGCATCTGCACAGCGGTTTTCTTTTCCGCTCCGCTTTTTTCGTCAAGAGTGATGAAATAGACTTTCGCTTTGAAATAGCGGTCTCCATTTTCATTAAAAAACAATTCAGCTAACTTTGCGCGTTTGATGTCAGCAATGGTAAATTCACCTGAAATGTATGGTTTCAACTCTTCTATAATGCGTGCCTCGGCTTCGGTAAATGATAGCGCATCTACCAAATAAGGTTCGGTTACTTTTTTCTGCATTCCGTTTTCCAAAGTTTTCTCATAGGAGACTTTGCATTCAAACCAATTGTGCATATTCCGTCAATTAATTTTATGATTTTTGTATTATTATTAAAAACTATCGAACAGCGAAATTAATCAATAAAGATGAATATCTGATAAATAAAAACTATAAAAAACTATATAGAAGAGAATAATTTGTTTGCAAATCTGTTAGATGCAATTGATAATGTCTTGATATGGAAGTTGATGTTTTTGCATAAAACTTTATTATCTTTGCAGTCCTTAATAATAAAAATGAAATCAAAATAATAACAAACAGATACTTATATGTTTGAGAATTTAAGTGATAGATTAGACCGCTCGTTCAAACTGCTGAAAGGAGAGGGTAAAATTACTGAAATAAATGTAGCTGAAACACTGAAGGATGTGCGCCGCGCATTGTTGGATGCCGATGTCAACTTTAAAACTGCAAAGCAGTTTACAGAAACTGTCAAGGAGAAAGCATTGGGGCAGGATGTGCTCACAGCTGTGAAACCTGCGCAATTGATGGTGAAGATCGTACATGATGAACTTGCTCTGTTGATGGGCGGAACAACAGTCGATATTGACCTGAAAGCCAATCCGTCGATTATTTTGATGGCAGGTTTGCAAGGCTCAGGAAAAACGACATTCTCCGGTAAACTGGCTAATTACCTGAAAACCAAAAAAGGTAAAAAACCTCTTTTGGTAGCCGACGATATTTACCGTCCTGCTGCGATTGAGCAATTGAAAGTGTTAGGAGCCCAGATAGAAATACCTGTTTATTCGGAAGAAGGAAATAAGAATCCTGTTGAAATAGCATTGAATGCGATCAAAAAAGCAAAACAGGATGGCAATGATGTGGTCATTATAGATACGGCCGGACGTTTAGCCATTGATGAGCAGATGATGAATGAAATTGCAGCAATAAAGAAAGCTGTGAATCCGAATGAAATTTTGTTTGTCGTAGATTCAATGACAGGTCAGGATGCTGTGAACACAGCCAAAGAATTCAACGAAAGATTGGATTTTAATGGTGTGGTTCTGACAAAGCTGGATGGTGATACGCGTGGTGGTGCTGCGCTTTCTATTCGTTCTGTAGTGAACAAACCGATCAAGTTTGTAGGTACGGGTGAAAAAATGGAAGCATTGGATGTGTTTCATCCCGAACGTATGGCCGACAGGATTTTAGGCATGGGTGATATTGTTTCGCTCGTGGAACGTGCGCAGGAGCAATATGACGAAGAAGAGGCTCGCCGCCTGCAAAAAAAGATTGCTAAAAACCAATTTGACTTCAATGATTTTATTGCCCAGATTCAGCAAATTAAGAAAATGGGTAATCTGAAAGATTTGGCATCCATGATTCCGGGTGTCGGCAAAGCTATTAAAGATATGGATATCGACGATGATGCATTCAAAAGCATAGAAGCTATCATCTATTCCATGACACCGACCGAAAGGGTGCATCCCGAAATTTTGAACGGTAGCCGCCGTCAGCGCATAGCAAATGGGAGCGGAACTTCCGTTCAGGAAGTGAACAAACTGATCAAGCAGTTTGACGATACCCGTAAAATGATGAAAATGATGACTCAGATGAAAGGCGCGGGAAAACTGATGGGCAAAGCTCCCAAGATGAGACGATAAAACAAAATCATATTTGATTCAATCATAGAAGGAGAAACAAGTAACATTGTTTCTCCTTTTTTTGTCTCTTTTTTTAATTGAAGTATAATTCCTTTTTTATGTTGTAAAATATAGAACTCAAATTTTAACAAAAAAGATATTTGAATATAAAAAATATTTACATAAATGCTCAATTCATCATATTTATGTTAAATAACATATTTTTATTTCGTTTTGTTTCGCTTTTCCAAAAATAGTCTATATATTTGTACTGTGTTTTTCATGGTATTAGATTTAAGGTTAACAATTGAAGATTGGTTGTCGGGATGACAACCATTTTTTATTTGTAATCATTCGAAGTTTTATTCGTCATTCCTTCCAATAAAACTTTTTCCATCGGTTTAATGTAAGTTTTATTACGTCTATGTGCGAGAAGATATTTCTTCCCTGCATCAATATTCTTTTTTGTTAAGTGTGATAACGGATATTTAGATGTGGTCTATTTTAATTGAAATAGATTCCGTGCATTTTGAGTGGTGGTGGTGGCAACATCTTCGGGTGTTGTTTGATAGATGTCACTTAATTTTTCGACTATTTTCATAGTATAGGACGTTTCGTTGCGTTTTCCCCGGTAGGGAACGGGTGGCAGATAAGGTGCATCGGTTTCAATAACGATCTTTGAGAGGTCTGTTTGTGTAAGAACGGCAGGGAGTGTAGAATTTTTGTATGTGACAATACCGTTGATACCGATCAGAAAATCACCTAGTTCCAAAATGTTGGACAACTCTTCTTCAGAGCCTCCAAAACTATGAAAAACACCACGTAGATGAGTTGCACCCACATTTTTTATACATTCAATGGCTTCGGATATGGCTTCGCGACTGTGTATCGAAACCGGAAGATCGAACTCGATGCTCCATCTTAGTTGTTCCTCAAAAGCAAGACGTTGCTCATTTTCCAGACTTTTATCCCAATAGAGATCCAACCCTATTTCTCCCACAGCGACATATTCGTTGCTCGTGAATAGCTTTTTCATGAAAGATAAATCTTGTTGCCAATCGGAGGTCACACTTGTTGGATGCAGCCCCATCATTGGCATACAGTATTCGGGATATGAAGCTGAAAGTTGGTGTAATCTGTCAATTGAATTCATATCAATATTGGGAAGAAGTATTCTCTCTACACCTATTTTTTTTGCGCGGTCTATGACGTCCGCAATGTCTGAATCAAATTCGGATTCATAGATATGGGTATGCGTATCAATTATCTTCATGGCGGAGATTTCGTCTTGTTTATGAATTTCTGAACATTAGATCTTCAGCAAGCCTGAATAATTCTTGCTTTTGAGAATCAGGTGCAGAAACTTCATTGAGGTAGGTTATGCCTTTCTCATAGTATTCTCTAATCATTTTTTCCGATTTTTCTTTCAGATTCAATTCGTTGTAGATATCCGTTACTGCTTTTATTTTTTCTTTGTCCGAATAATTTTCTTTTTCGAGCCAGATGGTTAGCTTTTCCTTTGTGGCAGCGTTTTGCAAAGCACTTATAAGCAGGAATGTTTTTTTATTGCACAGGATGTCTCCTCCGATCTTTTTTCCAAAATCGGCGCTATTGCCATAGACGTCGAGCAAATCGTCCTTTAGCTGAAAGGCTAATCCGATGTTGATGCCAAAATTGTATAGAGCATTTGCATCATGTTCCGAAGCTTCACTTATGATAGCTCCTCCTTTGAGTGCACAGCCCAGAAGTACGGCTGTCTTGAGACGTATCATTTCCAGATATTCTTCGATAGAAACATCGAACCGTGATTCAAATTCCATATCCAATTGCTGTCCGCAACAT
>JBKECE010000037.1:0-3089 GCA_047974325.1 Dysgonomonas sp. | reverse complement strand
TCACGTATGTCAATACTATTTCGAGAATTCCCCGTTGCTCACATTGATCTATTTGAACTTGTAAGCAGGAATAGCCTTTTAATGGATATTGACCTGTAAAACTCTGGCGATTATTATCCGCTTAATGTTGCTTAACTTCTTGGGGTTTATAGGTTGTATTTATGGGTTTGGGATTAGAGGTGTCATAGGCATATTGCGATATTTCTCGTACAAAATCGGAATAAGAGCCGGATTTCCCTTTCAGCATCACGTAAGTCAGTATGAGCTCTTCCCCTTTTTCAAGATGCCTAAAAACCGTTATGGGATTGGTTAGCTGTAATTTACGGGTGTAAGCTTTTGGATATTCGGTTACAGGATACGTAACGGCCATGTAGGTGTCTTTGTTTATTTTACCGAATCCCATGCTGCCCAAATCACTTTTCCCGTACATAATCACTTCGCCGTTGTCGTATGGGAGCAAGAAGTCTTTTTTTATTTCATTGGTGTGCATCAACACATAATACTCGTCACTTATCGGATTATATGCTGCCACCATTGGTGTACTCAGACGATCTTCACGAAACATCCAGTCATCTGAAACGCGCATTGAGGGAGCGCCTTCGGAAATATTTAAATTTCGCTTATACCAGAGTCCGGGTAAGAGAAAGTCAAGTGTTTCATGAGGCATATTTTCCAACAGAAAGTGCATTCCTACATTAAAATTTACGGCTTTCTTGGCTTTTACAGAAAGTCTGTAAGTTGTTTTGTTTTGCTCAATGCTTCGGCTTACCAGTTTTAACTTGACTTCATTGTTTTTTTCGGAAAAATATTGAATTTGATTTGCATGTAACTGTCGTGTTTCCGGAGGATTTCCCGCAATTTTGGTTTTCAGTGTAATGACAGGCAACAACGTGAACTCTTCGGTAGTTTCGGAATTCGACCGCGAATAGGTGCAAAGTGAGAAAGAAAGAATGATAATAGATACAATGTGTCTCATGAAAATAAGTTTTTACTGATTTCTTTGCCTTTTTAGAAAAACAAAGATAGCCGGATATATCAGCAGAGATTATCACTTTTGTTCACAATACTGATAAAACTGTTCAAATTACTTAAATGACGACTACGACGAGCACTCAATCCTTTTTCATAAATTCGCGAGGAGAGACGCCGTACACTTTTTTGAAACATCTTGAGAAATAACTGGGAGACCCAAATCCCGTGACATAAGATACTTCCGAAATATTGTTGCCTTCTTGAAGTAGCCTTAGCCCTTCTTTTAACTTTACCTTGTTAACATACTCTGTGGCAGACATCCCTACAAGTCCTTTCAATTTCGTATGAAGTAGTGTTCTGCTGATACCTAAATCCTGGGTTAGATTAACGATGGCGTAATCTTCCTCTGATAGATGGCTCATGATAAGTTCATTTATTGTTTCCAACAGTTTCTTGTCTCTCAAATTAATTTTCGATGATTCAAAGACAGAATCTGTATGCTCTCTGAAATAGTTGCGTTGGTTCTCCTGTGTTGTCAATATATTCTTTACCTGCTGCATCAAGATTGCCGCATTAAACGGCTTTTTGATATAATAATCTGCGCCATATTCGTATCCTTCAGCCACGTTGTCATCTCCGGATTTAGCCGTAAGAATGATAAATGGGATGTGGCAGGTCTCGATGGACGTTTTCATCAGCCGACAGAGTTCAAGTCCGTCCAGCTCGGGCATCATCAAGTCACTGATAATTAAATCGGGGATGGTCTCCAACGCGACTGCAAAAGCATCTTTGCCATCATTGCAGAGTTTGACGTGATAATCATTCTCGAATATGCTACCGATAAATTGTAAGAGTTCGTGATTGTCTTCTACAATTAGCAGGTGGAGTTTCTTCTCCGAACCGGTTTGATCTTGTACCGACTGATTTGCCGGATGGAAAACCATCTCATTATCAGGAATCTCCGGAAGAAGATATTGATAGTTTACGATTTGATCATTGTCAAATTTACTTTCCGATTTTTCTTTTTCTTCATACGATTTTCCATCAACATTTAGTGTTACCGTGAACGTACTTCCTTTTCCAATTTCACTAACGACATCTATATTCCCTTTATGAGCGGCCGTTAATTGCTTAACTAAATTTAGTCCGATTCCAAATCCGCTGTTTTTGTCAAGATCATAAATTTGGTAATATTTTTCAAAAATTTTCGTCAGATTTTTTTCGGAAATACCTCTTCCGGTATCTTCAACCTGAATACGGAGCATTTTAACTCCATTTTCATCGTAATAAGTTGCCGATAATTTCACTTCACCCTGTGGTTCGGTATATTTAAACGCATTGGAAAGTAGATTATATACAATCTTTTCAACTTTTGCGGAATCAAAATATACCGGATGTTTGGCTACTACGATATCCATCGTGTAATGAATCTTCTTTAGCTCTGCCCATGATTTAAATCCATTTCCCAGTTCCATGATGAACCTTAGCGCGTAACCCTCTTGAACCATGATTTTCTCCTCTTCCGTCTCAATTTTTCCCAATGATATGAGCTCTTCTGTCAGGTGTTTCATGCGCTCGGCATTGCGTCTGATCATCCTTAGTTTTTCTTCCAACTCCGGCTGTAGATCGAATTGAGTCATCAGATTCTGTATAGGCGAGATAATGAGTGTCAGCGGTGTATTCAATTCATGTGAGACATTGGTAAAGAAATTTAGTTTCAGACGATTTATTTCTTTGATACGTTCTTTCTCGTTTTTTTCCTTCAGTGCGGCTTGCTCCACTTCTCTTTTTTTGTTCATGCGCCTGTTGTAATAAAAAATGGCAATTAAAATCAGAAGTAGGTATATGATATAAGCGACATTGGTTTGCCAGAAAGGCGGTAGCACTTTAATCCGGATTGATTTGATATCTGAATCTGTCCAATTGATGTTGTCTGCCACTTTCAGCATGAACGTATAATCTCCTGGAGATAAATTTGAGAATGAAACCTGACGTTGTGTCCCCATATTGATCCAGTCTTGATCGGAATTTGTCATCTTAATGTCAAAAGATAAATTACGGGAATAGAATAAAGTTGGTAAGGTAAATTCAAAAGAAATAAATTTTGCTTGTTCGCT
>JBKECE010000268.1:0-1843 GCA_047974325.1 Dysgonomonas sp. | reverse complement strand
CAAAAGTGGCATCTTCAGCATCTATTTTCGCATCCAGTTGTTTGTTGAAATATACGGCACCGCCTTTAGAGTACGCGAAATTCTGATAAAAAGTAGAATTCTTGACCACAGCATAAGTAGCTCCTGAAGGAAGGTGAGTCGCAGAATTGTCTATATTGAAAAGATGCCGAACGGTAATAGCTCCTCCATAACCTTGGGTTCCACTACTGTTGCTTTCATTTTTTTCAAAGAAACAACCATCTACCGTAATAGTAGTTCCTGTAAAATATACAGCGCCACCCCAGTTATCCCCTGTTGCTGCCGTAGAGATATTATTAGCAAAATAACATTGATTTAAGACGAGATTGGTCTTGAAACCCATCCAAATAGCAGCTCCCCCGTTCAATGTTCCGGGAACTACGGTCATACGAGCATTTTTAAAAGCCAGTTTTTCAAAAGTAACTGTTTTTTCTGAATTTTGAAGATTAGTTACACCATCAAACAATGATACTGACTCGTTTCCATCAAAAATGGTTGTAGCGGCATCAACTCCAATAAATTTATGAGTAAAAGCATTTAAAATTACAGTAGATCCAAAAACGTAAGTTCCTGTACCTACATAAATTTCGGCTCCATCTTCGCTAACCATTGAAGCTGCTTTTGAAATAGTTGCATAAGGTGAAGAAACCGTACCGGAATTGCTATCACTACCTCCGTTTGCTGTTGTTGCTACATAAATCGTTTGTACTGCGAACATCGAGCTGAAAGACCACAACCCTAAAAGGGTAAAAAGAGTAATTTTTCCTTTCATAATCATATAAATTAAATTTTTATTTATCTTGTGATTTAAAAAAAGAGTTCTAAAATCACAATGCAAATATATATCGACACATCAAACCTCATAAGGAAAATTGTATAGGAAATTAGTACGCATGTTTTAATTGAACAAGGCATATAGTTTATTGTTTTTGTTGAGCATGATTTAATACTTCACTTTTGTAAAAGACAATTACACAGAATTACTGGTTTTATCAAGAATATTACGGATTACAAACAAACTAAAAAAATAAATTTGTAACATGAATCTTTGTAAATCTATTCACTATGTATTAGCTTATACAATATTGTTATCTAAATTTTGACAAAAATTATCTTTAACTGTAAAAACTAAGGAATATTTATGAAGATATATAAATCACTATTTTGGTTGCTCATGCTGTCCACATCATTGTATGCCGATAAAATAGACAATGTACGTTTCGCAGATTTAAATATTTTAGATGGGTTACCACAAAATACTGTCAATTGTATTACCCAAGATAATCAGGGCTTTATTTGGTTAGGCACACGTAACGGACTAAGCAAATTTGATGGTTATGAACTTCATAATTATTCTAACTCCGACAATGATAGCCTATCTTTAACAAACAACTTTATTATTTCTACACACAAAGACATGAAAGGACGGGTTTGGGTACTTACAGAAAGAGGTATTTGCAGATACAATCAACTTTCAGACAATTTCAAACGATATAATTTATGGGATGGGTATAGAGTCTTACGAGGTAGTTTCTTTTGTGAGTCGAAAAATGGAAAATTATACATCTCAACATTCAATGACATTTATACCTATAACGAACTGACAGACAAATTTGAGATTTTAATTAATTCAATACAACTTCAGAGAAATGAAGTTTTCGGGGTTTTTAGTATATCGATCGATGATAATGATGTCATGTGGATTGGCTCATTGAACGGAATTAACTGGTATGATATGAGTAATCGTGTATTTTCTCCAACACTGATAAACAATTCATTGTATAATCAGCTCAAAGGGTTACAAATTACAAGAATACTCTCTGCC
>JBKECE010000205.1:0-2776 GCA_047974325.1 Dysgonomonas sp. | reverse complement strand
TATATTGGGTAGAGTAATACGTAAATATGGAGTTATTACGTCGAAATCAGAAGTAAGGACACTTCATATGGTTCGGGTTGTCAATATACTTGTCAATTTTACTTGCGTAGTGCTGCTTGCCATACTGTGGGGGGTAGAGCCTCAGAACATGCTTGTTGCAGTCTCCTCTATCTTTGCAGTTATTGGGGTGGCATTGTTTGCTCAATGGTCTATATTAAGTAATATTACCGCCGGAGTAATTCTGTTTTTCAGTACGCCGTTTCGTATCGGTGACGAAATACATATTTTGGACAAGGATACGCCCATTGATGCTACAATAGAAGATATCTCTACCTTTCATACATACCTGAGGACAAACCGTGGAGAATCTATTGTTATACCCAATTCTCTTTTCCTTCAAAAAATAGTTTCGGTAGGAGAACAAAAAAGAAATTGATAAATATAGAAGGGGCATTCCAAAAATAGGGATGCCCCTTTGTTATAGTTTGTGGCTGTTTGTATAACTTATTGTTACCATGAAATATAGTTCGGTGGGGTCATGAGGTAGAAATTTATGCCTTTGCTACTTCCACTAATTGTACTCCCTGTTATTGAAGAATTACATATATGACATCTTGCAGACTTTATCCAATACCATGTTACGGGTACATTTGCCTTTGATGAACGAGATTCGTAAACATAACCGATTATACCTTTATATTGATCGGATGATCCTACATACTTTAGGTCAATAAAATATTTGTCATCATCATCAGCCGGGCTATAAAAATGATATAAAGGAACTGTTCCTTCAACCCAATCTGAATACATATCTCCTAAGCATATTCCCATGCTTAATGGATTTCCGAATATAAATTGACTTGTATTAAGATATGTACACCAAGGCCGTTGAGTTGCATTTTTATAATGTCGATATAAACCTTGTACAACCCCTTTATATTGCCTGTTTGATATATAATTCCGAAGCGCATTTTTTAATTTTGTTTTATCGGCCTCAGACGAAGCAAATTCCCATATAGGTATAGCACCTGTTGTAGGCTCTACATCTATTATGAGCATTCTTTGAGGATAATTTTCAAAGTCGCATGAGTTGACCCATTTGTCGATGTCTACTTTTTGTCCTTGTCCTGCAGTTAAATTTATAGTTGATAAAATGGCAGCGTTAGGCGATCCTCCATAACTTTTAATAAATAATGTTTCGTTTATATTGTCTTTTTTTAAGGACTCTTCCGTCACTCCATCATAGCCAACATTAATCCCTAGCGATGCGGTTATAGCAAATTTTGCGCTTGCAGCAACGCTGCTTTTCTTTTTTGAAAATATGCTTTGATTTATACAGCTGTATTTTATGTCTAATTTTCCACCTAGTGTAATATCTAATAGTACATGAGTTCCATATTTGTTAATGATTGCTTCACCTGAAAATGTTTTGAGATCTTCTTTAAAATCATCTGTAAGATAGTTCTTTAAGAATTCGGTGTCTTTGTTGAATTTATATCTTTTGTAGGCAATCATTACTCTATGTGCTGCATATGAATGTGATAAAGTGTTTGTATTAGTGGGATTTGTAGAAACCTCTCCTTTGAAGTAGTTGGCGCTGTCTTTGCTGCCCGAACCTGTTACTCCAAAATTGTATTTCTTAGTTTGAGTTTTTGTTATTTCAACACGATTCATTCCCACTATTAGTTTACTCTCAGAGCTGGTTACCCCTACAGGTGTTATATATTTTTTATCAACTCCTTCTTTTTTCATTCTTTCTACATCAATTACATTTTCCCTGCTATCATTGGGATCAAATGATCTGCCTGTCATATCATACCCAAAGCCAAGTAGATCATATTCTCCATCCATGGAGAATTTTAACTCTTTTTCGGATTCGAGGTCATTGTTTAAAACTAAATGTTCATCACTACACGATATTAGAGTAATGATAAAAAAGAACAATACGTAAGTTTGTCGTTTCATGGTTGTGATATTTTAATGATTTGATGTTAAAATTATAAAAAACAATTAATATTTTTCAAAATAAAAACATTAAATAAGCATGTTTTATAACATGAGGGAAGATGTCTTGATTCAGAAAAATATCTTTATCTGATAAAAAATCATATATTTGTGAATATAAAAATAAAGAGATATGTCAATAAATAAAGTGATTTTGGTAGGGAATGTAGGAAAAGATCCCGATGTGAAATATTTTGATAATGGTAGTGCTGTTGCCAATTTTACTTTGGCGACAACAGAAAGAGGCTATACAGCTGCTAACGGAACACAAATCCCTGATCGTACCGAATGGCATAATATAGTTTGTTGGAGAGGCTTGGCTAAGGTTGCTGAGCAATTTGTGAAAAAAGGTACTCAGGTGTATGTAGAAGGAAAGATTCGTTCGCGTACATATGACGATGCGAATGGGGTGAAGCGCTATGTAAACGAGATATATGCGGATAATCTGGAACTATTGGGTAGCCGTAGAAGGGAAGAAGGAAGTGATAATTATAACAATACTACTTATGATAGTAGTAGCTATCAAAATCCATCTGCTCCATCCACTCCATCTGCACCGATAGTGCCAATGAGTGATGATGACGATCTTCCTTTTTAAGATATAAATTGATAATTCGTGACAGATTAAGTTCAAATAGTTATTCTATTTGTGTTAATCTGTTTTTTATTTTTGGATATGAGGCTTGGTATACTTTGTTTATTTGTTATTTTGACATTACTATCGTGTAATGAATATACGCCTAGGACAAAAGGTTATCAGCGTGTAGTGCGT
>JBKECE010000199.1:0-16902 GCA_047974325.1 Dysgonomonas sp. | reverse complement strand
GATTGAGGCTATACCCAGAAATAAGAACAGTAGCATATACCAAATGCCAATATAATAAGAAACTATTTCTATGAGCAACAACCCCACGATGCCCGTTAGTCCGATGATAATCCAAATGGCTCGAATCATCTGGCGAGGAGAGATAGCTCCACTTTGTAAACTTCGTGTTGGTCCTATGCGTTCACCGGTGATGTCTGTTCCGTGCTGAAAATCGCCCAAATCATTTGCCAAATTCGACAACAATTGAAGAAGTGTTGCTATGAGCATCGTTAAGACAGTTATTTTAGGCTGGTAAAAGCTTGTTGAATAGGCTAATCCACTACCACAGATGGTTGTGGATAAGGCTAAAAACAATGTACGGGGGCGGAAAGCCTGAATCCATGATTTTAATTTATTCATTGTATTTATCATCTAAAGAAATCAAAAACAGTTGACAGCCTGAAGCATGCTTCGGAGAAATCGGTTTTGTTGAATGATGCAAATATACCTAAATTGATCCGACCTAAAAAGCCTACACTGTATCCTATTTCGGAATAAAACTTTAAATCGGGAGTGTACAAGGTTTTAAGATGTAAATTTTCTTGTAGAAATGTATTTTGCATAAACGGTAACCGTTTTAATAGTAAATATTGGGATGAATAAGTTAAGAATGCGTTTGCCCAATAGTCATTGGTAGAATATTTGTAAGCATCAAGCATTACGAAAGTATTGCCCGGTTGTTTTCCCATCCATACCAAATTGGATGTATTGAATCCTTTGTAGTCAATTTCATTTATTTGTGATTTATCACCAAGGAAAGCTCCCGCTTGAATATTGTAGTTGAAAGATGAGAAAACGTCCAGCTTTATGCGTTGTCTTATACCTGCTTGTAATTGTCTGTATAGTGAATTGTTTTTATCCAGAACGGAAATTCCCTGTGAGTAATAGAGGTCAAATATCGGGGAGGTGACATGTCTGTATGTTTTTTTGCCATCTTGAATGGTGTAATAAGCATAAGGAGCGTATGATAGCCCGATGCTATATGCAGTCAGATACGAAGGCTCCGAAAAATATCGGTTGGAGCGAATATTTTTATGGCTGCTGCGAAGTAATAAAAAATCGGCAATGGGTTTATTGTTGATTTGAAAATAAAAATCAGTATTGTTTTCTACGCCTATTCTTTTGTTTGCATTCATATTTATTTTCAGTTTCAACCCATTAGCCAAATCAATGGAGTTTGAAACCGATAAATATTTTCTTTCATAGAGCATATTGTAGTTTTTAGCCCAAAGGAGTGATCCTAAAAAATTGTCGGTGCGGGTTATGCCTTCCGGATTAAAATCTTCGGTTATGGAACCTCCTGATATGAGAAGATTTCCCATGCGCATTGGTGCATATTGGAGTTCGAGATCGGCATTGCAGATCAGATCTTTTCTGGCTGAGGCATAGTATACGTTTGGGGTGAATGTTATTTTGTTTTTGTCTCCAATTTTTGTGCTGATGGCTAATTTCTGTCCCAACCAAAAGCCATCTACAAAATTATAGTCGCCGATCATGCCAAACAGTCCACTATATTTTATCTCTACTTTTGCCGAATCTCCACCGATTTGTCCTCCTGTAATGAGGCTTGTAGGTCTGAATTTTCGGTTTGTACGTTCATTCCGAACAGAGTCTATGCTGTTTTGAATCGAATCTTTTTCTGTATAGCTCAATATTTCTCTATCACTGAGAGGTGTGTTTCTTATGTCAGACCAATATAGTGAATCTCTTTTCGTTGAAAGTGAATCTATCCTTATCTTATAGGTCATGGTGTCAGGTTTTATCTCAAAGTCTCTTTTCTTTTTCTCTTTTTCCAATTTGTAATTTTCAGGATCATCTTTTGTGTTAATTTCTAATGTCTGATATTTTATGGATGAAAAATAATTGAAATATCCTTCAACACCAAGCATATCCATAGTCATCCGGTTGGTGTATGAAATTGGGAGATACGTATTTTTTGCAACATTACCATAAGAGATCGAAAATTCATTTTTTAATCCCCAAAGAGTAGCCGATAGTTCTGCACTCCTTATTTCCCATGAATCTTCGGCTATGTAGATGTATCCGTTTACGAGTGAAGGATTATTATATTTTGAGATGATTTTTATTTTGTTCACTGTAGTATTTCCATCTTCGGTGAAGCCCTCGTATCGAAATTTGTAGTAAGAAAAGGCTTTGGGGTTGAGTGGCGATATAAGACCTTCAAAAGTTGGTTGATAGAGCGAATTATCGAGAGCATTGAGGACATCATCCGGTTTAAAATTATCCGGAATCGTACTTGAAAAAGCTTTCACTGTTTGTGTATATTTATCAGGAGCTGTATATTCTACTTCATTATATGATTCCTGCAAAAATAGTTTGTCTTTGAAGTCTGATAGTTTCAGGTTTGTGTCACCTACGGAAGAATGTTTATCAATTAATTTAGAAACCTTTTTTAGTTCAAAAGTCCCTTTGATATAGCTTTCTGCTTTGAAATAATTCACCAATGCTCGCTGATAAGGTGCTTTTTCTATTGCTTTTCGCATGATTTTATATGCAGGATCTTCACCATTTGCAATCACCACTTCTTTTAATTCATATGTGGTTGTTTCTAAAATAACATTCTCAGTGGAGGTCTCATTTGCTGTGATGACAATCTGGCGTTGAATATTCTTATACCCCATGCAACGGTATTCGGCGGTATATTTTCCCGGTTTCAGCGTTGTCTGGTATTCTCCATTTATATTACAGGCTAATCCCTGATTTATTTCTTTAACAAAGATAGTGCTGCCATATATGGGCTCTCCATTTTTATCAATGATTCGTCCTTTAAAATTCTGAGCAATGACTGAACCCGCAAATACAGGTATAATGAATATGAATAATAAAAACCAAAACTTTATTCGGGTGGAGGTCTGTTTAGTCATATTAAAATGTGCTATGTGTTTTGTGTGCCAAAAGACTTTACTACAATATTTTGATGCAAATATATTAGAATAAAATCTGAATGGCTGCTGTTTGTAACAGAATGTTTCTGTTTTTTTCGTTTGCAATGACAAAAATATCATATACACATAGTTGTTTGGATTGTTTTATTACTATTTTTGTGTTGCAAAAAAATAATGTAGTCTGAAAAATGCTTACGGTCGAAAAAATAGGAGGCACATCGATGTCTCAGTTCAAAAATGTATTAGATAATATTATCAAGGGCAATCGGAAACCTGACGATTACTATAATCGGATTTTTGTAGTGTCGGCATACAATAATGTAACAAACTGGCTTCTTGAACATAAAAAAACAGGAGAACCGGGTGTTTATATTAAGTTTTTAGAGAATGACGACTATGCTATTGCTTTAGACAGTTTGTGCCAAAGGCTTCTGCTCATCAATGAAAGTTTCAAGGAAATAGGTCTGAATCTGGCTGAGGCTCGTGAATTTATTGAATATAGAATAAAGCAGGCTGCAATCATGTTGCATAGTCTAAATAAGGTGATGGCTTCGGGCTATGTGAAAACAGAAGATATTTGTTTAGCTGCACGCGAGATACTGGCTTCTATAGGCGAAGCACACTCTGCATGGAATACTGTAAATATATTGAACAACAATAATATATCAGCTCGTTTCATCGATCTCTGTGGGTTTAATGACTCTGTGCCTTTGACAATAGATGAACGCATTCAGAAAGCCTTTACGGGAATTGACTTTGAAAAAGTGCTTTGCATCGCCACTGGCTATACGAAAGGAACAGAAGGTATCATGAGAGCTTTTGACCGAGGTTATACTGAGGTCACATTTAGCAAAATAGCTGTGCAAGTGAGAGCAAATGAAGCTATAATACACAAAGAATATCATTTGTCAAGTGCAGATCCCAATATTGTAGGAGTGGATAAGGCAGTTCCTGTTGGGCACACCAATTTTATCATAGCAGATCAGTTGGCAGATATCGGTATGGAAGCAATTCATCCGAAGGCAGCAAAGCCATTGGAAATGGCAGGTGTCAATATTAGGATAAAAAATACATTTCAACCGGAGCATCCGGGAACACTCATCACAAAAGAATATATTTCACCAGAAGCTAAGGTCGAAATTGTGTCAGGATCGAATAAAGTGCTGGCGGTGGAGATTCATGACCCCATGATGGTTGGTGAAGTTGGTTTCGACTTGCGGATTATGACTATATTTGCCAAACACAATGTGAGTTATATTCTGAAATCAACGAATGCCAATTCAATTACAACGATTGTGTGGGACAATTACAAATCGCGGCAACTTATTGCTGAACTTGAATCCGTTTTCTATCAGGTTGTAGTAGAGCGGGTTGCTTTGGTTTGTGCCATGGGTACTAATATTGCATTGCCCGGATTTCTGTATAGAGCAGCAAAGGCTTTGTATGAGAGAAATATTAACATAGAAAGTTTTGGACAATCTTTGCGCCAGGTCAATATGCAATTTGTAATAAAGAGAGAACATTATAATGATGCAGTGATAGCCTTGAATGAGGAATTGTGTTTTCAAAAAAGATAAAATGAATAGAAAGTCTGAATTTTCGTGTAAAAAATATATAATTTTTTGCTATAGTTTATCTATATATCCAAATTGTTTATAAATTTGTTACGCTGATAAAAAGGCAATTTTAATACACCGTAAGTGAAGCATTCCGATTTGAATACCAGTACATACATAATAAAAAAGTATAGAAGAACAAATATATCTATTTACACTTCAATAAACATATTCAAAGAAACACTAAAGGCCCTTTTTGTTACAGTAATGTTACAAAAGAGGTCCCTTTTTGCAATTAACAGTTATAATTATTGTCTTTTTTTAGAAAAAAAAGAGGCTGCATTAAATCAATTTATATATTTGCAGCTAAATAAAAAAAACAATCTAACGTTATATTAATATACGATTAATAAAAGACTCAACTTAGTATATACATATCATAATTACAACAATTAATATTTTTTAAAACAATTAAGATTTACATTATTATGGAAACTAAACCACAACAAGTAAAAAAGAGATCAAAAGGCGTTTCAGCAGCATTGATAATCTTTGGATGTGCTATCATAGCATTTTGTTTTTTCTTTTTTTATTGCGGACATGCATCTCACTTTGATGACAAAGGCCATCCTCTACCCGGAGACCCATTCGGAGCTATCTATCAAGGAGGATTCGTAATTCCTATCGTTATGACACTTTTATTGACAGTGTTGACATTGTCTGTAGAAAGATTTTTTGCATTGAACAGAGCTAGCGGAAAAGGAAAAGTAACACAATTTGTTGCTAACGCAAAAGCTAAACTAGATGCAGGAGATATTGACGGAGCAGAAAAACTTTGTGATGCACAAAAAGGCTCAGTAGCAAATATTCTGAAAGCAGGTCTTATCAGATACAAAGATGTTGAAAACTATCCTGAAATGAACAATGATGAAAAAGCTGCAATCATTCAGAAAGAAATAGAAGATGCTACTACATTGGAACTTCCTTATTTGGAACAAAATCTTTCAGTTATAGCAACAATTTCTACACTAGGTACGCTATTCGGACTTTTGGGAACAGTGCTTGGTATGATCAGATCATTTGGTGCGATGGGACAAGAAGGTGCTCCAGACTCAACTGCATTGGCTGTTGGTATTTCTGAAGCTCTTTACAATACAGCTATGGGTATCGGTACCGGTGCTTTGGCTATCATTTCTTACAGTTACTTCTCAGGACGTGTACAAGAGATGACAAATGCAGTTGATGAAGTTGGTTTTGCAATAGGCCAAACTTATACAACAAAGCATAAATAAATAAATTAGTCATTTTTTTGAATATGGATTGTGGAATTATGAAATAATTTCACTCTATATATAAAAACGAGAAGAATATGTCAAAAGTAAAGATAAAAAAACAGAGTACATTCATCGACATGACAGCGATGAGTGACGTGACTGTGCTCTTGCTGACATTCTTCATGCTTACTGCGAATTTTATCGAAAAAGAACCAGTGCAGGTGATGACGCCGGCATCCGTCTCTGAAATAAAAATACCTGAAAATTATGTCATGACCATCTTGATTGACCCAAAAGGACGTGTATTTCTAAATTTGGACAAACCGGAAGATAAAAGGAAAGTATTAGAAGAAGTTGCAAAATATTATAAGTTGCCGGAGTTTACGCCTAAACAGACAAAATCTTTTGTAGATCAAACATCTATAGGAGTTTCAGTCAGAGTTATGCATGAATTTCTTAATATGCCGATGGATGAACAAGACAAACAATTGAAACAGTCTAACGGAATTCCAACGGATACTATTCTAGGACCAAATAACCAATTGGCTGTGTGGATTGAAAAAGCAAAAGAAGTTAATCCAGAATTAACCATCGCTATCAAAGCCGATCAAAACACTCCATATCCATTGGTGAAAAAAGTATTCTCTACTCTTCAAGATTTGAAAGAGAACAGATATAGTTTGGTGACAACTCTGAAGAAGATGCCTGCAGGCTTATAATCTTATATATTAATCATTTAAACAACAAAAAGACATAAAATAAAAGATTATGGCAGAAGTAAATACAGGTGGTGGAGAAGAAAAAAAAGGTAAACCCAAAAAGCAAACTCTTCGTGTCGACTTTACACCGATGGTGGATATGAATATGCTTTTGATTACTTTCTTTATGTTCTGTACTACATTGTCAAAACCTCAAACTATGGATATAGTTTTGCCGGCAAAAGATAATAAGTTACTGACAGATGATTTAAAATCAGAAGTTAAGGAATCAACAGCTATCACTGTGATTCTGGGTGAAGATAATAAGATTTATTATTATTTGGGGAAACCCAATTATACTGATTACAATTCATTGAAAGTAACTGATTACTCTGATGGTGGTTTGAGAGCTGTTTTGCTAGATAAAAATAAAGACATAGTAAAGCAGATCACTGAACTTAAACAACAAAGGTATAAGAAGCAAATTACAGAAGAGCAGTTTAAGACACAATCGGATGAAGTAAAAAAAGACAAAGATGCACAAGTGGTTATAATAAAACCAACAGATGCAGCGTCTTATGAAAATCTGGTTGATGTGTTGGATGAAATGCAAATTTGCAGTATAGCTCGATATGCCATTGTCGATTTGGCTGAATCCGATAATTTCTTGGTTCAAAACCTTAAAGAAAAAGGAGCATTATCAGCGCAAGCACCTAAAAGTAAATAAATCACACATTTAAATAAATATTATGGGAAAAGATGTAAATATAAATTCCTCCGAATGGCGTGATCTAGTATTTAAAGGTAAAAACAAAGCATATGGAGCATACAGATTGCGTGCAACGTCTTCGAAGAGGCATGTTGTTGCATTTATTGTTACACTTTGTTTTGTAGGAGTATTAGGCGCAATACCTTATCTGATAGATGCTGTGAAACCGGCAGCTCAATATCTGGGAGGTACGGATGATCAGGTAAAACTGGCCGATTTGGAAAAAGAGAAAGAGAAGGAAGAAGAAGAACTTCATCAACCTGAAAATACACCTCCACCTCCACCTCCGGTGAAAGCGTCGATACAGTTCACCGCTCCTATTATTAAGGCTGATAACGAAGTGAGCGATGATAAACTACTGAAAACGGACGAAGAAGTTAAGAAAAATCCGAATCAGGTGTCATTTATAACACAAGAAGGTTCATCAGATCCGAATGCCAAAGATCCGGAAGAATTGTTGAAACATAAAGAAGTAACCAATACAGGGTCGGGAACGGCAGAAGAACCGCCGCTAAAAGTAGCGGAAGTGATGCCATCATATCCTGGAGGTAGTGGTGAATTGATGAAGTATCTGAACTCCAGCATTAAATATCCTACAATTGCCGCTGAAAATGGTATTGAAGGTAAAGTAATTGTGCAGTTTGTTGTTGGAAAAGATGGTTCAATCACAAGAGTGAGAACTGTGAAATCAATTGACCCTTCTCTTGATAAAGAAGCAGTCAGAGTGGTTCAGAACATGCCTAAATGGATACCTGGTAAACAAAACGGACGTAATGTTACAGTAGAGTATACTTTGCCGGTTACATTTAAATTGCAAAAATAAATTTATGAATATCAATCAGAGTAAAAGAGATTGATATCTGAATTTTAAATAGAATAGAAAAGAAGCTAATCAATTAACAATTAGCTTCTTTTCTTTAAAAATACAACAATAATGGAAAATAACCCAAAAGATAGTTTTAAATTAATATGGAGCATTGTGATGTCGCTCGTTTATCTGGGAATAGCCTATTTGGTTGTTTTTACACCGATACTCATTCCTTACAGTATGCGAGGTCGTAATACATCTGCAAATGATGAAAATTTTTTCATTCGGATCTTTTTAGGAGTTATTTTGCTCATATATGGCATATATAGAGGCTATAGAGTAATAAAATTAAGAAAATAAGAAATACCTACGGTGTGATTTATTAGCAGAGTTTTCATTTATTTATTTTTAGTTATGAAATATGTTTCTTTATTTTGTTTATTAGTTATGGCTATCATGATATCAGCATGTAGCAATAATAGCAATAAAGGTACGAAGCGTACAGATACGAAAACAAGTGGTTTTGCCACCATTGTTAGTGAAGGTTGTTTTGCACCCATCATAGACGAAGAGATAGTAGTATTTGAGGCCTTAAATAAAGATGCCTCGATAAATGCTCTGTATACAGGAGAAGCACAAGCTTTTGACATGCTAATGAGAGATAGTGTGCGTATGATCATAGCAGCACGCGATCTTACACAAAAAGAAAAAGATATTATCAGTAGTAATAATAGACAATTGCGTCCACGTTCACAAAAAATAGCTTATGACGGAATTGCTTTGATTGTGAATAAGGAGAACACAGATACACTGATGAGTATGACAACGTTGAAGAAAATAATGACGGGAGAAATTACTTCTTGGAAGCAGATTAATCCCACCTCAAAATATAATAATATAGAAGTGTTTTTTGATAATCCGGGTTCCAGTACCGTACGGTATATAAAAGATTCCATCTGTGGAGACAAACCATTATATGATGGTTTGCGTGCACAGAAATCGAATCAGGATGTTTTGGATATGGTTTCTAAAACACCTAATGCATTAGGTGTGATCGGAGTCAACTGGGTAAGCAATCCATCAGATACTCTGAGATTGTCATTTATAGATAAAATTACAGTCATGTCGATGAGTCGGGCTGAAGTGCCAACTTATGAGAATAGTTATAAACCTTTTGCCGCATATCTGGCTTTGAATGAATATCCGTTGAAAAGAGAGGTTTATGTTATATTGACCGATTTGAGAGAAACCCTTCCTGCTGGCTTTGTCCAGTTTATAGCAGGAGATAGAGGTCAACGCATTATTCTTAAAGCAGGATTGTTGCCGGCTACAAGGCCAACCCGTTTGATTTCGGTAAAAGAAAGTTTTGAGTAAATCAGAAAAATTAAGAAAGAATAAATAGTTTAATCAATAAAAGAAAGATGAAAAGAAAGTTTTTTTTAGGAGCTTTGTTGTCGCTACTGATAACTACAGTAAGCTTTGCACAAAGTAGTCTTGGTGAGATATACTTCTATACAGGAGAGTATGATGCCGCTAAAAGTTTTTATGAGACGCAAATAAGCCAGTCACAATCTGTGGCCGAATCATATTATTATCTGGGAGAAATAGCATGGGTCAAGGGTGATGCAACCACAGCTAAATCTGATTATGAAAAAGGCTTAGCTGCAGATCCTGAATTTATGTTGAATAATGTAGGTTTAGGCAAATTATTGCTGAAAACAGATTTGAAGACAGCTGAAGACTATTTTTCTACGGCAATAAAGAAAAATAAGAAAGATGTAAGTGTCTTAACAGCTATTGCCTACGCTTATGGTCAAAATGGTATGCAGGATAAAGCGAAACTAAAGGTAAGTGAAGCACAGAAAGCAAACAAAAAATCGCCATATGTGTATATATGTGATGGAGACCTGTTCCTTATGCAGAAAGATGCCAGCAATGCCATTCAACAATATATGCAGGCATCTTATTTTGATGCCGAAAATGTTGTAGCACATCTTAAAGTTGCACAAGCATATATGAGTACAGGTGTTTCAGGTAATGATCCTGCTATTGAAGAACTTCAAAAAGCATTGACAATACGTCCCGACTATATTTTTGCATATAAATATTTAGGTAAAATATATTATAGTGTAGGTAATTATACAAGTGCTTTGGATGCTTACCAGAAATATTTTCAGGGTGGAGAAGTTTCAATAGATGATTATATAAACTACGCAGGTGCATTATATTTTGCAGGAAAGCATGATGATGCGTTGGTGATAGTCAATCAAGGATTGACAAAAGATCCTAATAACTTTGTATTGAATCGGTTGTTGATGTATCTTGATGTTGCAAAAGAAAACTATACCGAGGGATTGGACGTTGCAAAGAAATTCTTTTCTGTGAATAAAGGTGCTGCTAAGTATTTGGCAAATGATTATTTAGCTTATGGCACATTGTTGGTTAAAAACAAACAAATACCAGAAGCTTTAGCGCAATTTAACAAAGCAATTGAGATTGAGCCTGAAAACGCATTTATCTATAAAGAAGTTGCCGATGCTTCATCAGCAGCTGGCGATTCCAGAGAAGCAGCTAAAGCCTATAAGAAGTATATAGAATTGCAGGCTGACGGAGTTCAGGCAATTGATTATTTCAACTTAGGAAAATATTATTACATATCGGGACGTGCAGCTGTGTCACAGAAAACAAAAGTAAATGAAGCTGGCGACACTATTGCCGTTGAACCGAGTGATATAGCTTTGGGCGAGGAAGAACTGAAAGAAGCCATCGCTTCGTTTACCAAAGTTGTTGAATTGTTTTCTGATAGCTATTTAGGATATTTGTGGAGAGCAAGAGCTTATTCAGCTTTGGACTTAACTTCTGAAAAAGGTTTGGCTAAACCATATTATGAAGAAACAGAGAAAGTGATTCTTAATTCAAACAAAGATGTCAGCCCTTCTTCAAGTGACTTCAAGAATGCTTTTGAATTGAAAGAAGTATATGGTTACCTTAGCTATTATTCTTATCTTCAATATGAAAAATCAAAAAGTGCTGAAGATAAAGCTAAGATAAAATTGTATTGTGATAAGTTGCTAACTCTAGACCCAAACAATCAAACAGCTCACAATTTATTAGATTATATCAAATAATAATGATCTAAGGATTTAGGGTTATATTAGATTCTAAACATATATAAGCCCGTTGGACACTTCGTTCAACGGGCTTCTTCTTATGGAGATATGATGAGTTTATTGAGGAATATGATTAGCGTTTATAAACGCTGTAAAAATTCTACAAGATTGATGTCTCTTTCCAGATTCATTTTTTTTCGTAGGCGGTACCTGTTCATTTCAACGCTTCTGACCGACATATTCAGCAATGGAGCTATATCTTTTGACGATAATCCCATTTTTAAATAGGCACATACTTTTTTATCATTCAGAGTCAAATCAGGATACAATTCACTTAATTTCTTTAAATAATTTTCATATACAAGGTCGAAATTCTTTTCAAATCGCTTCCAATTGTTATCGCTTTCTATATTTTCTTTTATGCTATGTTCCATTTTATTCAATCTGGACAATGCCACGTCTACATCTTTCTTATTTTTTATATCTGTACTCACTTTAGATAAGGAATCTTTTATATCCAATAAAATTTCATTTTTTCTGATCACATTCATTATTGAACTGGCCAGTTCCTGAGATTTATGACGTAATTCATATTGAAGTTGTTGATTCTTTAAATCATTGATCTCTTTCTTTTTCTCAGAAGCATCTTCTCTGAAACGTAATTCTTGTTCTTTCATTTCTTCCTCTTTACGCTTTTCGACCTCACGTGCAATCCTGAAGGAATGATGTTTTATGGTAAAAAATAGCAAGACGGCCAATAAGATAAATAATATTGTATAAATAACGATGGCTATTTTTGACAGATACCATGGCGGAGATATGGTAAATGAATAATAGCATTCCGCCACTTCTGAGGAAAATTTATTTTTTGCTTTCACTCTGAACGTATAATCGCCTTCGGGCAATTGTGTATATTCTTTGATATTGGACGTACTAAATTCAGACCATGTTCTATCATAGTTTTCTAAGAAGTAGCTATATTGGACAATGCCGTCCGACCTGTATTCGGGAGCAATAAATTCGAAGCGGAAAGAATTCTGATTTGAATTAAAAATGTTGATAGTCTCTGCCGTTGTTGTATTGATACGCCCTGCAACCAGAGAGTCTTTATCATTAGTGACAAAGATATTTCTGAAAAAGACTTTGAAATTATCTTTAATCTTTGTGTCATTTTTCAAATCAATCCAGGAAAAACCATCTTCCGTGCTCACTATTATATTTTTATCATCAATGAAGTTGAAATTCTCAAAGCCTAATATTATTTTGGATTTTAATATCTGGTAGCTCGTGGAATCTATTTTAGGTGACTTGTTTTCGTTCTGGCTGATAACTCCTATGTATTCACCGGATACAAACCAAATATCTTTTGTTTTGCTTTCATAAAGTCTGATCGAGTTGGGTGGACTGGAAAATATATTGTGATTCCATTCTACGGATTGCTCCATTTTATTACTCTGTGGATTATATTTCAAAAATCCGGATTCTGAAGAAAATATTAGTTTATCATTAATATTATATACCGTATTGTTTCTATTGGTTGGGAAGCCTTTTGTTTTATCGAACAGCTCCACTTTTACGATGCTGTCCATTTCATTATTGAATTTGAGACGATACATTCCCTTTTGCCAATGACTGAACCAAACCACATCCTTCTCGTTATCTTCTTCATACAATCTGCTGGCTTCATTGAATTTTCCTTTCACAAAATGGGAAAATCTCCAAGAATTATTTTCTTTTTTCAATATGAAAAGCCCTTGATAAGAACAGCCTAAAATCATATCGGGATGGTGTTGCAAGTGTTTGAACATCCAAGTCCCTTCGACTCCTTGGATGCGTTCTACTCCTTTTTGAGTTATCATAAAAGCACCTCTGTCGTTTCCACAAAAAATAGTATTTTCAACTTTTGTCAGACACCAGACTTGGCCTTGTAGCCCATCGATCATTTTTAGTTCGAGTGGTAGCGGAGTGTTTGGTAAAGGGTAGGGAGATGTGTAAAGACCTTGGTTTGTGCCAAAATAAAGAGTGTTATCTTTGAGGCAAGAGGCATATCCCGACCCATACATGTTATTCACACCAAAAA
This sequence comes from Dysgonomonas sp., assembly GCA_047974325.1. GTDB lineage: Bacteria > Bacteroidota > Bacteroidia > Bacteroidales > Dysgonomonadaceae > QVMP01. The sequence goes on along the minus strand of JBKECE010000199.1, from coordinate 3,662 downwards.
CATTCATCACAGGGCTATTCAATAGAACATAATCAAGTCCTTTGTCTAGGCCAAGCCAGAGGTTTTGCTGATTGTCAAAAGACATGCTCAGAATTGTATTGTTTTGCAACCCGGAATAAGTGTTGACATACATTACGCTTCCGTCATTGATATTCTGGATTGCAATACCCCTCTGCACTGTTCCATATACAATGTATTTATTATTTGTCTTGGCACAAAAAACCTGATTAGTCATCAAAAAATTATCAATACCCGTATTATAAGGGACGATAGAAGAACCATTAAACAGATATACCCCATTGAAGCTAGTGACAAATAAGACTTGATTTTTTTGAAAGGGGAGGATAGCACATACTTTTTTATTCAGAAGCAGATCCGAACCTTGTATTTTGACATACAAACCACCATTCAGCATAAAAGCACCTTTCTTACTGCTAGCTACAAAATATACACCATACAAGAGAGCGGAGGCATCTATCTTTTGTCCGAAAGGAAGATTGACTATCGTATCTCGTTCATATTTTAGTATGGTTTTATCTGCTTGGAAATAAACTGATTTATCATCTTTCTGGATATTCCATACTTCATTGAAATCTCTAAATCTGCTATCTAGTTTGGATACTAATGATGTATATTCCAATCTACCATTTCTTTTACTTATATAATATCCAAATTCATTAAAAGCTCCGGTATATATTCTTCCATCCGCAGAACACAATACTGATCTCACATTTGTATTATTTGCACTGGGATACGTAGTCCAGTTTCGCCCATCAAACTCAAGTAATCCGGAGTTATTTGCAAAATACATCGTATTAAATTCATTTTGAGCAATACCCCAATTTTGATTGCCTGATTTATAATTTATTTTAGAAAAATTCCGGACAATCGGATGATAGGCATAAGTATTGAGACCGAAAAGACTAAAAAGAAACAAAACAATAAATTTTTTCATGCTTAAATTTGTATAAGGCTCCTATTCAAGATCAATGTTAACATTTTTTTTAATGTTGAAATGGAAAGTGAAATATGTTTTATAACACTATATTATATATTTATCTATTAATCAATAAAATATATAATTAATTGTAGAGGTTTTGTGTATTTATTATGATCTAAAATAGAATTATTGTGAGGCATAAAATTGCTATTGATAATCTTGTCTTCTCTACATTTGCAATAAATCAATGATACGTATTTTGTGTATTTTGATTTGGAGTCAATTTTGGAGGAAAAAGAAAAAGAGAATATAAATATATGAGCTTAAATGATAGAACATAATTATTTCTCTTAAGAGAAACATAAATTGCTAACCAATATTTAATATTTTTATTATGAAAAAATTTACATTTTTATTTATGGCATTAGTAGCCACTGCATTCGTTTTCAATGCAAATGCTCAGGACGATTTTTCAAAAGGTAGTGGATATCACTTAATTTATCTTGATAGTGAGTCTGCATCTAACATTCCTGCAAGTTCAATTACCAAAGACTATCGTGTAGATGATGTTAATAATTTTTTATATGTATGGGAAAACACCTATACCTCATTAACTCCATCCGGTCTCAATTGGAATGGCGTTTCCGGAGAATATCTTAGTTTTCAGGTAGGTAGTGTTGGATGGTCAGGATTTGGATTTGCTTGTGATCCGGCAGGTACAGCAACGAAAGACATGAGTGCTGTGACATCCAGCTATACACTTCATTTGGCAATGAAAACAACAAATAGTGCATCGCATTGTATTAGTATGGAAGGTGGTGATGGTATTCAGGCTAGAGTAGCTATAGGTTCGGCAGCCTTTGTTGACGGAGCTAATAGTTATCCAGCGTATACCAATTTTACAAGAGATGGAAAATGGCACTTGGTAGAAATACCAATGTCTGAGTTTTTCAATAAAGGACTGCGCTATCCAGCACCTTTCAAAGGAAATGTCTTCAGTTTGTTGAGTGGAGGAGTTGCCGGCACAACAATTGCCCTTGATGCTATTTTTATCTACAAAAAAAGTAACAGTGGTATAGATAATACAACAGCTGACAATAAACTCTCTGTCATTGTCACTGATAAAGTGATAACAGTTCAAGGCACAAATGAACCTATTGAAGTTTACAATATCCAAGGACAGAAAGTAAAAACTTCAGAAGAACCTGTTTTTGGTGTAGACGAACTTCAAAAAGGTATTTATGTGGTGAAATCTGCCAATGCCACAGCGAAAATAGTTCTGTAAAAAAAAATATTATTGAAATCTAATTTAGTTCCGGGATCTTTTTATTCCGGAACTAAATCTAATTATCATTCAAAATCAATCTTATGAAACATATTTTGTTCTTTTGTTCTTTTCTTTTATTATCCCTCCTGACCTCTGCTCAGACAGAAGATTATCAGCTGGTTTTTTCAGATGATTTTGAAGGTAATGTTTTAGATGAATCCAAGTGGAGCATTTATACGGGGTACGCACCCAATCAGGAAAAACAATACTACACCGATGGTTATAATAATCTTAGGCTTGAAGACGGGAATCTTGTGATTGTGGCTCGCAAAGAACAAGCAGTCACCAATAGAGATTATACATCTGCACGAATCAGTAGCCAAGGGAAAGGTTTTATTCGCTACGGAAAAATAGAAGCTCGCATCAATGTCCCTTCGGGTGCAGGAACGTGGCCGGCTTTTTGGATGATGCCTGAAGAGAGTGTATACGGAACATGGCCATATAGCGGAGAAATTGATATAATGGAGCACATCGGGTCTGATCCCCGTATGATTTCTCATGCTGTCCATACAGCCAATAAGAATGGTAGCAAAGGAAACAATTGGTCGAATAAACAATATAAAGACGATATAGAGAATAATTTTCATGTTTATTCTATCATTTGGGATCCGGATTATATCAATTTTTATATTGATGATGTGAAGAGTGTCACCTTGTGGCGAAACTTTGCTGAAGATTATAAAGGATGGCCTTTTGACCAAAACTTTTATGTAATTCTCAATCTGGCATTAGGTGGAACAATGGGTGGAACTATCGATGATAATATATTCAGCAATCCTATTGAGATGAAGGTTGATTATGTGAGGCTTTACGCAAAAAATAATTCATCAATAGATGGCACAACAGCGAATAATAAGATTCGGGTATCTTCCACATTAATAACTAATGAACTAACGATAGACACAAATGAACCGACGGTAGTCAGTTTGTTTGATCTTATGGGAAAACTAGTCAGTCGGGTAGAAGTTGATGGCAGTAAAACAATATCTACAGACAAAATGCCTAAGGGTATCTATCTCTTGAAAGCATTTGATGAGACAATAAAAATCATGAAACAATAAAAAAAGCTCTACCAAAAATAAGATATATAATAGAAAGAAATGCAATACATAATGAATAAACAGATAAAACAGATTCTTCTTGTTGCGATTCCCTTTTTTTCAATGTGCTTGTTCGTCAAAGCAGGGAATGATGGTGCTGTGGCGAGAACTGAAGATAATAATGCCGTTCAAAACAGCACATTGTCACTACAGGCGGATGATTACCATTTGGTATGGCAAGATTTGTTTGATGGGACTACATTGAATGAAACGAATTGGAACATATAGGTAAATAAGAGTGGAGGAGGACACAGTGAATTACAATATTATATAATAGATAATATATCGAGTGGAA
>JBKECE010000109.1:0-7538 GCA_047974325.1 Dysgonomonas sp. | reverse complement strand
GCAGGTATTGAACGAACGGGAAGCTACCGTTTTAAATCAGTAAAGTTCTATTTTATGGCAGGATTTGGTAAAGATAAGTTCTTCACCGGGAGGTAAACGCCCGCAAGCTATAGTAGCATTGAATGCTACGATTCGTGGGCTTTTTTTATATCCTCTTTTTGCCTACAATTAGGGTTTTACTCTTTGATTTTCAGTGTTTTGTATAACTTTCAAGAACTGTAACAAGTAATTTTGTAATAGTAAAATTTCAAGCCCATGAATGTAATTCAAACAACGTTCAGTTTGCTTTATGTTACTTTATAAAGCTTGAATTTTATCCATACAGCAAAAAAATCTGATAGGTAGGAAAGAGTTAAATTTACCATGGCCTGACTCTTTTTGATAAAACAAACAAAGACTGTCTTTTGACAGCCTTTGTTTATATAGCGCTTAAATATTAATTTCGTTTTACCACTTTTGTTGTAGTTCTACCAATTTTGAATAAATATATGCCTTGTGGATATGTGCTTAGATCAATTGTTTCTGCCATTGTTTCAAGAATAAGATCTCCTGATAGGTTATAAATATATACAGCTTCATTTAAAAGTCCTTTTATCTGCACAAAATTGGATGTAATGGTCGGATATACTATTGGAGCAGTAAAACCTTCACTCTCTTCTATACTGTTAGAACCTGGAGCTTTCACTGTGACAATAACCGTATTACTTTGAACTTCCATACATTTATTCGCTTTGATGATACAGTAATAATAATAAATGCCTTCGGACAAATCGGTTGGAATTGAGAATGTGCTGTTTATTGCATCAGTAATAGAAGACGAAAACCATCCTCCCTCATTCGTTTCCCACCATTGATAGCTTAATTCTTCATTGTTGCTAGCTGAACCAGAAATAGAAAGAGATGCTGATATTTTGCCTTCTGTGACTGTTAAATTTTTGGGTTGATCATTAATTATAATTGCTTCTTTCGCAAATAGACTGCCATCCCAATAATATATTCCTCTTGTTAATCCGTCTATTGAGATTTCAGCATCCACAGTCCCTACTGTAACTTGAATTGCTCTAAGAATTAGACCTTGATCTTTAAATCTACCGTTTAAACCGTCTAAAATTGAGCCTTCAGAAAGATAAATCAAACTACCCTCTACACCATTTAAAGTTCCTGTAGTATATTTTAAAGTACTACCAGATACCAAATAAATACTTCTTTTACCAGCTTGTCCTTCACCTGTTATTACTGTACCTCCATTTATATGTAATGTACCTCCATCCATATTAATACCGTCATCCCAAAAATTAAGAATTTCTATTTTTCCTCCGGTGTTTACTGTGCAAGTGTAATCTTTACCAATAGATATTAAATCACGCCCACTCTCAGAATCTAATATGACCGTCGCTGCATTGCCTATATTAAATGTTTTCACCGATATCCCATTTCCATACTGATTTTGAAGTTTAATAGTAATGTTTTCCAGATTTAATGTAGCATCAGTATTGCTGAATAATACGTATCCTGAACTTCTTTGAGCAAAGAAGGTTCCTCCACCTTTTATGGTTAAGGTTCCAGTATTAATATTTATTCTTCCGCTACCAGAGGCTGTGACGGCTTTCCCATTTGGAATATTCAGTACATGGCTTGTTCCTGCTGTGATTAACATATCAAAAGTAATATCTGTTGTGATATTGATCGTAGAGGGTATTGTTCTTTCCAATGCTGTTTTCAATTCTGTGGCATCACTTACACTCACTACAACATCGCCTACTGCAAAAGCATTATAGTTGTGAGGAGCTATAGTAAAGGTTTTATTTACGGTCATTGACCCTACCGTATAAGTTATTACCTGATTACCTTCGGGCAACCAAAGATAAATTAATCCATCTGCATCAGTTTTTAATCCATTAATTCCATATCCAGACGGAGCTGTTAGATTGGTTATTGCCGTATTAGCAGGCATTCCTCCTAATGTAGTCATGTATACAGTTTCACTTTTTTTGTTAATCGGTTGAGGATCGGAATTTGCTCCTGTCATATAACCAGATGCATAGACGCTACCTCCAGAGATAACAACACCGTTATAAACCGAAGAAATGCCATAACCTTGAAGCGATGTAGCTCTTACAACACCTCCCGATATTTCTACACCATCCACGCCCCATATTCCATTTGTATAGCTTGCAGATTCGGCATTTACAATTCCTCCTGTTATAATTACAGTATCTTGGGCTTCGATACCATTGGACTGCCCTTCTCCTTTAACATTTATGATACCGTCTGAAATGTTAACAGAGTTGTCAGCCCTTAAGTGACCACCATCTATAGTTCCTCCATTAATATTGATATTTTCGGCTCCTATCCCGAATGAAATTATAGTACCGCCATTTAAGGTGAATTTTTTTATGCCAAGTATATATTCTACTTTTACTGATCCATCGCCTCCAATTGTAAGATTATAATTAGAACTCATAATGCCCAGCGTTGTTGATCCTGATAAGCTATTCGTACCTTTAAGTGTCAGATTTAGATCGGAATTCATTTCTATTACAGCAAAACCACTTGCTGTAGTAATATTTGCGTTATCCAATGTAAGAACGACATTATTCGATGTAAAGATACCATAAGTGGTAGTAGTTCCATAAATTCGATAATTTTTATTTGCTTGACTAATAAAAATCATATCACCAGTGCCTCCGTTAGATACTACATAGCCATCTTTTACTGATTCGGCATTTGTCTTGATATTTGCCAGATCAATTTCATAATCATAGGTTTCAGCTCCCGTACTTCTTGAATTTTTTTCTGTAGCATACGTAAAAATACTTACCATGAGACAGAAAATTGTAAATAGTAAATGTTTTGTTTTCATCTTTTCATTATATTAATTAGAATTATGAGTTTACTTTGTGGTTATCCGGTCACTTTATTTGTATTTTTCGATATTCTTTAGGAGACATATTATATATGGTTACGAATTGCCTTTGAAATGTACGGATAGTTCCAAAGCCTACTTTGTGAGCTATTTTTTCTATAGGCAAGTCAGATTGTTCGAGAAGTATCACAGCTTCTTTCAGGCGCAATCTATTGATGCACTCCCTAAATGGCATACCAAAACAGTATTGAAATCCTTTAATAAAAGGGTCTTTTCCTATATCTATGCGCTTCATCAATGTATCACGTGTTAAAGTTGGATCACGGTATGCTTTTTCTTTAATAAAAATATCGTGCAGAATAATACCGAGCTTATCATTGCTATTTTGGAAATAAGAAAAATCTTGTTCTATATCTTTTTCTATTTCGGAAAATATTTCGTCAATGATATCGATTCTGGCTTTCTTTTCATGTCTGTATATTTCTGCTCGATGCTTCATCGTTATTTATTAATGAGAAAGCGATTATTTTTCCTATCATCACAAATGTAATTTGCAAAACATTAAAGCCTTGCGACATTTCGTCAGGAAAATGCGACAAATGATATAACTATTGATTGTCAGTAATATAATCTTTGGCTGAAATAAAAAAATGCCAATTAAATTGGCATTTTTTTATAAAGAGAAACTTAGAATCTTATATTATGGCAGCCTTTCGGTATTCTTTAGGAGACATATTATATTTGGATTGACATTGACGTTGAAAAGTACGTACTGTTCCAAAGCCTACTTTTTCTGAGATTTCCTCTATGGTCAAGTCTGACTCTTCAAGCAAGGTTATAGCATCTTTCAGGCGAAGTGAGTTCAAATATTCAGGAAATGGCATAGAGAAGCAATATTGAAAAGCATTTATAAATAATTCTTTATTTGTACCCAGTCGCTCAACCAGATTATCACGAGTTATTGCTGGATCGCGATATGCTTTTTCTTTAAGCAATATGTCACGAATGGCAATGCAGAGTAAATCTTTACGCTTTTCGGGACAAAGATCATCATCCACATCTTCAATCTCAAAAATCTCCCTATCGAGAAATTCTATTTCCTCTTTTTTTTGTCGAGCTTGTAATTCTTTGATCTGACATGCTAGGGCTCTATTTTTCTTTGCTATCTTGCGGTTGTAATAAATCCAGATACACAATATAATTGTTAATAACAGACATCCTGCGAGAGCAAAATACATAGAATGACGTACTTTTTCTTTTTCTGCAACATGCCTATCTACTTCATATTGGGTACGAAGTTCATCGAGTTGTTTGTTGTATGAAATATTTCGGAGGGAGTCGATATATTCCACCGTTTTCTCTGTTTCGGACCAAGTCAAAGGTGCATTCTCTATACGCGATAAGATTCTTATTTTCGTAAATCGTGCATAAGTATAAGTTGGATCTATCTCAATAGCTTTATTAATATATGCTAACGCCTTTGAATAATCACCTCTCGCTTCCCATATATGAGAACGTAAATAAGTTGTATTTCCTAACGATACGACGTCTCGTCCATAGATACTATCTATTCGGTTGCAATAAAACTCAGCTTTATCAAACTCTCTTTTGAGATCATAAGCAAAAGCATATAACGTCCATAAATTCATTTTATCAGTGTTATAATTCTTGTCTTTATTTTCTTTCGTCAGTTTTTCTAACAGGCTTTCCGCCTGTTTCGCCATCTCAAAAAATTCATCTAAGCGTCCGGTAGCTTGTAGCATATTACATAATTCGGAATAAACTCCAATCAATCCAAATGGTCTTTTATTTAGCTTTTCAGCTATTTCAATACTTCTCTTATAATGTTGCTCAGCTTCATGCAGTCGGTTTTGGTGCATATAGATGACCCCCATGAGGTATTGCATATAAAATTGACTTTCTCCATCATTTTGCTGGCGAGCTTGCTCATATACTCTCTGCATTTCTGTTATGGCCTTTTCGTACATGCCTCGCCTACAATAGCTTAGTATTTGTTGTTTGTAAGTGATATACATTGCATCGGTGAGCTTGTGTTCTTTAAGAAATGTTAATGTTTTATTTATATTTTTATCAACCTCCTCAAAATGATTCATACGTGTGCTGGCTATAAGGTTATTGAGCATAATGTCACCTTGCCGTTTTATGGACTTTTGATCACGGGCTTCAGCTTCATATTCCCGGGATATTGCAAAAAAAGCGGCTAAAGATGCATCGTCAGACAAATTGTCCATATAGAGAGAATGCAATTTTTCATAGGCATTCAATTTACTTTCACCGTTGCTGTTTGTAATAACCATTCTCAAAGAATCTCTTTTGTGCTGAAAGTCCTTTTGTGCTAAAGTTGGAAAAGACCATATCAAGGCAATAAAGATAACAGACACAGATGTTATGCAATTGTTTTTCATTTTATGGAAATAAAATATTAGAGAAGTATATGTTGATAAATAAGATTTGATATTCCTGGATGAAACAGAATTGTCATTGCTCCATCATTTATAACAAATTTATTTATTTTAAGGATAATGTATTTTTATGGCTCGTTATTTTTCGAGCAAACACAAAAAAATAACAAAATAAGTTACTTTTTAGACTGTTGTTTCCTATATTCGGAGGGTGTTATGCCTATTATTTTCTGAAATTGTTGATGAAAGTTTGCTCTATGATTGAATCCCACCAACTCACGTATCTCTTCCAATGATATTTCAGGGTTCTCTTTGAGTATGGTTTGAGCTTCACGGATGCGTAACTCCGATCGCCATGTACGGAAATCGGTCTGCATATATGTCCTGAAGTAATATTGAAGAAAACTGCGGTTCACATCTAATAATCCGGCGATTTCATCTACACTAATATCTTTTTGTGTAAATTTTTTTTCCTCAATCCATTTATCTAAAACAATCCCGAACTGTTCACATTTTTCTGTCTGAAATCGGGTGTTGGAATGTATTGTTTCTTTATTTTCTTCTTTTTTAATATCTATATTTATTACAGGAATAGCAAACTTGAAGTCTATCTGGTAGTTGTAAAATCGGCTGACCATATATGCATAATAGACCGTATATAATATAGAAAATAATATGTAAAAATAGAGATTTAGAAATAAGGATATTAATGCAAAAATACCGATTGTTAATGCACCATAAAAAGAGAATTTTACCCATCGTAGACGAACTTGTTCATCGTCTTCATAATATTCTTCTAATGATCGTAAGCATTCATTATATCTTAGGCGGAAGAGGTAGGTATAATAAGCGATCTGAAAAAGATATGCGCTCACAACTATATAAAAAAATAATGTATGTAGAAAATGTGGAACAAAAAACAAAGTAAGGAATAGAAAAATACCTGTGGAAGTAATAACTCCTAACTGAACTAATATCTGTTTTCGCTTGATATAGAGAGGCTGAATCAAAGCCAATATAGTGTAAGTGAATAATAAAGCCTGATAGGAGGCGACAATCAGGGTAGAAGATGCCAGTAATAATTTATTTTCTGTTTCTTGTTGTGAGAAAAAACTAATAAGTCCGGATATACCTAAAATAAAATAAGATAATGATAGATATTTCTTTGAAAGGTTAAAGCTATACAGTTTTTCATTTATCTGTATATGTATATTAAGCAACATTACGGCCAATATTATAATCGTAAACGATGTAGCAAATGTTAATACATAATAGAATATAACCAGATCAAATATATTCATTGCATATTTTTTATACAAAAATAATAACAATAGATGGAATAAAGAATATTATACTATTAGGACATAAGATAACTTTATTAGAAGATAATAAATCTACGATATTCTGATAAAAAGTAATTTGAAACTAAGCTTTAAACCGTAACAATAATGGTCAGTGTATATTGGGATATTATCGATATGATGATAGGTTTTCAGAAGCCGAATCATTCCGGGTAACTACCGTACCTAACTTTTTAATTGAGAAAGTAAATGAAAAGAAATCAAACCCCTAACACTATGAGTGGAGAGATAGAAAATGTCATCCTAAATAAGCGTGTTTAGTAAGAAAAGATACTATAACTAGACCTACACCAAGCATGACTTGTTTCCACGAAAAATCATCTCCAATAAAAATATAAATCTATAATACGTATATAAACTACTCTTTTTTGTTCAATCTGTTTTATTTCAGGTTTTATGTCCAAGATATTACGATCTTTATTGTCCTGCTGAAAATGCGACATATTGATGTTTTGGTTTCGATATACTGATGGTGAAATACCAAAATGTCTTTTGAATGCTTTAGATAAGGTGTGTTTCGATGCATAGCCTGTTGTGAAGGCAATGTCTGACAGAGATGTTCGTTTCATTCTCAGTTGTTGAGCGATATCTTCTAAACGCAAACGAGTGATATATTCACCTATGTTTTCACCAATCAAGGCTTTGAATATGCGGTGAAAATGAAAACCTGATATTCCGGCAGCTTCAGATACAACTTTGACACTGAGGCTGTCATATAAATGATTATTAATGTAATCGATTGCAATGTTGACAGCCTTTTCATATACGTCTTGTGTCTTGTCTTTCATATTAGGCTTTTGACCATCGCTTCAATTTCGGAAAATAAATTTTCATTTGTGCTATGGCTTCTTCTTTTGTTATTTTTTGATGAGAATCTTTTTTAAATTC
>JBKECE010000103.1:0-7571 GCA_047974325.1 Dysgonomonas sp. | reverse complement strand
CGTTGTAGCGTGAGTTGAATGGCATATTCAGTCGTTCGGGTGTCAGATAGGTGTTCGTATTTATATTGTATCTGGTCACATACAGGTCATATCCACCGATTCCATTAGCATCCTCGGCGGCAAAATATGTAGTAGTTCCGTCAGGCATTACGAATACATAGTTGATGTTCTGGGTGAGCCCAAAATTGTCAGCATCCATTTTTTTCTCATTGGCGAATCCATCCAGCAGCTTATCCATAGTGAAAAGAGTGTAAAGACCTTCTTCGGGTTGAGCAAAATATATTTTAGACCCTTTTTCATTATAATAAACTGTAGATTCAATATTCATATTCGAAGTGAATACATCTTTGAAATATGCTAAACGTCCACAGCTTGGGCTCAATTTATAAGCTGACAACAAGTCATTTTTGTTCACGATGACGCTATCGATGATTTGTATGTTCTCGGTTCGCGATACAAGTTTTTTCAGCTGATTCATCTCTTCAGTTTTACGCCCGACGAGAGATAATGCGTGACTGTCTTTCTTTTTTAGTTTTGCATATTGATCATATTCTCTGCTCGCATCAGAAAATCTATACAATTCGGTATATACATCACCTAGGTAGAGATATGCTTCGGTTTGCTTTTTTTTGGAGGCTTCGCTTAGCAGAATTATGGCTTTACCCAGATTTTGCCTAGTCTCGTATAGGCTGACACCGTATTTCAATGCGATTTCAGCATCCGCAGGTTTTTCTTTGTATGCTTGTTCCAGTAGAGGCAAAGCTTCTTTAAATTTATTCTCTTCATACAAAGCATTCGCTTTAATGGAAACATTGTCAGTAGTTTGTGCGTGCATCGGGAGTGTGATACTCAAAAGAATGGTGATGCACAGAGCGGAAAAAATATTAGTTCTCATCGGCAAAAAATATTCTCAAAGATAATAATTTAATACAAATGAATTATTCTTAGCTACGTAAACTATCAAAAAACAAGCACAAACCATATCTTATAAATGCTATAGATACGGCTTGTGCTTTATTTTCACAAAGCCCTGTGAGGGATGAGCTTTCTTTATTTTCTTATTTACTCAATTTCAATTCGTTAATTAAACGTGGGCAATTCATTATTTTGTCTATTGTATATAGTACGTAGCGGATGTCTACATTGATGCAGCGTTGCACTTCGGGATTGAATGTGATGTCTCCACTCAACGATTCCCAGTTGCCGTCGAAGGCTAGTCCTATAAGTTCGGCATTTCCATTAAACACCGGACTGCCGGAATTACCTCCCGTGATGTCATTGTTGGAAAGGAAGTCCAGATGCATTTTTCCATCTTTGTCGGCATATTGTCCCCAATCTTTCGCTTTCAGTTTGTCGAGAATAAAAGGTTCTACGTTAAATTCAGGGTCTCCCGGTTTTTCTTTTTCAAAAACTCCGTCAGGTGTTGTGAAGTAATCATATTTCACGGCATCGGCAGGTTTGTATCCACCTATGCTACCATAAGTGAGGCGTTGGGTGAAGTTGGCATCCGAATAGAACGCTTTTTCGGGTTGCATATCCATCAGACCGGCAAGGAAAAGTCGTTCTCCTTTTTCAATATTGGATGGATATGGTAGATAATTTTGTCTAATTTTTGAGCCAATTTCATTGACAGAGGTAAGAAATTCTATTACCGGATCTTTCAGAAGCTTTTTACGGTCTTTTTTTGAAACCAACTCAACAGCTTCATCCAGATTAGTGAACTTGGTGTTCTTGAACATCCATTCTGCATATTTATCATAATCACCTTTGAATTTTTTATTTATAGTGGTATAAATTGAAGGGAGATATTCTGCCGGAACTTTCTCTGCATATAGTTTGAGTAGTACAGGTGTAACTTTCCTATCTAGAGCTGGTTCATAATCTTTATAGGTGATAGCAAGCTTATCATCAATATATTTCGACTTCTCGTCATCTGTCATTTTGTTCAAAAGAGTCACATTGGCGGCGATGCGACCAAGTTCTATACCACCACGAAAAGTTTCGCCAAAATATGTCATCACTTTCATAATGTCCATCGAAGCCTGATAATTATTTTTCATCAATGGCAGAGCTTCTCCATATTTGCTTTTTGCATCGACATTTGCATCGAGCCATGATTGAAATTTATTTTCCAACACTTCTTTGTCTTCAATGACATGCAACTTTTTGATGGCGGCATTCATCCCAATCGCATTTTTCCAATAGTTGGAACTTCTTGCATATTTTGATGCATATTTGATGCGAACGGCGTCGCTTGCGTTCATGGCATCTTTCCATATGTTTTGTTTAGCAGTGCGTACATCAATTATGGGCGTGTGTTCCGATTCTACCATTTGATTGATTCCCCAAGACGACATATAACGCTCTGTGCTTCCAGGGAAACCAATGACCATTGCATAGTCGTTGTCATTGTAACCTTTCAGAGAAACAGGTACAGAATATTTAGAGACATAAGGCACATTGTCTGCACTGTATTTCGCCGGTTTATTGTCTTTATTTGCATAGACACGGAACACGGAGAAATCTCCTGTATGGCGAGGCCACATCCAGTTGTCGGTTTCATCGCCGAATTTTCCGATAGAAGACGGTGGAGCAAATACCATCCGTACATCTCTGAACACATCGTACACTACAAGATAATATTTGTTGTTGGAGTAGAACGGAACAACTACGGCTTTGGTGAATTCATCGTCTTTATATTGGTCAACTATTTTCTGAGAAAGAGAATCTGCTATGGCTTCGCGTTCATTCTCAGGTGTAGAGGCTGTGATGCCTTGAGTTACTTGTTCTGTAACATCTTCCGTTTTGCGGACAAACAAGACATTGAGACCCTCAGTATAAAGCTCTTCACCGAAAGATTGGCTCACAAAACCATCTTTCAGATAGTCATGTTCAACAGAGCTGTGTTGCTGTATGGCATCAAATCCACACTGGTGATTTGTAAATATCAGACCTTGATTGGAAACGACTACACCGGTGCAACCACCACCAAAAATAACAACAGCATCTTTCAGAGAAGGATTTTTTTCGCTGTATAGGCTATCTATAGGAAATTTGAAGCCCAGCTCTTTCATGCGCTCGGCAGATTGACGGTTGAGTTCTTTCAGTATCCACATACCTTCGTCGGCTTTTACGGCCGATATAGTAAGCAGAATGCTTAATAGGAAAAAGATTTTTTTCATACATTAATTTTTTACAGATATTTATTTTTCTTTTTTATTTCTGACAAGTTTGCCGATCATGGGAATGTCAGAAAGGGGCAAGTCCTTCTTTATCAAAATGAATAAGAATATTCCTAACAGAACGGTTCTGAAGAGCAAGCGCAACCATACGGTGTCGATAGGTATAAACATTCCGATTGCATATAAAAACAGAACCAATACAAAATAGAAAGCAATAGTTTTCATCTCATATTTGATGGGATAATGTTTCTGTCCTACAAAATAAGACAAAGTCATCATTATCAGATTTCCCCAAAATGAAGCCCAAGCACAGGCGATATACCCATATATGGGGATAAAAATAAGGTTGATGCCGATGATGAGAACGCAACCGACAATAGAAAAGATGGCTCCAAAATATGTTTTATCGATTAGCTTATACCATAGCGACAAGTTGAAATAGATACCAAAAAATATTTCAGCCATCATAATAATCGGGACAACCTTGATGCCCTCAAAATAGTTTTCCGTGACAAAGTGTTTGATAATATCCATATAGAACATCACACTCAGAAAAATAAGAAGCCCGAATATGATGAAATATTTCATAGCCATGGCATATGACGTTTCTTTGCCTTTATCTTTGGTTTGAGAGAATATGAACGGTTCGTAGGCATAGCGGAAAGCCTGCGTGAACATGGTCATCACCACGGCTATTTTGGCACACGCTCCATAGATGCCTAATTGTATATCTGCCTCTGCTTTGTTAGCAAATAGATGAGGAAAGATCATTTTGTCGAAAGTCTGATTCACAACAGCGGCAATGCCCAATATGAGCAGTGGAAAAGTGTAGCGGAGCATTCTTTTCAGCAAATCAGGGTCGAAGCGGTATCTGAATCCCGTGTAATCGGGAGTAAGGAGCAACAATGATAGCAAAGAAGCCAGCAGATTGGATACAAAAACATATCCGATGCCAAAGCCGGGATCGTAGAACCAACTGATTAGTTCAGGACTGGATTGGTAGATCTTGGGGCAGGCGAGTATGAAAAACAGATTGAAACCTATGTTGGAAAAGATATTCAATATTTTTATTGAAGCAAAACGGATCGGGCGTTTCTGATTGCGCAGACTCGCAAAAGGGATGCAGCAAAATGCATCTATTGCAACCGTGAGAGCCATGAGTAAAATATAGCTGTGATGATTGGAATATCCCATCCATGAAGAAATAGGAGATATGAAACCAAAGCAACAGACTAGGAAAAGCAGGGAAGATGTGGCGAGAGTGATGAGTGATGTGGAATATACAGTCGTACTGTTTTCTTCTTCTTTATTCACATACCGGAAAAAAGTTGTCTCCATTCCGTAAGTGAGTATCACAAATGTGATGGCCACATATGCTTGTATGTTTGTGATGATGCCATTGTCACCTTCCATGAAAACACGGACATAGAAAGGTACCAGTAGCCAGTTCAAAAATCGACCAACGATACTGCTCAATCCGTAGATTGCCGTATCTTTAGCCAAATTTTTCATTCCACTTGCCATATTATTTTTTTATAAAGAAACGCAAAGTTAATGTAATTTTTGGCGAGTAGGATATTAAAGACTATGTAAAATAAACAACATTCTCTTTCATTTACACAAATGAATCTGCGGACGGTCAGTTTTTTATGATAGAGACGGAGTCTACGTGGTGATGATCTGCCATTTTTTGTTAAAATGGTGAGCCTGCCAAATCGTCTTTAGGTTAAGTGCAGATACAAAGATTAAAATCAAGGTTAAAGCAATGAAAATATTTTTATTTTTAAGTTTTTCGTTTGTTGAATCATAATATGTTTTAATAACTTTGTGTCTGTTTTATGAAATAACAAGAAATTTAATTAGGAAATGAGAAAATATTCTCTTCTGTATGCAGTCTTCACACTTTGTTGTATTGTAAAAGCAGAAGCCGGTTCCGATTTACCCCTTTCAGATAAAGATACTATTGTGATGTCTTACACAGCTGATGAAGTTGTTATTCAGGCATTCAAACAAAACAAAGATTTGGCATTGTTGCCTATATCGGCTACGTTGTTGTCAGACAAAACGATCAAGGATAGGAATATAACGAATATAAAAGAGATCACCTCTTTTGTTCCCAACCTGTTCATGCCGGACTATGGCTCGAAGATGATCTCTCCCGCATATATCAGGGGGATAGGCTCCCGCATCAATGCACCGTCTATTGGGCTATATGTCGATGGTGTTCCTTATTTTGACCGTTCAACGTTTGATTTCAGTCTGAATGATATTGATCGGATCGAGGTGCTTAGGGGTCCGCAGGGAACGATATACGGTCGGAACACGATGGGCGGGATAATCAATGTTTATACAAAATCGCCATTCAAATACAAAGAAACGAATCTGGGATTGTCCGTTGCAAATTATAATAATTATCTGATCGAAGCATCACATTATGGCAATGTGAAGAATACTTTCGGGTACTCATTTTCGGGCAATTATCAACATAGCGGAGGCTATTTTAACAACAGCTTTACAGGGAAAAAAGCAGATCCGTCTGATGCTGTTTCGTCGCGTGTGCGGTTGAGTTGGCGTGTACAGCCTCAATTGTACATTCACTTCTCATCTGCTTACGAATATTCCGATCAGGATGGATATCCTTACGGAATATATAATGCAGACGATAATTCGGTCAATGATGTCAACTACAATGCCCGGAGTTTTTACAGACGGAATATGTCTACGAGCGGGCTCAATATAGAATATTTTACGCCTTCATTCCGCTTTGGATCACAGACATCTTTTCAATATTTTGATGGAAAACAGGGTTTGGATCAGGATTTTACTCCTAAAGATCAATACTATGTCAATTTTTTTCAACGCCAGCAGATGTATTCGCAGGAGTTCAATATAAAATCGACCACTAATAGCAAATACAAATGGCAGTTTGGTGCTTTCGGGTTTCATCAAAACTATAAAACAAACAATGATATTGAATATCTGGCATCTGATTCTTTGAACCATCAGAATATAAGTACGCCATCAACAGGTTTTGCATTGTATCATCAATCTACAATCGACAATTTGCTGACAAATGGTTTGTCTCTCATTATGGGAGTGAGATATGATTGGGAAGAGATCAAAATGCATACAATATTGAACAATGAAAAGATTGGTAAACCTCAGACCGAAGCGTTGAATGTGGAAGACAAAGCTATTTATTCTCAATTCACACCGAAGGTTTCGTTACAATATACCTTTACCAACGATGAAATAGTTTATGCTTCGGCTACTAAAGGATATAAGGCCGGAGGATTCAATACGACAATGGAAACAGAAGAAGCCCGCTCTTTCGATCCGGAGCATAGTTGGTGCTATGAGGTGGGCACAAAGGCCAGTTGTTTAAATAAACTTATCTATACGGACATCAGTTTGTTTTATATCAATTGGCACGATCAGCAAATCTCCCAAACAAAGCCTAATGGAGGGAAAGGATATATCTTACGCAATGCCGGAAAATCGGAAAGCAAAGGAGCTGAGATCACTATGCACATCAACCCTTTGGAAAACCTGAGTGTGCAGCTTGGCTATGGTTACACCCATGCAAAGTTTAAAGAATATGAAAAAACAGCAACGATAAGTTATACAGGTAATTATCTGCCTATGGTGCCGTCGAATACATTTTCTGCGGGTGCTGACTATTCTATCCGTCTGAAAAATTCCTTCTTCGATAAGATAAACATAAACGGGCAGTATTCTGGTCTTGGAAAATTATATTGGACAGAAGAAAATAATGCAATTCAACCATTTTATGGAACCTTGAACGGAAAATTATCTTTCATAAAAGATAAAATACTTGTAGAATTGTGGGCGAAAAATATAACGAACACCAAATATGTGACATATTACTTTACCTCGGGGAGCGCTTTTGCTCAGCGTGGAAAACCTTGTACCTTTGGGTTAAACTTCAATTATAAATTCTAAAACAAATCTAGTTTATTGATGAACCAGCACATACAGAGCGGAAAAAAACTCTTTACATTCTTCGGTTTGTATATAGCACAGACAATACCGATGAGCTTTTTTTCTACGGTGTTGCCTGTCATCATGCGGCAACAGGATTTTTCATTGCAGGCGATTGGTATGTTGCAATTCATAAAGCTTCCATGGATTCTTAAATTCATCTGGTCGCCCGTAGTAGATCGCACGAGTCACAATCTGACACACTTCAAGCGTTGGATTTTCACATCCGAATTGGTGTATGCCGTGCTGATACTTTCAGTATCTTTTCTGAATCTGAAAACAGATTTTCAAGTAATATTACCTCTTGTCATATTGGCTTTCATAGCTTCCGCAACACAAGACATCGCAACTGATGCATTAGCTGTTTTGTCGTTCGATAAAAAAAAC
>JBKECE010000057.1:0-26564 GCA_047974325.1 Dysgonomonas sp. | reverse complement strand
GAATTTAACATTAGGTTATAACATAGATAAAAAAGTGACTAATAAATTAAAGATAAGTTCAGCCAATGTGAATGTTAGTATTAACAACCTACACACATTTTCCAACATGAGACAGATATTGAATTACGATAATGGATGGATGGCTTCTTATCCGACAGCTCGTTCTTATATGTTGGGATTAAATATATATTTCTAAATCAAAAAATGATATGAAAATGAAAAATCATATAAAAATAGGACTTCTGTTCATTTTAGCTATAACCATTACCGGATGTGATGGTTTTCTGGATGAAGATTTAAAATCAGAATTGTCTCCAACCAATACTTTTACCAGCACATATGGATTTGAAGTTGGTTCTGCCGGACTTTATGCTATTACACGTGCTGAATATAATACATGGGGAGAGGATGATGCATTTATGCATGGTAATGCCTGTGCTTACGAGGCATTACATGTAGCTACAGACATTGTAGAGGCTATAAATAGTGATGGATCTCTAACGAATTTCGCAAATTTGACTTTAACGCCAGAAGAGAGATTCGTAGGCTCGTATTGGAACTGGGCTTATAGTTTAATTGCTTCAGCGAACGAAATACTAATCTTTTCTGAGAAAAACAACAATTGGGATTCACCAACTGATAAAACTCGCTTTCAGGCCGAAGCACGTTTTTTCCGTGCTTATGCTTATCGGACATTGATTTATCTCTATGGAGATGTACCCTATGTGGAGACAATATTGTATGATTTCAAGCTTGACTTTACTCGTACTCCCAAGGCAGAGGTGTTAGGCCATATTATAGATGACCTGAAGTTTGCAACGGAATATTTGCCGGAAAATCCTGATGGAGTTAAAGATGGTAAACTAACCAAATGGGCTGCATATCATTTACTCAGTGAAATGTATCTATTCCAAAAAGATTATGTAGAGGCAGAAAAAGCAGCACTAGCCGTAATCAATAGTAAATACTTCAATTTGATGAAAACACGTTATGGTGTCAATAAAGACAAACCTGGAGATGCATTTAGCGACTTGTTTATAGAGAATAATCAAAACAGAGGTAGCGGTAATAAAGAAAGTATCTGGGTTTTACAGCTAGAGTTCAACACTATTGGAGGAGGTACTAATTCTACTGACTGGACACGTCGTGCCTGGGTTCCTAACTATTCAGCGATAACAGGCTTTGTTTTGGCTGATACATTAGGCGGGCGTGGTATCGCCCAGATAGTTCCTATGAAATGGTGGATAGGTACTAAAGGTACTAATGCTACAGGCGATGTACCTGGTATCTTCGATGATAAAGATATTCGTAATTCGGACTACAATATTAAACGTAATTGGTATTACAATAATTCAGCTGAATCTTCTTTATATGGTAAAAAATGTAATATAACAGAACAAACATGGTTCTCAACGAAATCTTTGTTCCCTACACCGACAAAATTCTTTTACGGACGTGCTGAAAACTTGAGCCTTACAGGTAGTTACAGAGACAGAATGAAATTTCGTTTATCTGAAACCTATCTATTGCTAGCAGAGGCTTACTTGGGTCAGAATAACGCTCAAAAGGCCGCAGATGCAGTGAATGAAGTGCGTCGTCGTGCCGGTGCCCCCGATCTTGATGCAACTAACATGACAATGGATGAATTGTTAGATGAACGTATCCGGGAATTAGTTGGAGAAGAAAGTCGTCGTTTTACTCTAGTGCGTACCAATAAACTGGTAGAGCGAGTAAAAGCTCACAATGAAAAGATTAAGGATAAGATTACTGAGAATGATATGTTGTGGCCTATTCCACAAACTATAATCGACTCTAATCGGGGTGCTGAGTTTCCTCAAAATCCGGGATATAATTAATTATTGAAAATTTGAAAAAGAAACTGTTCAAATCTTATATGATATTTTGGACAATTTCGGAAACAAACAATTTTCGCTAAAAAACAGATTATGAAAAGAGTAAAATTTATATATAAAATATTACCTCTATTGTTTGTCGGAACTCTTTTGAGTGCATGTGATAATGAGATTAAGGACATCCCAAAAGTGCAAGAGAAATTAGAACTTACAACTGATTCCTATGACATAACGATAGACCTTGACAATCCTAGAGAAGTTATCCTGACTTTTGATTGGACTGAGGCAAGGGAAACTGCTGAAGATAATTTAATTTCCTATACAACAAAATTAGATGTTGTTGGAAATAATTTCGGTACATCCACAGCTATTATCAATTCTGAAGAAGAAGGAATATTTAGCCGAAGTTTTACCTCAGAGCAACTGTATAGTTGGTTGACTGAACGATGGAAGCTTCCTCTGACCAAGCCTTTTACTCTTGAGTTTAGAGTTGTCGCTCAATGGGATGGAGGAGCAACATTCGAGGCTCCAGAGGTGCGTACTATCAGAATAAATGTAGCAGCTGTTAAAGAAGAAGTTCCAGTACCGGAAAAAGTGACATTGTCAGGAAGTTCGATGAACAATGCTATAGTCGAAATAGAGAAAACTTTAGAGAACGAAAATAAATATGCTGCATTGGTTAATCTAAAAGCTGGTGAGTTAGTAATTCCGCTGGTAACAACGGGAGATAAGGAATATTATCTGAACCCGAAGGATGGAGAAGGTACGTTGCGGGATGGAGAGGCTGAAGCTGTAGAACAGCAAGATAGACGTGTTGCCTGGAATATAACGACAGCAGGTGAATACCGTATCGTCATAGACTTTGAGAACTCTGAAGTTACTATCTACTCTCCGGCAAAAGCCCTTGAACCTGCTATTGTTACATGGCTGAAAGGTGCAGAAGAAGTGAATACTACTGTCACTAATTTGTGGCTCTATGGAGGAGGAACTAGCTGGGGCTGGTGGAATGGAAATCTATCAGTGAGTTTAGCCGATCCTCAGATTCTTATCTACAAGGGAAATGCATTGTCGAGTGGAGATGGTGTCAAGTTCGTGGTTTATGGTGATTCCGACTTTAGAAATAATGCATATACATTCACTAATCCGCTGACAGCAGATGGTAAGCGACAAAACTTATCGCTTGCATTGGATAAACTAGGCGATTTGCATGGGGGTTATGATGGTGAAACACGTAATTCATATTATAAACTCCCGGCCGGAACCAATTTTATTGTATTTGACCTTCGAAGCAAGACTATTTTGGCAAAAAAACAATAGAAGATTCGTATTTAGATATTAGATGAGATATTGCCGTATCAGAAGGATAACCTTCGGTTTATGGTACGGCAATATTTTCGGATAGTCTCACAGAATAATTGAATATTAGAGATATACTTTTTTAACACTACATTTTTAAGTTATGAATAAAAAAAATATAAGAGTAAGAATAGCAATGAGTTGGGTGTTGATGACATTTTTCTGTCTCACAGCTTATACTTGCTCAGACTCAGACGGCGAATCTAATGGAAATGGGACGGTTACGGGTACTTTGGTGAAAACCAAATACAATAAAACAAAGGTGCTCCGTAATCCTCTGACAGGTTGGGTTATGTATGCTTCTGCTACAGCCGATGAGTCATATTGGGACACAGAGTTTTGGGTTACTGATATTGCTAAAACGGTTAAAGCAATAGACTATGCTTCCGCTTGTTACATTCGCACAAGTTGGGCAACATTGAACCCCAGAGATGGTGTGTATGCTTGGAGAGACACTAGCACGCCGGTCGGGAAAATGATTGAAGGTGCTAGAAAAAGAGGGATGCCTATAGCTTTTCGTATTGTGGTTGATGGACGTGATCAGCGTCAAAATACTCCACAGTTTGTATTTGATGCAGGAGCTAAATATCTTTTGACTGATGCTAATTATCCAGATCGGATAACTCCATATCCTCAAGATCCTGTTTTTCAACAATACTATGCCAAATTTATTCAAGCGTTGGCTGAGGATTTTAATGATTCTGAACGTACTGCTTTTATAGATGCATATGGTCTGGGCAAGTGGGGTGAAGCTCATAATGTGATTTATGAAAGTGTAGGAGAAAAAGTTACTGAAAATACTGAAAGGCTTAAGGCCGAAGTATTTGAATGGGTTACTGATTTGTATACCAAATACTTTACAAAGGTTCCTTTAGTTATCAATTATCACCGTGTAGTTGGACACCCTGCAAGTTGGGGTTCGCCGGTCGAAAGTAGTTCAACTTTATTAGCGAAAGCTATCTCAAAAGGATACAGCCTCAGACAAGATGCTTTCGGAATGACTGATTACTATCAAAGTTGGGAAAAGAATTTTGCAAAAAGCTGGAATTACAAACGTCCGATTATAATGGAAGGTGGCTGGATTACTGGTGGAACACACAGATATTGGACTGATTCGAGCGGAAAATACCGTGAAGCACATCCTGAAGATGTGAGATTAGGTGAATATGAAGCTTCAAAAGAAGCACACGTAAATATGATGGACTTCAGAGTTGGGTATGAAACTGAGACATGGTTTACAACAAGTTTTTCTCTTGTACAAAATTTCATTTCTGAAGGAGGATATCGTCTTTATCCGGATCAGTTATATCTGCCAGAAAGCGTAACCTCAGGGCAAGAAGTGACAATTAACCACCGTTGGAGAAACATGGGCTGGGGATACTTTCCTAATAATATTCCGCAATGGAACTATAAATATAAAGTGGCTTTTGCCTTATTGGATTCAGAAAATAATGTAAAGGCAATATTTATTGATGATAAATGTGAGCCTTCAGATTGGTTGAAAGATAATCCTATGACCTATGACTTCAAAACTAAAGTAAGTGTATCTGCCGGAAATTATACATGGGCAGTAGCTATTGTTGATACTGAAAAAGAAAATAAACCGGCGATAAAACTTGCAGTAAATGATGAGACAACTGCTGATGGTTGGGTTAAACTTCTTGCTACACAAGTGAAATAATAAAACCATTTTAGAACCTTAAAGAGTTGACAAATTGAAAAAAAATATAGTAAATACATTTCTATTTTCATTATTACTGTTTTTGCACTCAACAACCTATGCAGCAGAAGTATTGGTTGAAGCTGAAAGCTTTGTAAACAAAGGAGGATGGGTTGTCGACCAACAGTTTATGGATCAAATGGGTTCACCCTATCTGAATGCACATGGGATGGGTGTTGCCGTTAATGATGCTTCGACAAAAGTATTTTTCCCTGAGACAGGTACATATCATGTATATGTCCGCACTTTTAACTGGACAAGTCCATGGTATAATGGAGAAGGACCAGGACAATTTAAACTTGAAATCGCCGGCAAAAAACTGTCGGTGACTTTAGGGACAAAAGGCAACCAATGGGAGTGGCAATATGCAGGCAGTGCAAATATAAAAGATAAAGAAACAATCATCAAATTGCACGACCTGACTGGATTTAATGGACGTTGTGATGCTATCTATTTTACTACCGAGAAAGGTGAAATACCTCCTTCTGAAATAGATAAATTAGCCTCTTTTCGTAAAAGATTATTGAATATTCCAACTCTTCCCAACGATACTGAATCATTCGATTTTGTTGTTGTTGGCGGAGGAATCTCGGGGATGTGTGCCGCCGTCGCCGCCGCCCGATCGGGTTCTAAAGTTGCACTTATCAATGACCGTCCGGTATTGGGTGGAAATAACAGTTCTGAAATCAGGGTTCATCTGGGAGGTAGCATTGAATTGGGGCCCAATAAAGGTCTTGGACGTATCATTCGCGAGTTCGGACACACGAAGGCTGGGAATGCTCAACCGGGAGAAAATTACGAAGATGAGAAGAAAGATGAATTCATAGCTAATGAAGAAAATATCATTCTTTTTGCTAATTATAGAGCAATTGCAGTGGATATGGATGGTGATAAGATAGCTTCGGTCATTATCAAGCATATTGAAACCGGGAAAGAAATACGCTTAAAAGCCCCTTTGTTTTCAGACTGCACAGGTGATGGAACAATTGGTTATCTAGCCGGAGCAGATTATCAAATGGGTCGTGAAAGTCGTAATGAATTTGGAGAAGAACTTGCCCCGGAAGTTGCGGATAAGATGACCATGGGATCTTCTGTGCAATGGTATTCAAAGGATGCCGGAAAGAAAACCAATTTTCCTCTATTTAAGTATGGCGTAGATTTCAATGAAGAAAATTGTGAAAAAGTAACCATGGGTGAATGGAAATGGGAGACAGGTATGAATCTTGACCAAATAAATGATTTTGAGAAGATTCGTGATTATGGACTTCTGGTTGTCTTTTCGAATTGGAGTTTTCTGAAAAACGGATTGAAAGATAATGTGAAATATCAGAATAGAGACCTTGATTGGGTGGCTTGTTTTGCAGGGAAACGTGAATCGAGACGCTTACTTGGAGATTATATTCTGAAACAAGATGACATTGACAAAAACGTATTCCATGAAGATGCTTCTTTTACATCATCATGGAGCATAGATCTTCACTTTCCCGATTCAGTGAATTCTCAAAGATTTCCGGGAGCAGAATTTAAAGCTGCGACAAAGCATATTAAAATCTATCCATATGCAGTGCCTTATCGATGCCTTTATTCGAGAAATATAGATAATCTTTTTATGGCAGGTCGTAATATAAGTGTTACACACGTAGCATTAGGAACTGTGCGAGTCATGCGAACTACCGGAATGATGGGGGAAGTGGTAGGCATAGCAGCATCACTTTGTAAAAAATATGGTACTACACCCCGAAAAGTATATCAACATCATTTGGCTGAGTTGAAAGAGCTGATGCAAGAAGGTGCAGGGAAGACTGATAATATTCCCGATAATCAGCGTTTTAATGAACAAAAACCTCTAAAAGCACCTAGAGCATTAAAACAAGATTAAGAATTAAATATTCATGAGACACAAAGCAATCATATTACTTATAGTTACATTTTTGTCAAGCACATCTTATTCACAAGAGGGTTATTACGGCTATTTAAAGAACGATACTCTTGTGATAGGAAATGATTTGATAGAAAGAAAATTTGTGTGGAATAAAGGCAATGTAATTACTCATAATCTTAGAGACAAATCGAGTAACTATGTTTGGTTGAATAAGAATCAAAAACCTGATTTTTATATAACAAAAGACACTCCGGAAGCGATTGATGGAAGCTGTAAAACACAGGAAATTAGAGAGAATGAGATTCATCCATCTTTTCTGGAGGTTGCTGTTTCGTTCACGCTTGATGAGCTTCAAGTTAGACGTGTTTTTCGTATCTATAAGAATAGTCCTGTAATAGCTTGTGATACCTATCTTAAAGGGCACACAAATAGTGTATTTGGTGGACGAATAGAGAATCTGGCTGACAAAAAGAACATTGAATTTGCCGAAGATATGAAGTCTAAGCAGGTTACTGCTCTTCTTGACCAATTTGAACCAGGAGGAAACCACTGGCAAATGAAAACTGTAGAGTTTTATGATATAACCGATTGGAACAATAATCTTGTTTTTGAAACTAAAGTGATTCCTTATCGCAAAAATTCTTATAGAGGAAATCTTTTATTTGCGCATAATCCGATTGAAGAGAAGGGTTTCTTTTTTCTAAAAGAAGCACCTTGTTCAAGTACTCAACTTGCTTATGACGGGAATGACTTCACGGCCGAGTTTGGTCATTTCACAGTTACAGGACTTGGCATCAATGAACATGATTTGACGAAAGATGCGTGGATAAAAGCTTACAGTGTAGTGATGGGAGTTTATAGTGGTGGCGAACTAGAGCAACTTCGTGCTCTGCGCTCTTATCAGAAAAATCTTCGCAAGTTGTTGCCACAAAGAGATGAGATGGTGATGATGAATACGTGGGGTGACCGTAGTCAGGATTCAAAAATAAATGAGAAATTTAGTTTAATTGAAGTTGAGCGAGCGGCACAACTGGGAATTACTCATTTTCAAGTTGACGATGGATGGCAAGTGGGCAAGAGCCCAAACTCAGCTTTAGTTAAAGGTTCGTTTAAAAATATTTGGAATAATCCTGATTACTGGAAACCCGATCCTGTGAAATATCCTAGAGGATTGGAGCCTATTGTAAAACGAGGAAAAGAATTGGGTGTTGAAGTTTGTCTTTGGTTCAATCCTAGTGTTCAGAACGATTATGCAGATTGGGAGAAAGATGCAAAAGCATTGACTGATCTATACAATAAATGTGGAATACGGACTTTCAAAATTGATGGTCTGGCAATCCCGACAAAAAAGTCCGATGAGAATTTGCGAAAATTGTTCGACAAAGTTCTTGAAGAAACAAATAACAATGTGGTTTTCAATTTAGATGCTACAGCCGGTCGTCGGGCGGGTTATCATACATTCAACGAGTATGGAAACATATTTCTCGAAAACCGCTACACCGATTGGGGAAACTATTACCCCTATCATACACTACGTAATTTGTGGCAATTGGCTAAATATGTGCCTGCCGAAAAATTGCAAATCGAATTTTTAAACAAGTGGCGCAATGCCGATAAGTATGATAATGATCCGTTTGCTCCTGGGGCATATTCGTTCGAATACTTGTTTGCTATTACTATGGCGGGTCAACCTCTTGCATGGTTTGAAGGAAGCGGATTACCCGACGAAACGCTAAGTATCAAAAATCTGATAAATGATTATAAAAAAATACAACACAATTTTCATTTAGGAACAATTCTCCCAATCGGAGATGAACCGTCAGGAAAATCGTGGACAGGATTTCAATCTCTAAACGGAAATAAAGGTTATCTGCTTGTTTTCCGTGAAAACGATTCTGACCAGAAAGGATGTATAGAAACATGGTTTAAGCAAGGAGATAATGTTAGTTGCAAATTAGTTTTGGGAAACGGAAAGATGAAAACTAATACCATCGGACGAAAAGGAATGATAGAGGTGGAGATTCCTCACATCAATGATTTTGTTTTGTTCGAGTATGAAGTAATAAAATAATTATGGCTATTAGATTAAGTCAAAAAAGAAAATACAGACCATGAGAAATTTAGTTCTTTTTATACTATCGTTAATATCTACAATAAATATTGTCGCTCAGAAGACATATCAATTGAAGTCACCTGACGGAAAACTGGCTGTAAGTGTTCTTGTCGATAAAAAAATATCATACTCTATTACCCACGAAAATGATGAGGTAATAGCACCTTCACCTATCTCGATGGAATTGGATGAAGGAAAAAACTTTGGTGTCGATTCAAAATTGAAAAATGTGAAAACGACGAAAGTCAATAATACAATAGCATCTCCTTTTTATAAAAGAAAAGAGATAACAGACTTTTATAATGAAATGGTTCTGAGTTTTAAAGAAGATTTTAATCTGGTTTTTAGAGCTTATAATGAAGGGATGGCCTATCGCTTTATTTCAACACGAAAGAGGAATTTCATAGTGAAGAATGAAGAAGCTACATTCAATTTCAGTAAGGACTACAACACATATATCCCGTATGTGAAAACAAAATATGAAGATTTCGAAACTCAATATTTTAATTCTTTCGAAAATACCTATACCTATGCTCCGCTGTCGGGTATCAATCCAAGGCGTTTGATGTTTTCGCCTGTTGTGATTGAACTGGATAATGGCAAAAAGGTATGTCTTGCAGAGTCAGATCTTGAAAGCTATCCGGGAATGTATCTGCAAAAAGATAATGCGTCTACTGCTTTGAAATCGCATTTTGCACCTTATCCAGCGACAACCGAGCAAGGCGGACATAATCAATTACAGCAAATCGTGACTAAGCGTGAAACATATATCGCTAAGTGCAAAGCTAAAACACATTTTCCATGGCGTATAGCTATCGTGTCTACTAAAGATAAAGAGCTGACGGATAATGATATGGTCTATAAATTAGCTTCACCTTCAAGGTTGAGTGATATATCGTGGATAAAACCGGGAAAAGTTGCTTGGGAATGGTGGAACAACTGGGGCATTTCAGGTGTAGATTTCAAAGTTGGAGTGAACAACGAAACCTACATGGCTTATATTGATTTTGCATCTCGCCATAATATCGAATATGTTATTTTGGACGAAGGTTGGACTGTAAATCTACAGGCCGATTTATTTCAGGTTGTTCCCGAAATAGATCTGAAAAAACTGATAGCTTATGCCAACACAAAGAATGTTGGATTGGTGTTATGGGCTGGTTATTATGCTTTTGAACGAGATATGGAGCGTGTTTGTAAACACTATTCTGAAATGGGAATCAAAGGCTTCAAGATCGATTTTATGGATAGGGATGATCAGCCGATGATCGATTTTCATTACAAAGCAGCAGAAATTGCAGCGAAATATAAAATGCTGGTTGATTTTCATGGAACTTATAAACCTACCGGGTTGAACAGAACCTATCCGAATATAATCAATTACGAAGGTGTGCACGGCATGGAACAGCAAAAATGGTCGGATATCAATACCGATCAGGTGACCTATGATGTAACTATGCCTTTTATCCGAATGGTTGCAGGTCCAATCGATTACACACAAGGAGCTATGCGCAATGGCAATAAAAAAACGTTCCGAGCGATAAACAATGAGCCAATGAGTCAGGGCACGCGTTGTCGGCAATTGGCTGAATATGTGATTTTTGAGTCGCCTTTGAATATGCTTTGTGATAGCCCGGATAACTATGAAAGAGAGGTGGAGTGTACTGAATTCATTTCTACAATTCCAACAGTCTGGGACAATACAATTGCTCTGGATGGTGAGATCGGAAAGTATGTATCAATTGCTCGCCAGAAGGATGCTGTTTGGTATGTAGGGGCACTTACAAATTGGGATAAACGCACATTACTGCTCGATTTGTCATTTTTGAGCGAAGGTAACTGGCAAGCGGAAATCTTTAGAGATGGAGTGAACGCTGATAGAACACCTTCTGATTATAAAAAAGAAATTATCAACATTCCTGCTGATCGAAAATTAAATATCTCGATGGCCGAAGGGGGAGGATATGCCATGAAAATTTATAAGAAATGAAAAGATATATATCCATCACAATCCTATTGCTATTAGCTGTATCTGCGGTGCACTCTTATGTCCCGAAGAAAGATTATAGTCAGCAGGTTGATTCTGTACTGTCTTTGATGACATTGGAGGAAAAGATAGGGCAGATGAATCAATATTCGAATGATAGACAAAATACAGGTCCTGTTATAAATAATCAGGATCATCTGAAAGAAATTCGGGAAGGGAGAGTTGGTTCAATGCTAAATGTAACATCAGTTACAAGAGCAAATCAATATCAGGATGAGGCAATGAAATCTCGTCTAAGAATACCTCTGCTCTTTGGACTTGATGTTATTCATGGCATGAAAACAATATTTCCTATCCCTTTGGGTGAAGCCGCTAGTTTCAACCTAGATTTGATGAAAAAGACGGCAGAAATAGCAGCTGAAGAGGCCTCTGCTCATGGTGTTCATTGGACTTTTGCACCGAATGTCGATATTTCGAGAGATGCCCGTTGGGGGCGTGTTATGGAAGGAGCGGGAGAAGATACATGGTATGGAAAACAAGTTGCCAAAGCAAGAGTAGAGGGTTTTCAAGGAGATGGATATGAGAAAAAAAACAGGATACTAGCTTGTGCAAAACATTTTGCAGCCTATGGTGCAGCTGTAGCTGGAAAAGATTATGCCGAAGTAGATATCTCAGAACATACACTTCATCAAGTTTATCTTCCTCCTTTCAAGGCGGCATTGGATGCAGGTGTAGCCACTTTTATGCATGGTTTTAATGATATCAATGGAGTTCCGGCTGCAGGAAACAGATATTTACAACGCGATCTTTTAAAAGATACTTGGAATTTCAACGGGTTTGTAGTCAGTGATTGGGGATCTGTGGGTGACCTTGCCAAACATGGATATGCCAAAGACATAAAAGAGTCGGCTTTGTTTGGTGTTTTGGCTGGCTGTGACATGGATATGTGTTCAGACAGCTATATAAAAAATCTTGAACAGCTTGTGAAAGAAGGATTGTTGGATACATCATTGATAGATGATGCTGTGAGACGGATTTTGACCAAAAAGTTTGAATTAGGTCTGTTTACTGATCCGTATTCTTTCAATAAGAGAGAGCATGAGTTGGAAGATAAAAATATAAACAGCAAGTATAGAGAAATTGCCCGTGAAGCAGGAGCCAAATCAATAGTGTTGCTCAAAAATAATTTGGCATTACCAATCTCAACCTCAGTAAAAAACATAGCCGTAGTTGGTCCACTTAGTAAGTCCCAATGGGATATGTTGGGTAATTGGTCGGCACTCGGCAAACCTGAATATGTTATCACTGTTTTGGATGGATTAAAAAATGCTTTGCCCGATGCCAATATTTCATATTACGAAGGGTATAATTCTCGTAACAATGAATTGTTGGAAACACCTGATCTAAAGACCTATGATCTCATCATTGTTGCGGTTGGTGAAAAATCGACAGAATCTGGCGAGGCAAAATCTAAAGTTGATATAAACATTAATAAGAATCACCAAGAGTTGGTGAAAAATTTAAAAGAAAATTCCAATTGTCCGGTTGTTGCCTTGGTCATGGGGGGACGTCCTTTGGTTTTCAAAGAAATGGAGCCATATGCAGATGCCATCCTGATTACATGGTGGTTAGGTGTGGAAGCCGGCAACTCTATTGCGGACGTACTTACTGGAAAATATAATCCTTCGGGAAAATTACCGATGACCTATCCACAGCATAGTGGACAATGCCCAATCTATTACAACACTAAAAGTACAGGACGTCCATGGAAACCGAAGGCTCAATGGGTGACAGGCTATATGGATGTAACAATACTTCCTGCTTATGCTTTCGGATATGGATTGAGTTACACTCAGTTCGAGATTTCTGAACCCAAGATTGCGAAAAAGGTATATGATATGGATAGCAAGATATCAATCAGAGCCACTGTGAAAAACACAGGTAAATATAAAGGCTGTGAAACCGTTCAGCTCTATCTAAACGATGTTGCCTGTTCACTTACACGCCCAGTTATTGAACTGTGTGGAATTCAGCAAGTAACACTTAAACCGAACGAAGTGAAGGACATTGAATTTACTCTTACTGCTGAAGATCTGGGATTTTATAATGCAAAAAATGAATTTGTGACAGAGCCCGGTGATTTCAAAATATTTGTAGGCAACAGTTCTGACAATTTGAAAAGTACCCAATTTGAATTAATCAAAAAATAACGAAATATGAGAAAAGTTATCAATAAAGTCCTATTGGCTCTATTATTATTTATCCTGTTTGGCAATGATAATATATCTGCTCAGGACTTGATGTCTAACGTCTATGGAAGAGAGCGACAGTCCCTTAATGGAAAATGGAATGCTATCATAGATTTATATAATCAAGGACGAGGCAATAAAATATATTTAGACAAAAAACCGGAGGGCAAAACCGACTTTTACGAATACTCATTCGATCATGGTTTGCGATTGAATGTTCCTTCTGATTGGAACAGCCAAATGCCTGAATTGAAATATTACGAGAGCACTATTTGGTATGCTCGTAGATTTGATGTAGAACTACAAACAGATAAAAGACTATTCCTTTATTTTGGAGCCGTAAATTATCGCTGTCGTGTTTATTTGAATGGTAAAGAAATAGGACAACATGAAGGAGGCTTCACTCCGTTTCAGTTCGATATAACTGATGCTGTAAAAGAAAAAGATAATTTTTTAGCAGTAGAAGTAAATAATACACGGACTCCAGATGCTATGCCTGCAATGTCATTCGATTGGTGGAACTATGGAGGAATTACTCGTGATGTATTTCTGGTAACTACTTCCCAAACATATATTAAGGATTATTTTATTCAGCTAGACAAGCATAAATCAGACAAAATAGATGTTCGCGTACAGCTTTCTTCCGCTAGCAATAATGTTGAGGTAAGTATCGAAATACCTGAACTGAAGATAAAACAAAACCTTACGACTGATGCAGAGGGAAGTGCAAAAACTTCAATCAATGCGAAAAAAATACAGCGTTGGTCACCAGAATCACCAAAGCTTTACAAAGTTATTTTCACATCGGGCGATGAAAAAATTGAGGAATTGATAGGATTTCGCAACATCTATACGAAAGGAGAGGACATCATTTTGAATGATAAACCTATCTTCTTGAAATCAATCAGTTTTCACGAAGAAATACCACAACGCAAAGGACGAGCATTTTCTGAAGCTGATGCTGTTGTATTACTGTCTGAAGCAAAAGCTTTAGGATGCAATATGATACGTTTAGCCCACTATCCTCAAAATGAATATATCGTAAGATTAGCTGAAAAAATGGGATTTCTGCTTTGGGAAGAAATACCTATTTGGCAGGGGATTAATTTTGAGAATGATGCGACAAAACTAAAAGCTGGTAACATGATTAAGGAAATGGTGATGCGTGATAAGAATCGTTGTGCATTAGCATTCTGGGGTGTAGCAAATGAAACTCAACCTTCGACTCCACGTAATGAATTCCTCAAATATCTTATCCAATGTTGTAACGAAATAGATACAACACGCCTGATAACAGTGGCTTTTGATCTTGTTCGGTTTAATCGGGAAAAGCAAGAATTCTTCATGGACGATCCTTTTATAAAAGAACTAGATGTGGTTGCCGTAAATAAATATATGGGATGGTATCATCCATGGCCTATCGCTCCGGAGAAAGCAGTATGGAATGTTGCAGCTGGTCAACCGCTGATAATCTCCGAATTTGGTGGTGAAGCTCTTTACGGACAGTCGGGCGACAGAGACGTTGCAAGTTCGTGGAGCGAAGACTATCAAGCCAAACTGTACGAAGATAATATTGCCATGTTCAATAATATTCCGAATCTGAGAGGGGTTTCTCCTTGGGTTTTGTTCGATTTTCGTTCCCCTTTTCGTTTTCATCCGACCAATCAGGAAGATTGGAATAGAAAGGGTTTGGTTTCGGATCAAGGCTATCGTAAAAAAGCGTGGTATCTGATGAAAGACTATTTTGATAAAAAATAAGAATCAGAGTAGAGATTAAAAACTCACTTGGACTCGCAATTCTAACTTGTTTATTGTAAATGATATGAAAACCAATAGTATACTTCTTTTTTTATTTTTCTCAATAGCCGTTTGTTGCAATGCACAACGAACAGAATTTCTATTAGAAAAAAACTGGAAGTTCACTAAAGGAGATAATCCTGAGGCAAAGGATATTGAATTTAATGATGCCGGATGGGAGGTGGTAAGAATACCTCACGATTGGGCTATTTATGGGCCTTTCGATCGAAATAATGATTTGCAGGAAGTTGCTGTTACTCAGAATTTCGAGACAGCATCGAGTGTGAAAACAGGTCGTACAGGAGGCTTGCCATACATTGGGGTTGGATGGTATAGAAACAAATTTGATATAGATCTTTTCGATGCAAATTCTCAAGAAGTGAAACTGTTATTCGATGGTGCTATGAGTGAAGCTCGTGTCTATGTCAATGGGCATGAAGTCTGTTTCTGGCCTTATGGATACAATTCTTTTCATTGTGATGTAACAAAGTATTTGAATACAGATGGTAAGAACAATCTCTTGGCAGTGCGATTGGAGAATCTACCACAATCTTCCCGCTGGTATCCGGGAGCAGGTTTGTATCGCAATGTTCATGTGATAAAGACAAACAAAATGCATGTGCCTATTTGGGGAACTCATGTTACTACTCCATTCGTATCGAAAGAGTATGCTTCGGTGCGTCTTAAAACTAAGATTGCCAATAACGAAGGTAAAAGCATACGGGTTGCAACTCAAATAACGGATAAAGCGGGCAATGTAGTAGTAACCAGAGACGATACCCAAAAATTAAATGAAGGAAAAGAGTTTGAGCAAAACTTCATTATTGATAAACCTGAATTATGGTCGCCCGAAAATCCTTGTTTGTATAAAATAACTTCTAAAATTTATCTGAACGAAGAAATTGTTGACGAGTATGTTACTCCGTTTGGAATTCGAGATATCAAGTTCATTGCAGAGAAAGGATTTTTCTTGAATGGTGAAAGACGTAAGTTTCAAGGGGTATGCAATCACCATGATTTAGGTCCTCTCGGTGCTGCTGTGAATGAAGCTGCTTTACGTCGTCAGTTGACACTGTTAAAAGACATGGGATGCGATGGAATTCGCACCACGCATAATATGCCCACACCCGAATTGGTGCGCCTATGCGATGAAATGGGGTTCATGATGATTGTTGAGAATTTTGATGAATGGAATATTGCTAAATGTAAAAATGGCTATCATCGTTTCTTCAACGAATGGGCAGAAAAAGATATGATAAATATGTTGCATAACTTTCGCAACAGTCCTTCTATTGTGATGTGGAGTATAGGCAACGAAGTCCCTACTCAATGTGATCCTGAAGGATATAAAGTTTCGGATTTTCTGCAAAATATTTGCCATCGTGAAGACCCTACGCGTCCTGTAACTTCTGGTATAGATCAAGTTACTTGCGTCTTGGAAAATGGTTTTGCTACTTCAATCGAAATACCAGGACTAAATTATCGTACACAGCGTTATGTTGAAACTTACAAAAATACACCTCAAAAATTGATTTTAGGTTCTGAAACAGCATCTACAGTGAGTTCTAGAGGTATTTATAAGTTTCCGGTCGAGAAAAAGGCAAATGCTTTGTACGATGATCATCAATGTTCTTCTTACGATTGGGAGGTTTGCCCGTGGTCTAATATTCCGGATGAAGATTTTGCTTTGGCTGAAGACTATGAATGGACATTGGGACAATTTGTTTGGACTGGTTTTGATTATTTGGGTGAACCCTCTCCTTACCACACCGATGCATGGCCTAACCATAGCTCAATGTTCGGAATTATTGATTTGGCAAGCATCCCCAAAGACCGATACTACCTCTATCGCAGTGTTTGGAACAAAAGCAAAAATACGCTCCATATAGTTCCTCATTGGACATGGGATGGGCGTGAAAATGAAATTACTCCTGTTTTTGTTTATACGAATTATGATTCAGTCGAATTGTTTGTGAATGGCAAAAGCTATGGACGAAAATCGAAAAGCAAAGAATCACTTGACACTCGCTATCGCCTGAGATGGATGGATGTGATCTACGAACCGGGGGAATTGAAAGTTGTTGCCTATGACAGTAACAATAAAATAGCAGAAGAAAAAACGGTTCGCACCGCAGGAAAACCTTATGGTATAGAATTGATCCCCGATAGAACAACATTAACTGCTGATGGTAAGGATTTAGCCTATGTCAATGTCCGTATTGTTGACAAGGATGGAAATCTATGCCCGCATGATGGTCGGGAAGTGCAATTTTCGGTGAAAGGTGAAGGCAAATATCGAGCCTCAGCTAATGGTGATCCAACCTCTTTGGAAATATTTCATTTGCCTGAGATGTCGGCATTTAATGGACAATTGACAGCGATTGTTCAGGCGGGAGAAAAAAAAGGAGTATTAGTATTCGAAGCAAAAGCTAAAGGTTTAAAAACGAATATTCTCAGAATCAATATCCAATAAGAAAACATCAAGAAGTCTGTGAATCCCTCTAATGGGGATTTAGGGGACTGATATAAACTATAGATACATGAAAAAATATTATTTATTAAATCTCATCTCAATCACATTGCTGATCAGCAGCTGTTCACAGCAGCAAAAACTAGGATCAGTAATTGATAATGCGTTAAAATTTTCAGAGAAACAATCTTTGCTTTTAGCTGAAAAATATGCCAATCAAGATAGTATTTTACCTCGCTCTTTTGAGAATGGTGAAAGTACAACTTCAAGTTCACGTTGGTGGACAAGCGGATTTTTTCCGGGGACTTTATGGTATTTATACGAGAATAACAGAAATACTGAATTATTGAAATATGCCCAATTATACACAAACCGTGTTGAACGCGAAAAATATACGACAGACAATCATGATGTAGGTTTCATGCTGTATTGCAGTTTTGGCAATGGTCTGCGTTTGACAAACGATAAACACTATGAAGAAGTTCTGCTTACAGGAGCAAACTCATTGGCAACACGCTATAATCCGAATGTCGGATTGATTCGCTCGTGGGATCATAATAAAGATAAATGGCAATATCCGGTTATAATCGACAATATTATGAATTTGGAGTTATTGATCTGGGCCTATGAGCATTCAGGCAATGTGAAATTTAAAGAAATAGCTGTTTCTCATGCTGATAAAACGATGGAGCATCATTTTCGTCCCAACTTCAGCTCATATCATGTTGTTTCTTATGATACTATTTCGGGCACTCCGCATCTAAAACAAACACATCAAGGATATTCAGACAATTCGATGTGGAGTCGTGGACAGGCATGGGGTCTTTACGGATATACATATCTATATAGGGAATTAAAAGATAAACGCTATTTAAATCAGGCACAACACATTGCCGATCTTTTGATACACCATCCTAATATGCCTAAGGACTATATTCCCTATTGGGACTATGACTCTCCGGATATTCCTAATACTCCTAGAGATGCATCTGCAGCTTCGATCATGGCTTCGGCACTCGTTGAATTAAGCAATTATGTAGATAAAGACCGGGCAAAAGAATACATGGCGGTGGTTGAAAAACAAATACGAACATTGGCTTCACTTGAGTATACAGCGAATCTCGGGGAAAACGGTTGCTTCATATTGAAACATAGCACAGGAGCCTATCCTTTCAAGTCGGAAGTAGATGTACCTCTAACCTATGCTGACTATTATTACTTGGAAGCTTTGACCAGATTGAAGCATAAACTGAATAAATAGGCTACTGCGGAAAAGTATCGGTACAATATATCATTAAACTCTATTGCTTACTTACTAAATTTTTGTATAAAACTAACATGCTGAACAGAATTTTTAAATACCAAATTATAATTATCACGATTCTGAGTTCATTTAATCTGAATCTTAGTGCACAAACGCAGGAAGTGGATTTGTCAGGAGAGTGGGGGTTTCAAACCGATGTGATGGATTTTAGAAGAGGATCCTTATCTCCAAGATATAATCACAGATTACAAGAAAAAATTACGTTACCCGGAATTACCGATGATTATAAAATAGGATATAAATCACCTTATCGCCATATTGACAGGCTTACCCGTGTATATGAATATATGGCTCCGGCATGGTATCAACGAGAAATAACAATTCCTAAAGAATGGAAAGGAAAACGCATATTTCTCTATTTTGAGAGAACTCATTGGCTAAGCTCTATTTATGTAGATACGAAAGAGGTGAGCAAGATTGACTATATAAGCGTACCACACAACCACGATCTCACCGAATTTCTAACTCCCGGAAAGACACATTTGATAACTGTTTGTATCGACAATCGTTACCAATATAATACACATAAATGGGATCATGCTCATACCGAGTTTACGCAAATCAACTGGAATGGTATTCTTGGCGAAATAAAACTAGTGGCTATAGATCCGGTATATGTCGAAGATTTACAGGTGTATCCTAATATCACAGACAAATCGATAAAAGTGAAAATGCTTGTCAATAATAAGACAAAAGATTCATTTGATGGTAAAGCTTTATTCACCATTACAGGAAAAGGATACGAAATCAAAAAAGAGATTTCTGTTGCTGGAAAAGATTCTTGCACCTATGTCGAAGATGTCATAGACTTAGGGCAGAAAGTCACATTATGGGACGAATTTAATCCCGCTGTTTACACAATCAAATGTACACTTAAAACAAAAAATGATAAGAAAAATTTTGAACATGAAAAATCAGCAGATTTCGGCATGCGCGAAGTTAAGCAAGGCAAAAATCATGTGTTTATTAACAACCGACCTGTTCACTTGAGAGGAAATGTTGAAAATGCAGTTTTTCCTGAAACGGGATATGCCCCTGTTGATGATGCCCCTTGGGAGAGGATAATGATTTTGATGAAAGATTATGGTTTGAACCATCTGCGTTTTCACTCATGGTGTCCTCCTCGTGCAGCTTTCCGTATGGCTGATAAATATGGGATTTATTTAGAAATAGAGATGCCTATGTGGGGAAAAGATGCTGAGCCGGACGAAGCTCGTTACAATTTTTTCCGTCGAGAACAACATGCTATTCTTAAGGAATATGGAAATCATCCATCATTTGTTTTGTACTGTAATGGAAATGAGATTACAGGGAACTTCGATTTTATAGAAGAACTGACTGCCGGCGGACGCCAATATGACAATCGTCACTTGTATAGTGGATCTACTGCGCGCACTCGTGTCAAATCGGATCAATATTATGTTTCTCAACAAACTAATAAAGGTCCCGTAAAAGTATACGAAGGGCTACCTAATACGGATTGGGATAGAAGTATGGAATCAGATGTTGATGTCCCTGTTATCTCACACGAGTCAGGGCAACGTTGCATATATCCTGATTTTAGAGAAATACAAAATTTCAAAGGTCCTGTTCAAGCTCGCAATTTTGAGATATTTCGCGAACTGCTTGATGCAAATGGGATGATAGATCAGGCAAACGATTTTTTCCGGGCTTCAGGTGCACTCACCGTTGTTGAATACAAGGCTGTGATTGAAGCCCTTCTCCGTTCGTCGAAATCTGCAGGCTTTCAATTGTTGTCGATCAATGATTTCCCCGGGCAGGGTTATGCTCCGGTGGGCATTCTCGACCCGTTTTGGAATTCAAAAGGATTGGTGTCTCCTGAAAAATGGAGAGAATTCTGTGCCCCAATAGTTCCTTTACTACGTTACTCGAAAAGCGCATATTATAACGATGAGGTAGTTCATGCTACAGCCGAAGTATATAACTATAGCCCGTCTGCACTCAAAAATACAAAAATAGCGTGGTCATTAACCGATGCTTCAGGTAAAGTTTTGAATTCTGGAAAACTCAAAACGCAAACTATCCAAAATGATGGTGTATTTCCGATAGGTGATTTTTCTATTCCACTAAGTAAACTGGTTACTCCTCAAAAATTAACGATTAATCTGTCAATAAACAACAGTATAAAAAATAGCTGGGACATTTGGGTTTACCCTCGTAACGTTGAATTGATGCTTTCGACAGATGACGTTTTGTATACAACAACCTACGATGCTAAGGCAAAAGAATATTTATCGCAAGGAAAGAAGGTTGTTCTGTGCCCATTGCCGATAAAAGTGCAAGGGCGCAAATCCACTTTCCACAACCACTTTTGGAATCCGATCATGTTTGCTTGGCATCCTAAAACGATTGGCTGTCTGATTCATAACGAAGAACCGGTGTTTGCTGATTTCATCACTTCGTATCATACCGATTGGCAATGGTGGGACATCTTGGAAAATGCAAAAGTAATTGAAATGAAAGATGCTCCTAACGAACTGCGCCCATTCATTCAGGTAATTGATAGTTATGATAATAATGAAAAACTAGGTATCGGATTTGAAGCCAAAGTGAATGGTGGCAAACTGCTTGTGTTGGCAGTTGATACGAAAAAAGATATAGAAAATCGTCCGGCAACAAAACAGCTTCTGAAGAGTATTGACAATTATGTGAAGAGCGATAAGTTTGATCCAAAAGTGGCTGTAGATGAAGATTTTATTCAATCATTTTTAATAAAATAAGAAAAACGAAATAATGAAAAATTTATTAATCATTCTTTCTCTGTTGTTGTTTGTCGGAACTGTTTCTGCACAAGAAGTAGTGATGGAGGAGACAGCACCATTGGATCAGGTCTTTGGCAATCGGGTAGAATCCGATGAGCCACTGCCTATGAATGATTTGGATGTTGAGTTTGGTTATGTGCTTTATCAGGCAAATATAAATATTGAATCGGAGGATGCCTTGCTCGAAGTGGAGAATATCAGAGATTATGCTGTGGTTTATATCGGTGAAGATTTTCAGGGAGTTATGACTGACAATCATAAAAAACTAGCTCTTCAGTCAGATCTTGGAGAACATAACTTACGTATTTATATCGAGAATATTGGACGAATTACCTATGGTCCGGAGATTTTGGATAACTCCAAAGGTTTGTTTGGTGATATCTGCATTGATGGAGTAAGGGTTGACGGCTGGACAATGACAGAACTAAAGATTAGAAAAGCAAAAGTGCAAGATTTAGACTTTAGTCCAAAAACTGAGGTGAGTCTACCCAAATTTCATAAAACTTATTTTGAAATAGGGGAGCCTAAAGATATGTATTTGGACGTATCCGGATGGGGAATGGGCGAAGTTTGGATAAATGGTCAATATCTCGGTTCGTATTGGGAGGAAGAAAAGCAACAATCAATACAAGTTCCGGCCTCAGCACTGAAAAAAGGAAAAAATGAATTGATTGTTTTTGATCTTAAAGATAACAAACAAAGTTCTATGAAATTTTCATCAGAACCTGTATTTAAATAACTGACAACATATCAATGAAATATGAGAAATCTTAAAGTTTTTAGTATGTGTTTATTATTTTCCCTGATAACTGTTTCGGGGAAAGCCGGTGATATAATAATCTATAAGGATGCATCTCAACCTATCGAAAAACGAGTAGACGATCTTGTTGCTCGGATGACGCTTGAAGAAAAGGTTCTTCAGCTCAATCAATATACTCTTGGCCGCAATGATAATGTAAACAATATTGCTGAGATTTTGAAAAAACTTCCGGCAGAATTAGGGTCGGTAATTTATTTCAACAGTGATCCAGTACTTCGCAATCAAGTGCAACAGCAATCTATGGAGAAATCTCGTTTAGGTATTCCTATGATATTCGGTTACGATGTTATTCATGGTTTTAAAACGGTTTATCCAATTTCGTTAGCCCAAGCATGTTCTTGGAATCCCGATTTAGTGGAGCAAGCATGTGCTGTAGCTGCACAGGAGGCAAGAATGTCAGGTGTGGATTGGACATTCTCTCCGATGGTCGATGTGGCTCGTGATGGCCGCTGGGGACGAGTGTCCGAAGGTTATGGTGAAGATCCTTATGTCAATGCAGTATTCGGTGTTGCTTCTATCAAAGGCTATCAAGGCAATGATTTATCTAATTCTCAGAGAGTAGCCGCCTGTCTTAAACATTATGTTGGTTATGGAGCTTCGGAAGGTGGTAGAGATTATGTTTATACTGAGATATCTTCTCAAACCTTGTGGGATACATATATGCTGCCTTATTCAGAAGGGGTTAATGCCGGAGTTGCTACATTGATGAGTTGTTTCAACGATATAAGTGGAACTCCCGGCACTGCAAATTCATACATTCTTCGGGATATATTGAAAGATCGTTGGCAACACGATGGTTTCGTTGTTTCTGATTGGGGTGCTATTCAGCAACTTCGTTCACAAGGAGTTGCAAAAGATCATAAAGAAGCTGCTCTCAAGGCTTTTTTGGCAGGAGTAGAGATGGATATGATGAATAATTGCTATGATAAGCATTTGGCTGATTTAGTAAATGAAGAAAAGGTTCCAATGGCATTGATTGACGATGCTGTGAAGCGTGTGTTGCGACTGAAATTTCGTTTAGGGCTTTTTGAAAATCCTTACATTCCCGAATCGACCGAAAAAGAACGTTTCTTTTTGCCTTCAAGCTTGAAAATTGCACAACAACTAGCTGAAGAATCGATCGTCTTGCTGAAGAATGATAATAATATTTTGCCATTATCAAAGCAATCTAATATTGCTGTTATCGGTCCGATGGCAAAAAATAAATTACATCTTCTCGGTTCATGGTCGGCACATGGAAATGCTGATGATGTTACTTCGATTTATGATGGACTGGAAGCTGAATTGGGCAAAAAAGCAAACCTCTCGTATGCTGAAGGATGCGATTTTGATGGAGAAGATACGTCTAAATTTGCCGAGTCCATGAGTATTGCACGTAAATCAGATATCATTATCCTTTGTTTGGGTGAGAAAAAAACATGGAGTGGAGAAAACGCATCACGCTCTACCATATCACTTCCTAAAATTCAGGAAGATTTGGTGTTGGAGTTGAAAAAGATAGGAAAGCCTATTGTGCTCGTTCTTTCGAGTGGTCGTCCACTTGAATTGAATCGTCTAGAGAAATTAAGCGATGCAATGCTTGAGATATGGCAGCCGGGTATCATGTCAGGCCAAGCCGTGGCGGGAATCCTTCGCGGGAAGGTAAATCCATCGGGAAAATTGTCGATGACATTCCCTTATTCGACAGGGCAGATTCCAATCTATTATAATATGCGTCAGAGTGGACGTACACATCAAGGAAAATATCAGGATATTCCAACAACTCCTCTTTATGAATTTGCTTATGGTTTGAGTTATACAAATTATGAATATGGAGATATCAAGGCTTCTGCAACAAAAATAAAACGAGGAGATAAACTGTCGTTAGATATTACAGTTGCGAATTCCGGAAAAATGGATGGAAAAGAAACAGTACACTGGTTTATTTATGATCCCGTGTCTACGATATCTCGCCCAATGAAAGAGTTGAAACATTTTGAAAAGCAGCTTATAAAAGCAGGAGAAAACAGAACCTTCAGATTTGAGGTTGACCTCGAGCGCGACTTTGGGTTTGTGAATGGAGAGGGCAAGTGCATCCTTGAATCAGGTGATTATTATGTGATAGTGAAAGACAAGAAAATCAAAATAGAACTGGACTGACTATTTAGTAACTAAAATCAGAAATGCTATGAAACAGAATTGCTCTCTATTTCGTGTAATGTTGATTGTCTCACTGTTGTCCGCAAGCGTGCTATCCTCGCAAGCTCAAGAAAATGGTGATAGCTGGGAGGTGGAGATAATCAAAAATGCGACAAACGGGATTGTTAGATCGGGAATTGTAAATACTAATTCTTTTTCACTTGAAGGATTAGAATATGATGTAGAATATTTTGCAAGAATCAGAACAAAAAACACTTTTTTATCCGATTGGGAAATATCAGATGTATTTGTACTTGATCGTGGAGCAATGACAATAAATTCTTCGATTAATAATGTACCAGAATTGCTTTTGAGTTCAGAGAATGGACAGCTTTTTATTTTATCCGACACGTTGCAACAGGCTAATATTTATAGTATTAATGGATGTTTGTTGCGCTCAGTTGCTTTATCGATAGGAAGTACGGCTGTTGTTGAATTAGCCAAAGGATTATACATAGTAAATGGTCAGAAAATAATAATGAAATAACATGAAAAAATATTGCTTTTCTCCTCGCCTGATTTTATCGTCATTAATACTGATGATCATGGTTATGACAGCTTATGCATCGGGCGATTTTTGTGCATGGGAACTAAAATCCGGACAT
Source organism: Dysgonomonas sp. (assembly GCA_047974325.1). Taxonomy (GTDB): domain Bacteria; phylum Bacteroidota; class Bacteroidia; order Bacteroidales; family Dysgonomonadaceae; genus QVMP01. The sequence goes on along the minus strand of JBKECE010000057.1, from coordinate 1,427 downwards.
AATGGAATATTGGGAACTCCGCTGACTTTTACCGAAAAGTCGATGACGCTCGAGCTATGGCTAAATATGAGTGAAGGAAAAAATGATACTGATAAAACAACCATCTTGGGAACGATGGATAACAGTAACAAAGGAATGTTACTGAATTTGAGAACAAATGTAGATAATAATGGAGCTCTTGAAATTCGTTTTTTTGCAATAACTCCGCAGAAGAAGATTATAGTTTTCTCTATTCCACGCGAAAAGTTTATTGGAAAATGGGGGCACTTGGCATTTGTAATTTCCGAGACAGAAAACAAAGCCTATGCTTATGTTAACGGAGAGCTTTCCGGCACTGTAGATGCAGTTGGAGGATGGATAGGAAATTCGAACATTGCATTATCAATAGGAAGTTGGTACAGCGATCCTAAGTTATACGGAAAAATTGCTGATCTACGTATTTGGAAGATTGCACGTACGGAAAGCCAGATAAAAGCAAATTATGACAAATATCTGACAGGAACCAATCCAGATTTGGTCGTCAACTATAAGTTTGCGTCTTATCAACGTGAGGTCATCAATTCGGCAGGTACGGAGAATAATGCAGTTTGCAATCCTGAATTGAATTGGAATATTTATCATTCGCGTGAAATCCTCGCTCAAAAACCAACCGATATCTCGATTGCTCAAAATCAGATAACATGGAGTGGCAAAAACACAATTACAGCAGATAATACGATAGCCGGAAATTATATAGTGACAGTAGAACCCGAAACTCAGAAAAATTTGCGTAATCCGCTGACAGGATGGGTTCTTTATGGAAGTGGAGCTACAGTTCCTCAGGCTGACTTTTGGAATAAACTCGACAATATAAAAGTGCCGGGTATTAGTGAACCGTTACAGATTGCTGACTATGCAAATACGTTATATATCCGAACAAGCTGGACATCCCTCAATCCAAGCGAAGATGTTTATGGATGGGATACAAACCCCGGACTCAAATGGATGATCGAGAATGCACAAAAGAGAGGTATGCGACTTGCTTTTAGGGTTGTGGTTGATAGTCGGGATAAAAGTGAAGATTTCTCCCCCAAATACGTGAGAGATGCCGGAGCAGAAGGGTTTACTTCGGGATCAAGCAATCAACGTTGGTCCCCATATCCTGATGATCCGATCTTTCAGCAGAAGTATGCAAAATTCGTTGAGGCTTTTGGCAAAAAATTCAATGACCCTGATGTGGTTGATTTTATTGATGGCTTTGGTCTAGGCTTATGGGGTGAAGCTCATAACATGAAGTATAAGAATTATGCAAATCGTGAAAGTGTTTTCAAATGGGTCGTTGACCTATATACAAAGCATTTTACTAAAATACCATTGGCTATTAACTATCATCGTCTGATTGGGACAGAACAGAGTTGGGGCAGTGCAGATAAACAATCGAAAGAATT